>CAZPXM010000058.1:0-13664 GCA_964591015.1 uncultured Gemmatimonadaceae bacterium
CACTAGGCGCCACCGCCGGCGACCCGCCGCGCGCCGCCCGGCGCCGCCGCGGCGGGCGCCCGCCGCGGCCGGGGGCGCCGGTGGCCGCGATCCGGCTCCAAGCCAGAGGAGGCATCGCTGCATGAAGACCGAAAACCGCTACTACGACGTTTCCCCGCGCGTGCTGCGGGCCGGCAGCGAGGCGGACGTCGACATCGTGCCGCTGTACGATCACTGTCGGTTCGCGCGGGGCAAGCCTTACACGATCCAGCACTTCGCCATGGACGGGGCGCCGGCCACGGCCGGCGCCAAGCGGGTGACCAGCGTCAGCGCCAGGCCGGACAGGACCGGCCGGCTCCGCTTCCGCAGCGTCTTCGTCGGCGAGCAGGAGCACTGGGTGCGCGTGGCTCCCCCTGCCGGCGTCGATGCTCCTGCGCTCGATCTCCGGCTGTACTCGCTGCGACCCGACCTGTTCGGCCGGCGGCCCTACAAGGGAGACTTCCATCTGCACAGCAACCGCTCGGACGGGCGGGAATCCCCGGCGTACGTGGCCGCCGCGTGCCGGCGCCTGGGGCTGGACTTCATGGCCGTCACGGACCACCACCGGTACGAACCCTCGCGCGAGGCGATCGCCGCCTTCGCGAACGCCCGGCACGACCTGCGGATCTTCGCCGGGGAGGAAGTCCACCCGCCCGACGTGCCCGTGCACCTGGTCAACTTCGGCGGCACGTTCAGCGTCAACGCGCTGTTCAGGACCGCCCGGTACCGCCGCGCCCTGGCGCGGCTGGCCGCCGAGCTGGCGCCCACCTGCGGCCCGGACGTCGACCCGCAGCACGCCGCCGCCTGTACGTGGTCGTGCGCGCAGATCGAGGCCGGCGGCGGGCTGGCCGTGTACTGCCATCCGCACTGGGTGACCGGGTGCGCCTACAACGTCGGCGAAGGCCTGAACGACTGGCTGTTCGCGCACCGTCCCTTCCACGCCTTCGAGCTGATCGGCGGGTACCATCGCCACGAGGTGGAGTCCAACCAGCTGCAGGTGGCCTGGTACCACCAGCAGCGCGCCGCCGGGCGCAGCGTGCCGATCGTCGGCGCCAGCGACGCCCACGGCTGCGAGCGCGGCGAGCTGTTCGGGTGGTACTACACGATCGTGCTCGCCCCCACGGCGGACGATCTGCTCGCCAGCGTGCGCGACGGTCTGGCCGTGGCCGTGGAAGCCCTGCCGGGCGCCCCCGTCCAGGCCCACGGCCCCTATCGCCTGGTCAAGTACGCGCTCTTCCTGCTCCGCGAGATCCTGCCGGCGCACGACGAGCTGTGCGGCGAGGAAGGACGGCTCATGCTGGCGCACGCGGCGGGGGACCCGGAGGCGGCGGCCGGGCTCGAACGCCTGGGCGGCCGGTGCGCGCGTCTGTACGAGCGGCTCTGGCAAGGCGCGGCCCCGGCTGCCGCGCGGGCCGGTTGAGCCCCCGTGTCGCTCACCGCCATCCTCCTGCTGCTGCTGGCCGCCGGCTTCCACGCGGGGTGGAACCTGCTCGGCAAGCAGCGCCGTCCCAGTCCCAGCACCTTCCTGCTGGCCCACACCGCCGGCATGCTCTTGCTGGCCGCGGTCGTCCTGCCGCTGTACGGCGGCCTGCTGCGGCAGATCCCCGCCGCCGTCTGGTGGGCGCTGGCGGCCACGGGCGCCTTCCAGGCGCTGTACTACGGGGCCCTGGCCGGCGCGTACGCGGCAGGGGACCTGTCCATCGCCTATCCGCTCGCCCGCTCGGCGCCGGTGCTGCTGATCACCGGGATCAGCATTCTGCTGGGCGGCGGGCACCAGATCGGCTGGGGGTGCGTGGTCGGGGCGGTGCTGATCGTGGCGGGCTGCTTCCTGCTGCCGATGCGGCACTTCGGCGACCTGCGGGCCGGCCACTACCGGAACGCCTGCGTCCTGCTGGCGGCGCTGGCCGCGGTTGGCACGACCGGGTACACGCTCCTCGACGACGCGGCGCTGCGCTGCCTGCGGGCCCTGCCGGAGCGTGGCTTCGGGGTGCTGAGCGCTCCCCTGGTCTACCTGTTCGCCGAGGCGGCGTCCTCGTCGCTGTGGCTGGGCGCGTACGTGGCCGGCCGGCCGGCGGACCGGACTCGGCTCGCCCGCGCCCTGGCCGAGGGCAAGGCAGCCGCAGCCACGATGGGCCTGGGCATCTTCCTCGCGTACGGCCTGGTGCTGGTCTCCTACGCCTATGTCCGGAACGTCAGCTATGCGGCTGCCTTCCGGCAGGTCAGCATCCTGATCGGCGTGGCGATCGCGGCGGTGCGCATGCGCGAGCCGGTCTCCCCGCCGCGCTGGCTGGGCGCCGCACTGGCGTTCGCCGGGCTGGTGCTGGTGGCGCTCGGCTGACGCCGCTGGCGCGGGACCATCCGGCTCGCCGCTCCGGCCGCACGCCGCGAGCGGCCCTGGCGAGCGCGAAGCCGCGGCCGCCCGGGGCCGGGCCGCGCTCACCGCGGCTCACCGCGGCCGCAGGGCCAGTTGCGCCAGCACGGCCTCGTTCACCACGTGCTCCGGCCGCCGGCCCTGCACCACGTCGACGATGGAGGCGGCGGCGGCCGTGGCCATGCGCTCCCGCGTGGTCAGCGTCTTGGAGCCGGCGTGCGGCATGCCGACCACGTTCTCCAGCTCCAGGAGTTGCCGCGACCGCCCCACTGCCGGCTCGTGCTCCTGCACGTCCAGCCCCGCCCCCGCCAGGCGCCCGCTCTGCAGCGCTTCCCAGAGGGCCTCCTCGTCCACCACGGCGCCGCGCGCCGTGTTGATCAGGTAGCTGCCCGGCTTCATCCGCGCCAGAAAGGCCGCGTCCACCATGTGGCGCGTCTCGGCGGTCAGCGGCACGTGCAGCGTGACGATGTCCGCCGCAGCCAGCAGCGCCGCCAGCTCCACGCGCTGCGCGCCCAGCTGCTGGAGCCGCGCCGCGGGGACGTACGGATCGGTGGCCAGGACCCGCATCTTGAAGGCGACGGCCCGCCGGATCACCTCGCCGCCGATGTTGCCGGCGCCGACCACGCCCAGCGTCATGGCGGCCAGATCCTCGCCCATCGGCACGTCGTATCCGCCGGCCTTCACCGTGCGGTCCCCTGCCGTGATGTGCCGCGTCAGCGCCAGCATCAGCCCCATGGTCTCTTCGGCCACTGCATCCGACAGCGCCCCGACCGTGGTGGTGACGACGATGCCGCGCGCGGTGCAGGCTTCCAGGTCGATCGTATCGAAGCCGACGCCGTTGCGCGCGATCACGCGCAGCGCGCTCGCCGCCGCCAGGGTCGCCGCCGTCACCCGCTCCATGCCCGCCAGGAACCCGTCCATGCCGGCCAGGGCCGCCCGCACCTGCTCGGCAGTGCCCAGGCCGGGACTGGCCACCACCTCGCAGCCGGCGTCCTCCAGCAGCTGCCGGGCGGGCGCCCGGCCCCGGAATTCGAGCGGCACGGTCACCAACACCCGCGGCCTGGCCATGCTCTGCCTCCTTACCGTTGGACTCCTGCGCGGCGCGGCAGCGCGCCGGCGCCGCCACCGCACGCCAGCCGCGCTCCCGGCGCGCCGGCGCGCTCACGCCGCGAAGCGCGTGTGCTCGTAGCGCGCGAACGGCGCCTCCACTCCCAACCGCTGCGCCAGCTCCGCCAGGGCGCGCTCGTGCTCCGGGCTCACCGGGATGCCAAGGCGCGCGTATTCCGCGGTCCGCCGCCACTCCAGGCCGCCGGGCAGCTCGGCGCTGTCCTGCCCCGGCAGCGGCTGCATCCGGCGCGCGGCCCCCACGAACTGGTCCATCTGCTCCCGGAACTGCGCCACCGGCATGAAGCAGGCGACGCTGAACATGGCGATGAACGCTCCCTGGTTGGACTCCCAGCGGCTCTGCGGCGGGCAGACCTCGGGCAGGTAGATGCCGGCCAGCACGCCGCCGAGCGCGCGGTTGACCGCGGCGATGCCCAGATCCTTGAAGAAGGAGAACGGCAGGCGCGCGAACAGGGCCTCGTCCCACGGCAGCAGCCCCGCGCCCATGTCCAGCACCAGCGGCGGCTCCGCGGCGGTGGGGATGGCCACGCTGAGCGGCGAGCCGCCGTGCACGCCCAGCACCGACCGCGTGGGCGGCAGCTCGTAGCGATGCGACGAGATGGCGATGCCGATGCAATCGTGCTCCAGCGCCAGCAGGGTGTACTTGCTGGCCCCGCCGAAGTGGAAGTGGTTCCGCGTGGTGACCGCCGCCGTGCCGTACTCGCGGGCCTGCTGGATGGCCCACAGGGCGCCTTCGTGGCAGGGCAGGTGCCCCATGCCGCCGTCGCCGTCGAGGACGCGCGTGGTGCGCGTCTCCGCCAGCACCCGCAGCACGGGCCGCGGATTCACCCGCCCCTGCTCGATCATGCTGATGTAGCCGGCCGTCTGCCGCGTGCCGTGGCTGAACACGCCGCGCAGATCCATGCGCACCTGCAGGCGCGCCATCAGCCGGCCGTGCTCGGCACTCATCCCCGCCCGTTCGTACAACTGCCCTACCAGTTCCTCCAGCGCCGCAGCCGGCACCCGGATGCCGCTCCGCGGCGGCACATTGCCCGCCATCCGCCACTCTCCTGCCTGGAGCCATCGCGCCTGCCGGCGCCGGGGCGCAGAAACTACCCGGGGATGCCGGAGTGTCAAGCAGTCCGCGCCGGGCGCCAGGCGCCGCCTGCGCCGCGCGCGGCGAACGTCTTTTGCCCGCGGATCCGCGCCCGCAGATATTAGCTGCCGCAGCGCATCTTCTCCCCTTGCCGAGCGAGGCAGAGCCGTGTTCCGCATCACCGACGACCTGCGCATCGCTGCGCTCAAGCCCCTCATCCCGCCCGCCATCCTGATGGAGGAGCTCCCCGTCGGCGAGGTCTCCTCGTCGACGGTCGCCAACGCACGGCAGGAGATCGAGGCCATCCTGCGCGGCCAGGACGACCGCCTCGTCGTGGTGGTGGGACCGTGCTCGATCCACGATCCGGCCGCGGCCCTCGACTACGCCGGCCGGCTCAAGGAGAAGACGAGCCCGCTGGCCGGGGCCCTGTGCACCGTCATGCGCGTCTACTTCGAGAAACCGCGCACGACCGTCGGCTGGAAGGGCCTGATCAACGACCCCGCCCTGGACGGGAGCTTCGCCATCAACAGAGGGCTGCGCCTGGCCCGCAAGCTGCTGCTCGATCTGGGCGAACTGGGGCTGCCGGCCGGCACCGAGTTTTTGGACACGATCACCCCCCAGTTCATCGCCGACCTGATTTCCTGGGGGGCCATCGGCGCCCGCACGACGGAGAGCCAGGTGCACCGCGAGCTGGCCTCGGGCCTGTCCATGCCGGTCGGCTTCAAGAACGGCACGGACGGCAACGTGCAGATCGCCATCGATGCCATCCGCGCCGCGCGGCACGAGCATCACTTCCTCTCGGTCACCAAGCAGGGCATCTCGGCCATCGTCGCCACGCGGGGCAACGACTGCTGCCACGTCATCCTCCGCGGCAGCGCCGCCCGCAGCAACTACGACTCCGAGTCGGTCGAGAAGACCGCCAGCGCTCTCCGCCAGGCGGGGCTGGCCGACCGCCTGATGATCGACTGCAGCCACGGCAACAGCCGCAAGAACCCGGCCCGGCAACGGGAGGTGGCGCGGCAGGTGGGCGCGCAGGTGGCCCAGGGGCAGCCGGCGATCTTCGGCACCATGATCGAGAGCCACCTGGTCGAGGGCTGCCAGCCCTGTCGCGGCGGCCGGCCGCTGGTCTACGGCCAGAGCATCACCGACGCCTGCATCTCCTGGGCCGACACGGCGCCGCTGCTGGAGGAGCTGGCCGAGGCAGTCGAACGGCGGCGGCAGGTGCGCCGGCAGCCGGGCTGAGACCCGCCGGGGCCGCGGCCGCGAGCGCGCGGCCGGGCGCGCTGCTCTACTCGTCCAGGGGCACGTAGCGGGGCTCGCGGATGCCGCCCCAGAATGCCGCGAGCGCCGCGCCGATCGCGGCCGCGCTGCCGACCCGCGACAGCGGCTGCCACCAGCGCGGCAGCAACTGCTGGTAGCTCAGCTCGCAGAAGCGCTCGTCCAGCAGCAGGACGACCCCCCGGTCGGTCTCGGAGCGGATCACGCGTCCCGCCGCCTGCAGCACGCGGTTCATCCCCGGGTAGGTATAGGCGTACTCGAATCCCGGCGCGCCCCGCGCCGCGAAGTGCGCGCTGATCAGATCGCGCTCGAGGCACAGCTGCGGCAGCCCCACGCCGACGATCACCGCGCCGATCAGGCGTTCGCCGCTCAGGTCGATGCCCTCGCCGAACAGCCCGCCCATCACCACCATCCCCACCAGCGGCCCGCCGTTGTCCGTGGCGAACCGTGCCAGGAATGCCTCGCGCTCCGCTTCGCTCAGGCCGGGCCGCTGCACCGCCAGCTCGAGATCGTCGCGCGCGGCCAGGTGCCGGGCCACGGCTTCGAGGTACCGATAGGACGGGAAGAAGGCCAGGTAGTTGCCCGGCCGCGCGCCGACGACCGTCGCGATGGCCTCGGCGACCGCCGCGTAGCTGGCGGCGCGGCGCCGCAGCGTGGTGGCCACGTACCTGCCCACCAGCACGTGCAGATTGTCGGCGGGAAAGGGCGGTTCCAGACTCAGCAGCGCGTCGCCCGCGCGCCCGCCCAGCAGGTCGCGGAAGTAGTCCAGCGGGGTGAGCGTGGCCGAGAAGAACACGGCCGCACAGCCCCGCCGCAGCGCGGCCCGCAGCTGGCGGGCCGGGTCCAGGCAGAACAGACGGAGCCGCGCCTGGCGGCCGTGGCGCTCCGCGTAGCAGGTGTACTCCTCGGACAGCTCGTCGGTCAGCCGGAGAAAGGCCTGGGCCGCGTAGTACTGCTCGGCGAGGGCTTGCCAGTCGTCGCCGGCCGTCTCCGCCGCCAGCACCCGCTCGGCCAGCGGCAGCAGGTCGGCCAGCAGCGGTCGCAGCGAGGAGGGCACGGACTCCAGCACGACGGCGCCGTCGCCGGCAGCGGGGCCCGCAGCGCGCACCTCGTCGGCGAGGCGGTGCAGGTGCGCCGCGAGCGGCTCGGCGCGGGCGCCGAACCGCCCCGCACAGGCGGCCAGCGCGCCGGCGCGCAGCTCGGCGGAGAACATCTCGCGCGCCCGGTCGACCAGGTCGTGGGCCTCGTCCACCAGCAAGGCGTAGCGGCCGCCGTCGTCGAGGAAGAAGCGGCGCAGATAGGCGGCCGGATCGAACGCGTAGTTGTAGTCGCAGACGAGCAGATCGACCCACAGACTCAGGTCGAGCTGCAGCTCGAACGGACAGACCTGGTGCCGGCGCGCCAGCTCCTCGATGGCCGGCCGCGTCAGCGTCTCCTGCCGGAACCCGTCGGCCAGGGCCGCGTCGAGGCGATCGAAGTAGCCCAGCGCGTACGGACACCGGCGCGGATCGCACGCCGTGCGCCCCTGCCCCTGGCAGCAGATGCGTTCGCGGGCGGTCAGGGTCAGGCTCCGCAGCCGCAGGCCGGCGGCCCGCAGGTCCGCCACGGCCTTCTCGGCCGCGGTCCGCACCACGGTCTTCGGCGTCAGGTAGAACACCTTGTCCACCTGCCCGGAGCCCAGCGCCCGCACGGCCGGATAGAGGACGCAGATCGTCTTGCCGATCCCGGTCGGGGCCTCGACGAAGAGCCGGGCGTCCCCGTCGAGCGCCGCCTGCACCGCCTCGATGAGCTGGCCCTGGCCGGGGCGCAGGCGCGGGAACGGGAACGGCAGGCAGGCGATCGACGCGTCGCGCACCCGGCACCACTCGTCATAGGCGCGCGCCCAGCGGAGGTAGGCCTCGAGCAGGCCGTCGACGAAGGAGGCCAGCGCGGCCTGCGTGCACCGCTCGTGCAGCTCGCGCGTGGCGAAGGGCTCGAGGCAGACATAGGTGAGGCGCACATCGACGGCGGCGCGCTGTGCCTGCGTCGCCACGATGAACGCGTAGACCTTCGCCTGGGCCCAGTGGGCGGGCGCGCCGGGGTAGTCCGCGTCGGGAAGCTGCCCGGTGGTCTTGATCTCCTCGACCAGCAGGGCGTCCGCCGTGAGCGCCACGCCATCCACGCGGCCGCAGATCTCCAGCACCAGGCCGTCCCGCTGGAGCAGGTGCGACACCGGCACCTCGGCCTGGTACCCCGGCGGGCGGCGGCGCTGGAGCTGCCGGTGCGCGCGGCTGCCGGCGGCCAGGCGCTGGGCGCTGCCCGGTCCGCCGCGCACCAGATCGCCGGCCCGCAGCGCGAAGCCGACCAGCGCGCCGACCGAGACGCTAAGCGAGCGGGGGGCCATACTCGACAGAGGCGGCGCCGGCCGCTAGGTTAGGCATGCGCGCCTCGGCTGGCCCGCCGCGGCCCGGCGCCGGGGGCGCGGGCATGGTCCTCGTCGATGGAGGCACTTCGGGCACATGCAGGCACACGCGCAGGGATCCGTCCGCCTCGGCGTCATCGGCGGCTCGGGCATGTACCAGATGGAGGGGATCCGGCTCGTCGCGGAGCACCGGCTCGACACTCCCTTCGGCGCGCCCTCCGATGCCGTGATCGAGGCGGCCATCGGCGAGCGTGCGGTCTTCTTCCTGCCCCGCCACGGTCGCGGCCACCGGCTGCTGCCGTCCGAGGTGAACTGCCGGGCGAATATCCACGCGCTCAAGCAGCTGGGCGCCACCCACGTGCTGGCGATCAGCGCCGTGGGCATCATGCAGCCATTTCTGCGCCCCGGACACATGGTCGTGCCCGACCAGATCTTCGACCGGACGCGCGGCCAGCGGCCGAGCACCTTCTTCGGCGACGGCATCGCCGGCCATGTCTCCTTCGCGGACCCCTTCTGCCCCGAGCTCAGCAAGGCGCTCGTCCGCGCGGCCACCGAGTGCGGGGCGACGGTCCATGCCGGCGGCACGTACGTCTGCATGGAAGGCCCGCAGTTCTCCACCCGCGCCGAGTCGAACTACTATCGCCGGGCGGTCCACGCCACGGTCATCGGCATGACCGCGCTGCCGGAAGCCAAGCTGGCGCGCGAGGCCGAGCTCTGCTACGCCATGCTGGCCATGGCCACCGACTACGACTGCTGGCACGAGACGGAGGCGAGCGTGCAGATCGAGGCCGTCCTGGAGGTGATGCGGCGCAACTCGACGGTGGCCAACGCCACGATCGCGGCGCTGGCTCGCTCGCTGCCGCCCACCGGCGACTGCGCCTGCCAGCACGCGGCCGCCCATGCCATCATCACGGCACCGGAGTTCATCGGCCCCGAAGTCCGCGCGCGGCTGCGCGTGCTCTACGGCCGGTACCTCGATCCGAGCTGACCCGCCCCCCGCGGTCCGGCCGGCGCCCGGCGGGCGGCCGGCCCGCAGGCAAGCAAGCCAGCGCCGGCGGCGGCGTCAACGCCGCCGGGCCAACGCTGCCAAGTCCGACCCGAGGAGGTGCCGATGTTCGATCTGGTGCTGGAGCAGGGAACGGTGTACGACGGCACGGGAGCGGCGGGCGCGGTCCAGGACGTCGGCATCCGGGGCGAGCGCATCGTGGCGCTGGGCGATCTGGCCGGGGCCGAGGCGGCGCGCCGCATCGACGTGCGGGGGCGCGCGGTCTGCCCTGGTTTCATCGATATCCACACCCACCACAACAACGAGATGGACGGCGGCATCGAGCACATCCCCGGCGCGCCGAACTACCTGCGCCAGGGCGTGACCACCTGCGTCGGCGGCAACTGCGGCGGCGCGGCCTTCCCGCTCGGGCCCCACCTGGACCGCGTGGCGCGACTGGAGATCCGCACCAACTACGCCGTCCTGGTAGGCTGCAACGCCGCGCGCCACCAGGTCATGCGCGAGGAGAGGCCCGCCACGAGCGAGGAACTGGAGCGCATGTGCGCCCTGGTGCGCGACGGGTTCGAGGATGGCGCCATCGGGCTGTCGTCAGGGGTGGCCTACACGCCGTTCCTGACCACCGACGAGCTGGCTGCCATGGCCAGGGTCGCCGCCCGGTACGGCAGCTTCTACGCCAGCCACATCCGCAACGAGGGCGACCGCCTGCTCGCGTCGATCGACGAGCTCATCGAGGTCTGCCGGCGCAGCGGCGCTGCCGGGGAGATCTCCCACATCAAGTGCTACGGCAAGGACAACTGGGGGCAGAGCGCCCGCGCCCTGGAACGGATCGAGGCGGCCCGCAGCGAAGGACTGGACGTGACCGCCGACCAGTACCCCTACACCGGCTGCTTCACCGGTCTGGCCGGGTCGCTGTTCGGGCAGGAGACGCAGATCCGCGCGCAGCGACGCGGCGGCCTGCAGGCCCTGCTGACCGACCCGGAGTTGCGACCGGCCGCCGCCGCCAGCTTCCGGCAGCGGTACGCGGCTCTGGACGACGGGGCGGGCATCATCCTGGCCCCGCTGGAACCGCACCCCGAGTTCGAGGGGAAGACGCTGGCCGAGTACTTGGCCAGCCAGCCCGACGATCCCTTCACGGCCACGGTGAAGCTGTGCGCCGGGGGGCACATCTCGGCGATCTACCTGGCGATGTGCGAGGAGGACGTGGTCACCTACCTGCGCAGCGCGCTGGTGATGGTGGGCTCCGACGGGCACCTGCGCGTCTTCGGCAAGGGCTGCTCGCACCCGCGCAACTTCGGCACCTTCCCGCGGGTGCTGGCGCGCTACGTGCGCGAGCAGGGCGTCCTCAGCCTGCCGGCGGCGATCCACAAGATGACGGGGATGCCCGCCCGCCGCCTGGGACTGCGGCATCGCGGCTGCATCGCCACGGGCAAGATCGCCGACATCACCGTCTTCGACCCGAGCGCGATCCGCGACCACGCCACCTTCCGCCACGGCAACGCCTATGCCACCGGCGTCGAGCTGGTCCTGCTCGCCGGCCAGGTGGCCCTGCAGCACGACGAGCCGGCGGCGCGCGGCTACGGCCGCGTCCTGCGCCGCGGCGAGGGCTAGCCGGCCGCCGCAGTCCCGGCGGCCTGGAGGCGACCGTGGCGGCGATCTACTGGTTCGATCCCGACTGCGACGAGCAGGCGATCCCTCGCCGTCCTGGCAGCACGCCGGGGCGGCCGGCCCGCCGGCTGGCCGCCGACCTGGAGCTGCTGCCGCTGTTCCTCGCCGACGCGGCGGACGTGGTGCTGGTGCGCGCGGCGCCGCGCCCCGGCTTCCTGGCGAGCTGGCGCGCAGCCGGCTGGTCGCTGCCCCGGACCGTGGTGGTGCCGCACGGCGCGATCGACACCGGGGTGCTGGCAGCCGTGGCCTCCGCCCTGGACGCCGGCGCGGCGCGGACCGGCGCCGCGGATGCGGCAGGCGCCCCGGGCCGCCCCGTGCGTCTGTGCCCGTGGGGCTGGAGCCCGGATACGGCCGCCTTCCTGGCGCCCCTGGCCGCGCTGGGCCCGCTGGAGCCCGCGCCGGAGTGGCACCCAGCGCGCGCGGCGATCTACTCCAAGGCCCTCGGCGCTGGCCTGCTCGCCAGGTTCCTCCGGCGCCACCCCTCGCCCCATCTGTGCCCGGCGACGGCGGTCGGCGCGGTCTGCGCCGACCGGGCCGAGGTGGGAGCGGCGCTGGCGCGCGCGGTCGCGGCCAGCGCCACGGGCCAGGCCGTGGTGAAGGCGCTGTACGGCCAGGCAGGCCGCCGGCAGCTCATCGTGTCCAGCCCGAACCTGGAGGACCAGCAGGCGGCGTGGGTGGACCGCGCCCTGAAGGACCAGGGGGCGGTGGTGGTGGAAGCCTGGCTGGAACGGGTCATGGACCTGTCCGTGCACCTGGAGCTCGCGGCGGGCGGCTCCTGCGTCGTCGTCGGGCAGGCCGCCTTCCTGGCCGACTCCCGCGGGCATTTCCGCGGCGCCATCGTCCGTCCGGCCCCCGCGGCCCTGGCGCCGGCACGGCTGCCGCCGCCCCGCGTCCTGGACTCGCTCGCCGCCGGCCTGGCCGAGACCGTCGGCGACGCCCTGCGGGAGCTGGGTCACGTGGGTCCGGCGGGGGTCGACATGCTCGTCTACCGCGCTGGCTCGCGGTTCCTGCTCAAGCCCATCGTCGAGATCAACCCCCGGTTCACCATGGGGCGGCTGGCCCTGTGCCTGGCGCGGCGGGTGGCCCGCGAGGCCGCCGCCCTCTGGCTGCTGATCTCCGCGCGCCAGGCGGCGGCGGCCGGCTGGGCCAGCCTCGGCCGGCTGGGTGCCTGCCTGGCCGAGCGACGCCGGCCGGTGCTGGCGGCGGACGGCATCCGCAGCGGCGTGCTGTGCACCAGCGACCCGGCGCGCGCCACCGGCTTCCTCTCGCTGCTGGTGGTCGACCGCGACCTGGCCACCTGCCAGCGAGTGGTGGACGAGGTCCTGCCCGGATGGCGCGCGGGTGTGGTGTGGCCGTGAGTCGCGCCGGCCTGCGGGCTCGTGTCGATTGCCGCCAGGCCGCGGCCCGTCTATCTTGCCCCCGCCGCGGGCGCACCGGCGGCCGGCAGCCGGCGGTCGGCGGCGCCCCCGGACGCGGGCAGCCGCGCGCCAGCGTCCCCGGCCGGACACTCCCTCGGGACCAGGAAGCACCATGCCACGCCCGAAGATCGCTGCCATCGTCACCGAGTACCGGCCCCGCTCCCACGCGGACGTGCTCGTCAGCAAGTTCCTCAAGGGGTTCCCCGCGGATCAGGGGCTGCTGGCCCCGCGCGTCGATGTCGCCTCGCTCTACATCGACCAGCTCCCTGCGGACGACATCGGCCGCGAGCTGGCCGCGGCGCACGGGGTGCCAGTCTTCGGCAGCATCGTCAAGGCGCTGACGCTCGGAGGTTCGCGGCTGGCCGTCGACGGCGTTCTCGCCATCGGCGAGCACGGCGACTACGCCTGGAACGAGCAGGAGCAGCACCTGTACCCGCGCCGCTACTTCATGGAGCAGATCTGCGGCGTCATGGCGGCCAGCGGTCGCTCCGTGCCCGTGTTCAGCGACAAGCATCTGGGGCCGGTGTGGGCGGACGCCCGCTGGATGTACGCGCGGGCCCGGGCTCTGGGCGTCCCTTTCATGGCGGGCTCGTCGCTGCCGGTCGGCTGGCGCCGGCCCTGGCTGGAGCATCCCCTGGGCACGCCCCTGGAGCAGGCCGTGGTCGTGGGCTTCTCGGGCCTGGACATCTACGGCTCCCATGCTCTGGAGGCGCTGCAGTGCATGGTGGAGCGCCGCGCCGGCGGCGAGACGGGCGTGGCAGCGGTCACCTGCCTGGAGGGAGACGCGGCCTGGCGGGCCATGGCTGCCGAGGGCTGGATCTACGCGCTGGCGGCGGCCGCCTGCGACTGCATCGAGGCCAGACCCGCCGGCCCGATGGAGCAGCACTGCTCCCAGCCGGCCTTGTTCCGCGTGGAGTACCGCGACGGGCTGCAGGGCGCCGTGGTGATGTTGAACGGCTACATCCAGGACCTCGCGTACGCGGCGCGGAGCGGCGACGCGGTGCTGGCCTGCGAGTTCCACCTGCAGGGCCACGGGGCCCAGGCCGGCCCCTACGCGCACTTCAGCTACCTGGGACTCAATGTCGAGGAGATGTTCGTGACCGGCGTGCCGTCCTATCCGGTCGAGCGCACCCTGCTGGCCAGCGGCGTGCTGGACGCCGCGCTGAACTCCCGGCACCAGGGCCACCGCCGCCTGGAGACGCCCTGGCTGGACGTGCGCTACGCGCCGCCCGAACGCGTGCCGTGGCGCCCCACCGGCCCGCGGCCCACCGGCGCCTGCCTGGAGCCCTGGCCGCCCTCTGATGCCC
>CAZPXM010000058.1:13674-14073 GCA_964591015.1 uncultured Gemmatimonadaceae bacterium
CTGATGCCCCCGCCGCGGCGGCCCCGCGCGGGGTCAGCCCTGGCGATCCGCCAGGCGCTTCTGCATCTGCTTGACGAAGGCGTTGCCCGCGAAGCTGCCGCGCACCGCCGCGAAGTCCTGAGCTCGCTGCTCGCGCTCGCCGTCCTGCCCGTAGCCGGTGGAGGCGATGTCGTCGAACTCCTTCTCCGCGTCGGCCAGCACCTTCTTGACGGCAGTGGCCTCGGCCTTGTCGCAGGCGGCCTTCATCTGCGCCAGCTCGGCGGCAGTCAGCTCGTCGACGGACTTGCCCGCGCGTTCGGCGAACGTGCGCCGGACCCACACCCACTCGTCGTCGGCGTAGGCGCTCCACGCGCGGGCAAGTCCGTCGACGAGCTGACTGCCGCCGAGCTGGCGCAGATG
>CAZPXM010000058.1:14083-22532 GCA_964591015.1 uncultured Gemmatimonadaceae bacterium
GGGCGAACGCCGCCTGGATCTCTCCCTGGGTGCTCAGCTCGCCCGCCTCGATCGCGGCCTCGATCCCGGCCAGGCGAGCCCGGGGCAGCAGCAGCCCGGCCGCATCGGCCCACTCGGGCGAGTAGGTCGCGCCCGGCGCTTCCTGCAGGGCCTGGCGCAGCGCCGCGGGGCCCTGGCCGTCAGCGGCAGCGGCGCGGGCGACGATCTTGCCGTGCAGGTACAGGTCGATGGCCGTGCGGTAGGCCTTGGCGCCCGTGCGCAGCAGCAGCCGCTTGATCAGGACCCCCTTGTAGCGCACCTGCTCCACGTCGCGCGTGGCGGTGTCCAGCAGCTGCTGCATGACGCTCTCCGCCTTGATCATCTTGCCCACCACGTACGGGCTGTAGACCTCGAAGCGGATGAGATCGCGCCGCGTGCTGGCCTGCCGGCGGTCCCTGGCCGGCCACTTCTCCGCGTCGCGGATGGTGCCCACCGTGTGCATGTTCATCGCCGGCGTCAGATAGGTCTCGCCCCCCTCGTCGGTGATGTAGGAGAACGGCAGGTCGCGCGCATCGAAGTTGTTCAGGTGCTTGCCGATGACCACCGAGAACGGCCCGAGCACGCTGGGCCACAGCATGTAGGAGAACGAGCCGGTCTTGCTGCCGCGCTGCACCAGTCCCTGGTGCACCGGCCCGAGCTTGTACATGTGGTTGCTCTGGTTCGTGCCGGAGCCGGCGTTGTAGAACGAGTACATCCCGGCGATGAGCAGCGTGCTCTTGTGATGGGTCACCGTGTAGGGACCGGCGAAGACGGAGCACGCCTCGCCGTGGAACCCCTCGCAGTTGGCGAAGAACAGCGAGTTCTCCGCCGAGAACTGCTTGCCCATCCTCACCCCCTGCCCGACGAAGGTGCTGGCCAGCACGGCGCCGCTGTCGACGCTGGAGCCTTCGCCGATGATGAAGTCCTCGGCGGTGACCCCGCTGCCGACGAAGGTAGGCGCCCGGGGCTCGCTCAGGATCGTGCCGTTGCGCAGGGAGAGCGGACCGCACAGGCGCGCGGCCGGACCGATGTCCACGTCCTCGACGCGCCCGGCGTGCGCTACCAGCGCCCCCGCGCCCACGCGCCCGCGTCCCGCCCGCGCCGCGCGCAGCTGCGCGACGTAGGCGGCGACCAGCGCCTCCAGGCGCTCGAGCAGCCGCGGCCGGTACCGGTGCATCGCCCAGATGTAGGCGAGCTGGCTGGACAGCTCGTTGAAGATGCGGATCTCGCGCCCGCCGCCCTCGTTGACAGCCGCGACGGACGTGCCATTGCCGAACGTGGCGCCCGGTCGCGCCACCATCGTGCCGACGTCGAGCACTGCGGCGCCGGCCCCCACGTCGTAGTGCGCCAGACAGGCGCCGATCTGCGCGATCCGCACGTCATCGCCCAGCGTGCAGTCCGCGATCGTGGCGTTGACGATCTCCGCGGGCAGCTCCACCCCCTCGCCGAGCGCCACCCGGCCCCGCAGCGCGCCGATGTTCACCCGGCCGCTGAACGTGGTGGCGCGCACGCGCGCGGCGTCGAAGCCCGGCGCCACCTGGACCAGGGACCAGTCGGCCGCCCGGCAGCCGGCCGCCTCCATCGTCTGGATCTCGCCGGCCGACAGCGGACGATACTCGCTCATTCCGACCTCCTCGCCGCGCGGGCGCCACCGCGCCGAGTCGCGCTCCGGGCGCCGCCGACGGCTTCGCACATAGATTGTCTACCTCGATAGCGAATCACTCGCTCCCGCCAGGACGAGGTCGAGAAGAAGCCGGCCCGGCGCCCTCCTGTCAATCCCTCCCGCCGCCGCGCGGCCGGCCCCAGCGCTTTACACCGGCAGCACCAGCGCCTAGATTGTCGCCCCCAACACGCCGCTGCCGCCGCAGGCGCGGCGTTCCCGGCGCAGGCGCTATTGCCTGCCCGGTTGCACTCCAGATAGGGAGACAGGCGTCCATGGCGGGAAACATCCACGTGGTAGTCTGCGAGGACGCCGCCGGCGTCGCTCGCGAGGCTGCCGGCCGCATCGCGCGGCTCATCGCGGCCAAGCCCAACGCGGTCATCGGGCTGGCCACGGGCTCGACCCCCGAGCAGACGTACGCCGAGCTCGCTCGCATCCATCGCACCCAGGGCCTGAGCTTCGCCAAGGTGACCACGTTCAACTTGGACGAGTACTGGGGCCTGGACGGCGATCACGACCAGAGCTACCGCTTCTTCATGAACGAGCATCTGTTCAAGCACGTCGATATCCGCCCGTGGAATACCTTCGTGCTGAACGGCAAGGCGCAGCATCCGCACCTCGAGTGCAGCGCCTTCGAGCAGAAGATCCTCTCCGTCGGCGGGGTCGACCTGTGGCTGCTGGGCATCGGCGGCAACGGCCACATCGCGTTCAACGAGCCCGGCAGCAGCGTGGACAGCCGCACGCGTCTGGTCAGCCTCACTCCCGAG
Source organism: uncultured Gemmatimonadaceae bacterium (assembly GCA_964591015.1). Classification (GTDB taxonomy): domain Bacteria; phylum Latescibacterota; class UBA2968; order UBA8231; family UBA8231; genus SLHA01. Next base: position 16,529 of record CAZPXM010000058.1, read on the forward strand.
ACGATCGCCGCCAACAGCGACGGGCGCTTCTTCAAGGACCCGGCCGAGGTGCCGCGCTGCGCCCTGTCGGCTGGCATCGGCACCATCCGCGAGGCACGCCAGATCGTGCTGCTCGCCACCGGCGCCAAGAAGGCGGACGCCGTCCGCGCCGCCGTGGAGGGCGAGTTCAGCACCGACTGCCCGGCCAGCCTGCTGCAGGATCACCCCGACTGCACCTTCGTCATCGACCGACACGCTGCGGCGAAGCTCAACCGCGCCTAGCGGCGCGCCAGCGGTGGCAGCGCCGGCGCCAGCCCGGCGAGGCCCGACGCGGACCGGGCCGAGGGTGGGCCGGGCCGGCGCCCCGGCTCGCGCGCGGCATACCAGCATGTCAAGGAGGACTGCCATGGAACGCCAGGAGATCAAGGATCGCGTCGTCAAGGTGGTGGCCCGCGTCCTCAAGACCGATCCGGCGCAGGTGCGCGAGGAGCACGCGTTCGTCGCCGATCTGGGGGCCGAATCGGTCCAGTCTATCGAGCTGATGGCCGGCTTCGAGGAGGAGTTCGACATCGAGATGGACGAGGACGAGGCGCTCGCCGTGCAGACGGTCGGTCACGCCATCGATTTCATCGCCAAGTACCTCGACTGACACCTGTCCGCCGACTGGCGGGCGGGCCGCATCGCCGCGAGCCGGGGCGCCGGGGCCGCGCCGCCGGTACGCTCCTCCGGCGCGCGGCGGCCCAGGCAGCTCAGGGAGCGAGTGACATGTCGCTGATCGAGCGGTTCATCGAGCGCGCCCGGCAGACGCCCCGCCGCATCGTGCTGCCGGAGGGCGAGGACGCGCAGATCGTCGCCGCGGCCTGCCGGCTGGCCGCCGAGGGCATCGCCAGACCGATCGTGCTGGGCCGGCGCGAACGCGTGGTCGAGACGGCGGCAGACCGCTCGCTGGAGGGCGTGCGCATCGTCGATCCCGAGGCGCCGGAGCTGGTGGCCCGGCTGGCGGCGGCCTACAGCACGCGGCGGACCGCCGTCACCCCCAGGATGGCCGAACGTCTCGTCCGCCGCCCCCTCATGTTCGGCGCCATGCTCGTGGCCGAGGGGGAAGCGGATGCCATGGTCGCCGGCATCACCAGGCCCACGGCGCAGGTGATCTCCGCCGCCACCCTGGCCATCGGCTACGCGCCCGGCGTCAGCACGGCCTCGAGCTTCTTCATCATGGTGCTGCCAGGGCCGCCGGAGCGGGTGCTGGTGTACGCGGACGCGGCGGTGGCCGTCGATCCCACTCCCGCCGAGCTGGCGGAGATCGCCGTGGTCACCGCGCGCAACGCGCGGACGCTGCTGCAGATCGAGCCCAAGGTGGCCCTGCTCTCCTTCTCCACGCGCGGCAGCGCCCAGCATCCGCGCGTGGACAAGGTGCGGCAGGCCGTGGCCCTGGCGCGGCAGCTGGATCCCGACCTGTGCCTGGACGGCGAGCTGCAGGTCGACGCGGCGATCTCGCCGCGCGTGGCGGCCAAGAAGGCCCCGGACTCGCCGCTGCAGGGCCAGGCCAACGTCCTCGTCTTTCCCGACCTGGATGTCGGCAACGTGGCCTACAAGCTCACCCAGTACCTGGCCGGGGCGCAGGCGATCGGCCCGATCATGCAGGGCTTCCGGCTGCCCGTGAACGACCTGTCGCGAGGCGCCACCGCCGATGACATCGTGGGCGTGGCCGCCATCGCGGCTCTCCAGGTCGGCACCTGACCTGCCCGTGCCCAGAACCGGCGATAGGGACATGGACCTGATCCTGGTGCTCAACTGTGGCAGCTCGTCGATCAAGTACACCCTGTTCGACATGGTCCGCGAGGCGGAGGTGGCCGCCGGGTCGGTGGAGCGCATCGGCGAGGCGCAGCCGGTGCTCAAGCATGCCTGGGGCGCCGCGCGCGTCGAGCGCGGCATCGAGGCGCCCGACCACACGGCCGCGCTGCTGGCGATCCACGACGTCCTCCTCGATCCGGCGCAGCACGCCGACGTGCGGGTGATCGCGGTGGGCCACCGGGTCGTCCACGGCGGCGAGGCCTTCGTGGAGTCCACGCTGGTGACCCCCGAGGTCGAGCAGACGATCCGGGAGCATTTCGGCCTGGCACCCCTGCACAATCCGCCGAACCTGGCGGGCATCAAGGCGGCCGAGCGGTTCTTCCCGGATGTCCCCCACGTGGCCGTGTTCGACACGGCGTTCCACCAGTCCATGCCGGAGCATGCCTTCCTCTACGCCTTGCCGTACGAGCTGTACGCGGAGGAGCGGATCCGGAAGTACGGTTTCCACGGCACCTCGCACCGGTTCGTCGCGGCGCGCGCCGCCGAACTGCTGGCGCTGGCGGCAGGCTTCACCGGCGTCACCTGCCATCTGGGCAACGGCTGCTCGCTGGCGGCCGTGCGCCGCGGCAAGTCGGTCGACACCTCGATGGGCCTCACCCCGCTGGAGGGCGTCGCCATGGGGACGCGCTCCGGCGACATCGATCCGGCCATCATCTTCCATCTGGCCGAGCGCCGCGGCATGACCCTGGCGGAGATCAACCAGCTCCTGCAGCGACGCAGCGGCCTGCTCGGGCTGTCGGGCGTGTCCAACGACCTGCGGGAGATCCAGCGCGCGGCGGCGGCCGGCAATCACCGCGCCGAGCTGGCGCAAGAGGTGTACGCCTACCGCGTGCGCAAGTACATCGGCGCCTACCTGGCCGTGCTGGGCGGCGCCGACGCCGTGGTCTTCACGGGCGGCGTCGGCGAGAACGGGGCGGACATGCGTCGCCGCATCGTCGCCGGGCTGGAGGGCCTCGGCATCGTCCTGGACCCGCAGCGCAACGCGGCCTGCATCGGCGCCGAGGGCGAGATCTCCGCGCCCGGCAGCCGCATCCGGCTGCTGGTGATCCCCACCAACGAGGAGCTCCTGATCGCCCGCGACACGTATGCCCTGGTGCGGCGGGGCTGAGGCCAGCCTCGTCGCGGCCAGCCGCAAGGAGGCCGCCATGTCGGGTGCCGCGGCAACCACGCTCACTCCGGTCGAGCGGCAGGCCCTCGCGTCGTCGCCGTGCCTGGCGCTGTATCCGGACGAGCGAATTCCCACCATCGTCGTCGACAACTTCCCGGCCCTGGGCCGGCTGGCGGCGCTGCGCTTCCTGGAGTGGGTTCAGGACAACCCGGAAGGGGTCGTGTCGCTGCCCACGGGCAAGACCCCGGAGCATTTCATCGACTGGGTCGGCCGGCTGCGGCGCGGCTGGGACGAGCCGGAGACCGCGCGGTCGCTGGCAGCCAGCGGCCTGGATCCGGCCCGCAGGCCGCGGCTGGACGGCCTGCGCTTCGTGCAGATCGACGAGTTCTACCCGATCGATCCCGCCCAGGAGAACAGCTTCTACGCGTACGTGAACCGCTTCTACCTGCAGGGCTTCGGCCTGGACCGGAACCGCGCCCTGCTGATGGACTGCCGGCAGATCGGCCTCACAGCGCCCCAGACGCTGCTCGGCGTCTGGCCCGGCGGGACGGTGGATCTCAGTCTGCGCTACCGCGCCGCGCGCGATGCGCTGGAGGCCCGCCAGCAGGAGACCCTGTACCGGGTCGACCAGTGGTGCCAGGAGTACGAGGACCGCATCCGTTCCTGGGGCGGCATCGGCTTCTTCCTGGGCGGCATCGGCCCGGACGGCCACATCGGGTTCAACGTGCGGGGCGCCGATCACCACTCCACCACGCGCCTGACGGCGGTCAACTACGAGACGCAGGCCGCGGCGGCCGTCGACCTCGGCGGCATCGAGGTGGCGCGCCGGCGCCTGGTCATCACCATCGGCCTGGGCACCATCACCTACAATCCGCAGTGCTGCGCGGTGATCATGGCCGCGGGCGAGGCGAAGGCCGAGGTGGTCGCCCGCGCGGTGCGCAGCGACCCCGACGTGCGGCACCCGGCCAGCGCCCTGCACGGGCTGCCCATGGCGCGCTTCTACGTCACCGCTGGCGCGGCGCTGCGGCTGCGCCAGCGCCAGGTCGCGCTGCTGGCGGCGCGGCGGCTCGACGCTCGGGATGTCGAGCGCATCCTCGTCGACATCGCCGTCAGCCACGGCAAGCGCCTCGTCGACCTGAGCCCCGACGAGGTGCGCGCGGATGCCTGCGGCGCCGTGCTCCTCCAGCAGCAGGCGGAGCCGCTGGACACGCTATGCGCCCGGGTGCGCGCCGGCCTGATCGCCAAGCTGGAGCGCGGCACGCAGACGCTCCGTCAGACCCGCTTCCTGCACACCGAGCCGCACCACGACGATCTGATGCTGGGCTGCCTGCCCTACATCGTGCGGCACGTGCGCCACCCGGACAACACGCACGTGTTCGCCTGCCTGACCGGGGGCTTCACGGCGGTCACCAACGCCTTCGTGCAGGAGCAGCTGGCCGCCTTGGCGACCCATCTGGATCGGGACGAGTTCGTCGCGCGGCTGCGCGCCGGCTATTTCGAGCCCGGCAACGAGGTGGGTCGCAACCGCGATGTCTGGCAGTACCTGGACGGCGTCGCCGCCGAGGACGAGGGCATGCGCCGCGAGGGGGCGGCGCGCCGGCTGCTGCGCATCCTCATCGAGGTGTTCGGCGACCGCGAGCACGCCTGGATCAAGCGGCGTATCGAGACGCTCGCGGAGTACTTCGCGGCCCGCTACCCCGGACAGCGGGACGTGCCGCAGGTCCAGCTCCTGAAGGGCATGCTGCGCGAGTGGGAGGCCGAATGCCTGTGGGGGTACTTCGGCTGGAGCTGCCGCAGCGTGCGCCACCTCCGGCTGGGCTTCTACACCGGCGACGTGTTCACCGAGCAGCCCACCATGGCGCGCGACGTGCTGCCGGTGCTGGCGCTGCTGCGGGAGACCGATCCCGACGTGGTCAGCGTGGCTCTCGATCCCGAGGCCAGCGGCCCGGACACCCACTACAAGGTCCTGCAGACGGTCGCCGAGGCTCTGCGCCAGTACGAGGCCGAGCGCGGCCGCAGCGACATCCGCGTCCTCGGCTACCGCAACGTCTGGTACCGCTTCCATCCCAGCGAGGCGAACGTGTACGTGCCCGTCACGCTGAACATGTTCTCCATCATGCACAGCGCGTTCCGGAACACCTTCGTGTCGCAGAGCCGCGCCTCCTTTCCCAGCCCCGAGCACGACGGTCCGTTCTCCGAGCTGGCCCAGCGCATCCAGGTGGACCAGTACCACAAGATCAAGACCTGTCTCGGCCGCGAGTGGTTCAACGAGCATCCCAGCGCCCTCGTGCGCGCCACGCGCGGGCTGGTCTTCCTCGCCGAGATGGCGCTGCCCGAGTTCTACGCCCGCAGTCGCGCCCTCAGGCAGGCCACCGAGAACCAGTGAGCGCGCGCCGCCCGCTGGCAGTCGGCGCCGGCGTACCTATCTTCCCGGACGTCGGCGGCAGCGCTGCCTGGCAGTCTTGCCGGGCGTGTCCTGGCCGGGCGCGCCGGCCGGCCGCATACTCCCAGGCAGCCGGCTCACACTTCCATGGAGGCCAGATATGCTGAGCGAGAAGATGCAGAAAGCCCTGAACAAGCAGGTCAATGCCGAGATGTACTCCGCGTACCTCTACCTGGCCATGTCCGCCTATTTCGAGCGCAGCAACCTCAGGGGCAGCGCCAAGTGGATGCGCGTGCAGTACGACGAGGAGATGGCCCACGCCCTCAAGATCTACGACTACATCCATGCGCGCGGCGGCCGGGTGACGCTGGCGGCCATCGCCAAGCCGGAGCCGAAGCTCGCCTCGCCGCTCGGCGCCTTCGAGGAGGCGCTGGACCACGAGCGCAAGGTGACCGCCATGATCAACGACCTGGTGGCGCTGGCCATCGAGGAGCGCGACTTCGCGACGAACAACTTCCTGCAGTGGTTCGTGGCCGAACAGGTCGAGGAGGAGGCCAATGTGGGCGAGATCGTCCAGCAACTGACCATGGGGGGCGACAGCAAGAACGGGCTGTTCATGCTGGACCGTCAGCTCGGCGAACGCCGGGCGGCGGCCGCCGCCCGGCGTTCGCCGAGCTGAC
>CAZPXM010000059.1:0-21942 GCA_964591015.1 uncultured Gemmatimonadaceae bacterium
TCCGTCCGGCTCACAGCTCGAACAGGCTCTGCCCGGCTGCCGAGGCCCACCCGCCCCTGATCCAGCCCAGGTAGATGATCAGCAGCGTGGCCGGGGCCCAGAAGCGCAGACCGGGCGGCGTGCGCGTGAAGCCGACCACCGGCACCTCGCCGGTGGCCAGGGTGTACCGGGCGTTTTCCACGTTGTAGAACGTCTGCAGGATCGCCGACAGCACGACCAGCCAGCCGAGCCCGGCGAAGCCGAAGCGACCGAACGCCAGGGGGCCGAGCAGCCACTCGCCGCTGCCGATCGAAACCCCCAGGGCGATCATGCTCGGCCCCAGGACCACCGTGACCAGCTCCCGGACCCCGATCCGCTGCCTGCCGAACACCTCCTCGGGCGTGGGCAGGTCCGCCAGCGGCAACGCCGGCCGGCTGACGCCAATCTGGAGCGACTCGTGGCTCATCGCTTGCCTGTCTTCTCGTCTGCGCCCGCCGGCACCAGCCACGCTTCCGCCCGGCGCCGGCGGCAATGGGCAGCGGCACGAGGCTGACCGACCGGGCGGGCTCCGGCGCCAGCCCGACGCGGCACGCCTCTTTCGTCACCGCAATGTAACAATTGTGGTGCCCGCCTGTGATGGCCTGCGGACAGATTAGTTCACGAAGATTCACGGCCGGTGACGGCCGCGCTGTTCACCCATGCGTTCGCCCAGGAGGAGCGACCATGAAGAACACAGGCGCTTGGGCGGCAATGGTCGGGATACTGGCCAGCGCCGCCTTTGGCCAGACCACGCAGGTCGATCCACGCATCCCTCCCTACGAGAAGGTCAGCGGCGTGTCCGGCAACGCCAACAGCATCGGCTCGGACACGATGAACAACCTGATGGCTCTGTGGCTGGAGGCCTTCACCAGGCACTACCCGCAGGTCCGCATCCAGATCGAGGGCAAGGGCTCCAGCACCGCGCCGCCGGCGCTCATCGAGGGCACGGCCCAGTTCGGACCCATGTCGCGCCCGATGAAGTCGACAGAGATCGACAAGTTCGAGGCGCGGTACGGCTATGCCCCCACCTGTCTCCGCACCTCCCTGGACGCGGTGGCGGTGTTCGTCAACAAGGACAACCCGGTTGCCGGGCTGAGCCTGCCCCAGGTGGACGCCATCTTCTCCAAGACCCGGCGCGGCGGCATGACCGCCGCCATCGCGCGCTGGGACCAGCTCGGCCTCAGCGGCGACTTCGCCGGTGCTGCCATCAGCCTGTACGGCCGCAACTCGGCCTCGGGCACCTATGGATTCTTCAAGGACGAGGCCCTCTTCAAGGGCGACTACCGCGACGAGGTGAAGGAGCAGCCGGGCTCTGCTGCGGTGGTGCAGGCGGTGACCGAAGACCGCTTCGGCATCGGCTACCGCACCTCCGGAGTCCGCGTCGTGCCGCTGGCGCACAAGGAAGGCGAGCCGTTCCACGCGCCAACCCTGGAGAACGTCATCGCGGGCCGCTATCCGCTGGGCCGTTTCCTGAACCTGTACATCAACAAGGCGCCCAGCCAGGCCCTGGACCCGCTGGTCCGCGAGTTCTGCCGGTTCGTGCTGTCGCGCGAGGGACAGGAGATCGTGGTCAAGGACGGGTACCTGCCGCTGCCGTACGAGGTGGTGGTCGAAGAGCTGGCGAAGCTGTAGCGGCACCCGCGAACCTCGACCGGAGGCAGGGAGGATGCGCGGTCAACGGGTACAGCAGGGAGCACGGCGGGCGCGGCTGTACGACCGGCTCGGCGGGCGGCTGATCGCCGCCGGCGGCATCGGCGTGATCATCGCCGTGCTCGGCATCTTCCTCTTCACCCTGCGCGAGACCTATCCGCTGTTCGTTCCGGCGCGGGCGGCGATCGCCCCGCTCCCTCCGGTCGTCGGTCCCGATCAGGCGCTGGCGGCCAGTGTCGATCCGTTCCGCCAGAGCGCCGTCGTGATCCACGCCAGCGCCGTCGGCTTCTATCGCCTGAGCGACGGCGAGCTCCTCGAGCGCCACGCTCCCCCGGCGCTGGCGCCCGGCATCGCGGCGGCCTATGTGTCGCCGCAGGGCCACCAGCTGGCGCTCGCCCTGCGGGACGGCACCGTGGTCACCGGTGCCGTCGCCTTCGAGACCGAGTACGCGGACCAGCAGCGGCGGGTCGTGCCCCGGCTGGAGCTGGGCCCTGCCACCCCCCTGGCCGATCCTGCCGACAGCATCCACACCGTGGCCTGCGGCGGGGACGCTGGCCAGCGGGCCGTCGTCGCCGCGCTGACCCGCTCCGGGCGCCTGCTCGTGCTCGTGCGCGAGCGGCGCCCGTCTCTGTTCGGCCGGGACACCGGCAGCGAGCGCCGGTGGGACCTAGGCGACGACCTGCAGGACCCGCCCACGGCCGTGGTCGTCGGCGACGCGGCGCGCCAGCTCGTGGTGGGTACCGCCGGCGGCGAGCTGGTCGAATGGCGCCTCGGGGCGCCGGACGTTCGCCCGCAGCTGGTGCGCGCCTTCGTGGCGGCGGCGCCCGGCGTTCCCGTGACCGCCCTCGAGTACCTGTTGGGCGGCGTCTCGCTGGCCGTCGGCGACGCGCGGGGTGGGGTGAGCACGTGGTTCAAGGTGCGCGAGACCAGCGACGCCGAACCGGCGTTCCGCCGCATCCACGTGCTGCGCGCGCACCGCGCGCCGGTGGTGCGCATCGCGCCGTCGCAGCGCGATCGGCAACTGGCCACCGCCGACGCCACCGGCGAGGTGGCCGTGCACCATGCCACCTCGGAACAGACCTTCTGGAGCCGGCACGTGACGAGCGCCGGAGTCCGCCACCTCGTCTTCGCCCCCAAGGCGGATGCGCTGCTCGTGCTCAGCGACGCCGGCCACCTCATCACCGTGGCGCTGCACAACCCGCACCCGGAGATCAGCGCCCGCGTGCTGTTCGGCAAGGTATGGTACGAGGGGTACGACGCTCCAGCGCACGTCTGGCAGTCCACGGGGGCCACGGACGAGTTCGAGCCGAAATTCAGCCTGCTGACCCTGATCTTCGGCACGGCCAAGGGCACGCTCTACGCCTTGCTGTTCGCCCTCCCCCTCGCCGTCCTGGCGGCCATCTACACGGCCGAATTCGCCCCGCCCGCGCTGCGCAGTCTGGTCAAGCCCGTGGTCGAGGTGATGGCCTCGCTGCCCAGTGTCATCCTCGGCTTCCTGGCCGGCCTGTGGCTGGCGCCGCTGCTGGCCGACCGGGTGGTGGCGGCGGCGGCCATGCTGGCAATGGTGCCGCCCGCAGTCGTCCTCTGCGGGTGGGGGTGGCAGGCCCTGCCGCGCCGAGTCCGCGGCAGGCTTCCCCGTCACGCCGAGCTGGGAGTGATCACGGCCGCGGTGGCGGCGGGCAGCCTCCTTGGCCTGCGCGCGGGGCCCTGGCTCGAGCAGGTGCTGTTCGGCGGCAGCCTGCGCACCTGGCTGGCAGCGCACACCAGCCTCCGCTACGAACAGCGCAACTGCCTGGTGGTCGGTTTCGCCATGGGCTTCGCGGTGATTCCCCTCATCTTCACCATCTGCGAGGACGCCCTGTCCAGCGTGCCGCAGAGCCTCCGCGCGGCCTCCCTGGCCCTGGGGGCCAACCGCTGGCAGACGGCACTGCGGGTGGTGCTGCCCATGGCCGCTCCGGGCGTGTTCTCGGCGGCCATGATCGGCTTCGGGCGCGCCATCGGCGAGACCATGATCGTGCTCATGGCCACCGGCAACACGCCGATCATGGAATGGAACGCGTTCACCGGCATGCGCACGATCTCCGCCAACATCGCCGTCGAGTTGCCCGAGGCGCCTCACGAGGGCACCCTGTACCGCGTGCTCTTCCTCAGCGGCTTGCTGCTGTTCGTGGTCACGTTCGCCGTGAACACCGCGGCCGAGACGGTCCGGCAGCGGCTGCGAGCCAGGTGCAGCCGCGTATGAGACGCTTCCTCGCCGGCGGCGATCCATCCGTCTGGCTGTCGGGCGGCGCGCTGGCTCTGTGCCTGCTGATGGTCGCGGGCCTGGTGGTCGTCGTCCTGGCCAACAGCCTCGGTTTCTTCTGGCCGCGGACCCTGTGGGAGCTCGAGCTGGCCTCGGGCGAGGTCCTGCTGGCGTGCCAGACCGCCCGCCAGCGCCTGCCGGACGACCGGCCAGCCGCCTCTTCGCCGGCCGCCTCGCGGTGCCGGGTGCAGCTCAAGATCGCCAACCGCGATCTGTACGGGCTCGACTTCCGCTGGGTGGACGAGGAGCAGATCGTCCGCCGCACCGCGCCGGCGGACGCCGCCGTGATCGAACGCCGCGAATGGGGCCATCTCCATGGCCGCCTGCGCGCCGTGTACGACGGGGACGAGCTCCTCGGGACGGCCCGTGGGCGGCTGCCGCCCTGCGGCGAGCCAGGGCCGCCGCGCGCCGCCTCGACCGCCAGATCCGCGCGCTCGAGTCCGGCCCGATGCGGCGCCTCAACGCCCAGCTCGAGGCGGTCCGCCTGGAGGCCCGCGCACTCGAACGGCGCGGTCAGGCTGCCCCGGCCAGCGGCCGCCTGGAGGCCCGCCAGCAGGAATTGTGGGCGCAGCACCGCGTCCTGGAGGAGCAAGTGAGCGGCCTGCGCGCCCGCCGCCGGGCCCTGCAGGTGGAGGTAACCGTCGCGGACGGCCAGCCGCGGCGGGTGGCGGCCGGCGACATCGTGCGCGTCCACTGGCCGAACCGCCTGGGGCTGTGGGGCAAGGCGAGCGTGTACGCAGCCAGAGGGTGGGAGTTCCTCGCCGGACAGCCGCGGGAGTCGAACACCGAAGGCGGCATCTTGCCGGCCCTCGTCGGGACCGTCATGATGGTCCTGCTCATGTCCGTGGCGGTCGTGCCGTTCGGCGTGCTCGCCGCGCTCTACCTGCACGAGTACGCCCGGCAGGGCCCCCTGGTGCGCGCGGTGCGCGTCGCCGTGAACAACCTGGCCGGCGTGCCCTCCATCGTCTTCGGGATGTTCGGCCTGGGCTTCTTCGTCTACGGCGTCGGCGGCACCGTCGACGCGCTGTTCTACCGCGACTCCCTGCCCGCCCCGACCTTCGGCACCGGCGGCATCCTGTAGGCGAGCCTGACGCTGGCCCTGTTGACGCTGCCGGTCGTCATCGTCTCCACCGAGGAGGCCCTCGCGGCCGTGCCCGTGGGCGTGCGCGAGGGCTCGCTGGCGCTGGGTTCGACCCGGCTGCAGATGATCTGGCGGGTGGTGCTCCCCAGCGCGCTGCCAGGGGTGCTCACCGGCGTCATCCTGGCCACCGCGCGCGGCGCCGGCGAGGTGGCGCCGCTGATGATCACCGGCGTGGTCAAGCTCGCCCCCGATCTGCCGCTGGACGGCACGTGGCCCTTCCTCCATCTGGAGCGCAAGTTCATGCACCTGGGCTTCCACCTGTACGACGTCGGCTTCCAGTCGCCCAACGTGGAGGCGGCCCGCCCGATGGTCTACGCGACCACGGCTCTGCTGCTGGCGGTGTTCCTCGTCCTGAACCTCACCGCCATCGTCGTGCGGAATCGCCTGCGCCGGCGCTATGCGTTGACGGGGTTCTGAGGCCATGACGGAGACAGCCCCTGACCCGGTCGTCCCCGAACGGCACGTGGTCGCCATCGACCGGCCCATCGTCGACATACGGAACCTGGACCTGTACTACGGGCCGACGCAGGCCCTGTTCGACGTCAGCCTGCGCATCCCCGCGCACCAGGTCACGGCCTTCATCGGCCCGTCGGGTTGCGGCAAGTCCACGCTGCTGCGCTGCATCAACCGCCTCAACGATCTGATCGACTCGGTGCGCATCGCGGGCAGCATCGCGCTGGACGGTCGCGACATCTACGCCCCCGACTGCGACGTCATCGCCTTGCGGCGCCAGGTGGGCATGGTCTTCCAGCGGTCCAATCCGTTCCCCAAGTCCGTGTACGAGAACGTGGCCTACGGCCTGCGCCTCGCCGGGGTGAAGGATCGCACGGTGCTGGACGAGGCCGTCGAGCGCGGCCTGCGTGCCGCCGCCCTGTGGGACGAGGTGAAGGACCGGCTAGGCGTGAGCGCCCTGGAGCTGTCGGGCGGGCAGCAGCAGCGGCTGTGCATCGCCCGCGCGCTGGCGGTGGAGCCCAGCGTGCTGCTCATGGACGAACCCGCGGCTGCGCCAGACCGAGGACTACGTCACCGGCCGCTTCGGCTGAACCGGGGCGTGCACCCCTGTTGGCGCCGGGCGCCGCCGCCGCCCGCGCGGCGCGGTACAGGAGATTCCATGGAGACCCAGCTACAGCAGCTCATCGACCACGCGAAATCCGAGCTGCTCCGGATGGGGGCAGCGGTGGAGGAGTCGATCGCCGAGGCGATGCAGGCCCTCGTCGCGCGCCGCTCGGACCTGATCCAGCGGGTCATCGCGGGCAACATGGTGATCGACGCCTGGGAGGTGGCCATCGAGGAGGAGACCATCCGGCTGATCGCCACCCATCAGCCGGTGGCCACGGACCTGCGGCTGCTGGCGAGCGTCATCAAGATCAACTACGACCTCGAGCGCATCAACGACGAGGCCGTCAACATCGTGCAGCGAACCGAGGCGTTGCTGCGCCTCCCCCAGCTCAAGCCGCTGATCGATCTGCCCCGCATGGCCGGCATCGCGCAGTCGATGGTCAGGGACGCGCTGAACGCCTTCGTCCAGCGGGACGAGGATCTGGCGCGCGAGGTGTGCCGCCGCGACGAGCAGCTCGATCTGCTCCGCGACCAGGTGTTCCGCGAGCTGCTCACCTACATGCACCGCGGCGAACCCGACACGATCGACCGCGCGCTCCATCTGGTGCTGATCTCCCGCCACCTGGAGCGCATCGGCGACCATGCGTCCAACATCGCCGAGAACGTGGCGTTCCTGGTCGAGGGCCGCATCGTGCGCCACCAGAAGCAGCAGTGGTGGGAACAGGCACGGACCGACGCCGAGCCGAAGGAGTGACGCGACGATGGCCGCCCGCATTCTCATCATCGAGGACGAGCCGGACATCCTCGAATTGGCCGCCTTCAACCTCCAGCAGGCCGGCTTCGCGGTGGAACGCGCGGCGGACGGCGAGACCGGCCTGCGACAGGCGGCCGCCGACCCGCCCGATCTGGTCGTCCTGGACCTCATGCTGCCGGGCATCGACGGCTTCGAGGTGTGCCGCCTGCTGAAGCAGGACGAGGCCACGCGACGAATCCCCGTGCTCATGCTCACCGCGCGCGCCGAGGAAGTGGACCGCATCGTCGGCCTGGAACTGGGCGCGGACGACTACGTCGTCAAGCCGTTCTCGCCGCGCGAGCTGATCCTGCGCATCAAGGCGATCCTGCGCCGCAGCCAGTCTGCCCGGGTCGAGCCGGAGGCCGAGGAGGTCATCCGCATCGGCCCGCTGCGCATCGACCCCGGCGCGCTCGTCGCGACGCTGCACGACCGGCCGCTGGAGTTGACCGCCACGGAGTTCCGGCTGCTGTTGACCCTGGCCCAGCGCCGCGGCCGGGTGCAGACTCGCCAGGAGCTACTGCGCACCGTGTGGGAGTACGAGTACGAGGGCTACGCGCGGACGGTGGACACGCACGTGCGCCGGCTGCGCGAGAAGCTGGGCGAGGCGGCCGCGCTGATCGAGACCGTGCGCGGCTTCGGCTACCGCTGTCGGCGCGAGGTGGACTGAGGGCATGCGCCTGCACTGGAAGCTGTGCATCAGCCACGCCGCCGTGGTCCTGCTGGTGCTGGTCGTCGCGAACCTGTACCTGAGCCGGGCGCTCGGTTCGTTCCTGACCGATCATCTGGCCGAGCGTCTCGTCCGCGAGTCGCGGCTGGCCGCCGAGCTGTGGCAGCCGGAGGCGCAGGGTCCGGCGCTGGACGCGCTGGCCGACCGCATCGGCGAACGCCTGGGCCTGCGCGCGACGCTGATCGATGCCAGCGGCACGGTGGTGGGCGATTCCGACCTCGACGGCGAGGAGTTGGCGCGCCTGGAGAACCACGCCACCCGGCCGGAGGTGATCGCGGCGCGGCAGGGCGCGGTGGGACGCAGCCAGCGGTACTCGACCAGCCTGCGGCAGGAGATGCTGTACGTTGCCCGCGCCGTGGACAGCGGCCGCCTCGTGCTGCGGCTGGCCGTGCCCCTGGTGGAGGTCGAGCAGCTGCAGCGCCACCTGCGCGGCGCCCTGCTGGTCGGCTCGGCGCTGGGCATGCTCGTCGCCCTGCTGCTGGCCTACGGCACGGCCTATCACGACTCCCGCTCGATCGTCGCGCTGATCCGCGCCGCCCGCGACCTGGCGCGCGGCACCGGCGGCGGGCGCGTGCCCATCCCGCGCGGCGCCGCGACGGAGCTGGTGGACCTGGCCCATGCCCTCCAGGAGATGCACGCCCAGCTCGAGGAACGGGCCAGCCAGGCCACTATCGAGCAGGCGCGCCTGCGCGCCATCATTCACAGCGCGGCCGCGGGCATCCTCGTGACCGATCTGCGCGGCCGCGTGCTGCTGGCCAACGTGGCGCTCCTGCGGGTCTTCGGGGTGGCCAACTGGCGCGAGGGCATGCTTCCCATCGAGCTCGTACGCCACGCTCAGGTGAGCGACGCCATCGAGCAGACGCTGGGCACCGGCGCGGCGACGCACCTGGAGGTCAGCCTGCCGGGCCCGCCCGAGCGCCATCTGGACGTGCACGTCGCACCGGTCATGCGGGAAGGCAAGCCCTGCGGTTCGGTCACCGCCCTGTACGACGTCACGCGCCTGCGCCGGCTGGAGACGATGCGCAAGGACTTCGTGGCCAACGTCTCCCACGAGTTGCGCACGCCGTTGACCGCCATCAAGGGCTATGCCGAGACGCTGGCAGACCGGGCGCTGGACGATCGGGCGGCCGCCGAACGCTTCGTGCGGATCATCGGGGCGCACGCGGATCGCCTGACGCGCCTGCTGAGCGACCTGCTGGATCTGTCGCGCCTGGAATCCGAGCACGTCGAGCTGCAGTGGGAATCCTTCCCGCTGCGGCCGGTGGCCGCCGCGGCGTTCGAGTCCGTGGGACCGCTCATCGCCAGCAAGGAGCTCGTCGCCGACAACGCCGTCGCGGACGACTGCGCCGTCTTCGGCGACCGGAAGCTGGTCGAGCAGGCGCTGACCAACCTCGTCGACAACGCGGTCAAGTACACCGACCAGGGAGGCCGGGTGCGCGTGACGGCGCAGTGCCTGCCGCGGGACCAGGCGCTGGCACTCGTCGCCGGGCGGCGGTGGAGCAGCCTGACCGCAGCTGGGCGCGCCCAGGAGACCCACGCGAGCCAGCCGACGGTCGTCGTCGAGGTCACCGACACTGGCATCGGCATCCCCGGCGATGCTGTCGAGCGGGTATTCGAGCGCTTCTACCGCGTCGACAAGGGCCGCTCCCGGGCCATGCAGGGCACCGGTCTGGGGCTGTCCATCGTCCGGCACGCCATCGAGGTCCACGGCGAGTGGGTATTCGTCGACAGAGAGCTGGGCAAGGGATCCACCTTCGGCTTCACCTTGCCGGCCGCATGACCGAGCGCGCGCTCGCCGCATCGCGCGTGCCCGCCACTACGGCGGGCAACCATCCACCCTTCTTCTTCGCGGAGAGGATTCGTATGCGCAGAACCGTGCTGCTGTCCCTCGCCTTGCTGGGGTTGGCCGCCGCCCAGGCCAACGCCGACGGCGGTTCGATCACCGGCTACATGTTCGGCGACTACTACTACGTCGTCAGTGCCGACGCCAACGAGCCGGATTATCCCGAGCAGCAGAACGCCGTCCAGTTCCGGCGGATCTACTGCACCTACGACCGTGGCCTCTCCGACGCGCTGTCCATGCGGTTCCGGCTGGAGGCCAACGATCCCGGCTTCGGCAGCACCAGCAAGCTGGTCCCCTACGTCAAGCACGCCTACCTGCGCTGGCGCGGCGCTGTCGGCAGCGGCGACCTGTACCTCGGCCTGATCGGCACGCCGACCTTCGAGGTCGCGGAGAAGGTGTGGGGCTATCGCTCGATCGAGAAGACGATCATGGACCTGAACCGCATCGGCTCCTCGGCCGATATGGGCGCGGTGATCCAGGGGCGGGCCGGAGCTGTGGCCTACACCCTCATGGCCGGCAACGGCCCCGGTCAGTCGCCGGAAACCGACAACGGCAAGAAGCTGTACGCCTCGGTGGACTACGTAGGCATCGAGGGCGTGCATCTGGAAGGGTACGGCGACGTGAACATGCGCCCGGGCGGCCGCGACCAGCTGACGGCAAAGGCCTTCTGCGGGCTCCAGCGCGAGCCGTACCGGGCCGGGCTGGAGGCGTTCGTGCGCGTCAACAAGAAGCAAGCCGGCAACGACGACCAGCAGTTGACGGGTCTGTCCGCGTTCGGCGCCGCCCGGTTGCGCCCGGGGTGGACCGGTTTCGCCCGCGCCGACGCGGTGCACGACGACAGCGACGACACGACGGACATGCTGGTGATCGCCGGCGTCGATCGTGCGGTGACCGAGCAGGTCCACCTCATGCCCAATCTGTACGTGGCCGTGCCCGACGGCCCCGACCCCAACGTGCAGGCGCGCCTGACCCTGTTCTTCGAATTCTAGGGACGCTGGCGGTCCGCGTGCGCCCGCGCGCGGACCGCAGCACCCGGTTCCCCGCAGACCGTTGCTTGACGGCGGCGCGTGTTTCCCGCGAATTCACGGGCACGCGCCGCCACCGCGCGGGTGTCCCCCTCGCCTGGAATGCTGCCATGACCGATCGCTCGCAGGCTGCCGATCGCAGCTGGCTCGCCCGTCCGTTCCGCGTGCTGGACTACCTCTACAACGCAGAGATCGACACCTATCCCATGGAGGACGTCGTGGCCGCCTGCCGGGACATGGCTGCCGACGTCATCCACTTCCACTGCATGTACAACATGCGGGGCGGGCTGGACGAGGACGGCCTGTACTTCCGGGCCCGGTGCGCCCGGCGAGTCAACCGGGACGTGCTGGCCGAGTTCCTGCCGCTGGCGCGCGCCGCCGGCATCAGGACGGTGGTCTACGCCAACCTGCACTGGTTCACCAAGGCGTTCGTGGACGCGCACCCCGACTGGGCGGTCATCAGGGCCGACGGCTCCCGGCTGGAGCACCTGTACGGCGACGACGATTCCACCTGCTGCATCAACTCGGGATGGCGCGACTGGAGCTTCCGCCTGCTGGAGGACCTGTGCGCCTACCCCGTGGACGGCGTGTTCTTCGACGGGCCGATCACCTTCACCGCCCGCGGCGGCTGCTACTGCGCCGCCTGCCGGGCCAGGTTCGCGGCCCGCTACGGCACCGACATCCCCGCGCTGGACCGCAGCCACGCGGCGGACTTCGCTCGCCTGCGGGAGTTCGCCGTCACCTCGCTGGAGGAGTACTACCGCGACGCGATGGCCGTGCTGCGCGCGGCGCGGCCCGGCGTGGTCGGGTACGCGAACTGCGCCAATGTCGCCGAACCGGACTACTCCTCCGGACGGTGCAACCGCCGTCTCCTCCGCCACCTGGACTGCCTGGCGGCCGAGGGCGGCTTCATGTACGGCCGGGTGACCGAGAGCGGCTTCATGAAGACCGGCGCTTCCAGCCGGCTGTACGAGACCCAGGCGGCGGGAAAACCCAGCATCAACGCGGTGTCCATGGCCTTCAGTCCCTGGCGCTGGGTGAGCATGACCGCGCCGGAGACCCGCGCGATCCTGGCGGCAGCGGCGACGGGCGTCAATCCCTACTACGCCGTGTTCATGCAGGGCCGCCAGTTCCCCGGCGTGCAGGCCGCCGGCGAGGTCTACCGCTTCCTCGCGCAGCATCGCGACTACTTCGCCGGCAGTGTCTCCGTCGCGCCCATCGCGCTGCTGCAGTCCGGCCAGAGCCTCAGCCTCTACCGCGGCGTGGACATTCCCTGGGCGGATCTGTCCTATCAGCAGGCGCAGCGCGCCGACGCGATCGGCAACTACACCCGCTCGTTCTACGGCTTCTACGCCATGCTGCTGCGCGCGCACATCCCCTTCGACATCATCGACGAGGAGGCCATCGAGCAGGGCGGACTGGCGCGCTATCGCGGCCTCGTCCTGCCCAACGCGGCCTGCCTGAGCGAGGGCCAGTGCGCGCTGATCGAGCAGTTCGTGGCGGGCGGCGGGCTGCTGGTGGCCGACTTCGAAAGCTCGCACTACGACGAGGCGGGGGGCCGCCGCGAGGACTTCGGCCTGGCCGGCGTCTTCGGCGTCAGCTCGCGCAACCGGGTGTCGCCGTTCCGGCGGTGGGACTACGTCTTCGTGGCCGCCGACAGCCGCACCGAGTTCGGACCCCTGCCCGCCGATTTCCTGCCCGCCCCGCGCCACAGCATCGAGGTGGCGGTCGCCCCCGCGGCGCGCGTGCTGGCGGTCTTCTCGGAGCCGATCGGCAGCAACATCGTGCCGGCGGCGGCGCCCTCGGCGCAGCCGTTCGCCGTCCTGCACGCCCACGGGCAGGGGCACTCCCTGTTCCTGCCCTGCACCTTCGGCGAGATGTTCGACGAGGCGCGCCCGGCCGCCTACCCGGGAATCCTCCGCCACCTGATCGCCGGCCACGTCGCGCTGCCGCTGCGCGTCGACAGCGCCGCCCCGCTGCTGGACGTGCGGCTGCGCGCCCAGCCGGCGGCCGGCCGCACCCTGGTGCATCTGGTCGCCTTCCAGCCGGGCGCCGGCGAGCGGTCGCTGGCCATCCCGGACACGTGCATCGAGCTGCAGTGCCCCGCGCCGCCGCGCCGCGTGTGCGCCCTGCGCCTGGGGCGCGAGCTGCCGTTCGCGGCCCGCGCCGACGGCTGGACGGCCCTCGAGCTGCCGTCCCTGGAGGAGTTCGAGGTGGTGGTCGTCGAGCACTGAGCGCCGCCCGGCGGCGGACAGCCGGCCGCCGCCGGCCACGACCAGCGATCACGAGACGAGGCAGGACGATGGACGAGCATGGCGAGCACCTGCAGGGCAAGCGCGTGCTGGTCACGGGCGCCGGCACCGGCATCGGGCGCGGCATCGCCCTGGAGTTCGGCCGCGCCGGCGCCGACGTGGCGCTCCACTACTCCCACAGTGCCGCCGGGGCCGAGGCCGCGGTGGCGCAGCTTTGCGCCGGCGGCACCCGGGCGGCAGCGTTCCGGGCCGACTTCACGCGGACGGCGTCCTGCCGCGCGCTGGCGCGGCGGGCGCTGCGGTTCCTGGGGGGGCTCGACGTGCTCGTGAACAACGCGGGCATCACCCTGAACCTGCCGTTCGAGCGGGTGACGCCGGACCAGTTCGACGTCCTGTACCGCGTCAACGTGCGGGCCCCGTTCTTCCTGACGCAGGCGCTGCTGCCCGCCCTGGAGGCGACGCGCGGCGTGGTCGTCAACATCAGCTCGATCCACGCCTTCGCCGGCTTTCCGGAACACGCGGTGTACGCCGGCACGCGCGGCGCGATCGTCGCCTTCACGCGCGAGCTGGCGATCGAACTGGCGCCCCGCCAGGTGCGGGTGAACGCCATCGCGCCGGGATCGATCGAGGTGGAGAACTACTACCGCGCCATGAATGGCTTCGACGCCCAGGCAGCCGGCCAGGGCATTCCGGCCGGCTTCATCGGTCAGCCGGCCGACATCGCCCGGGTGGCGGTATTCCTGGCCTCGCCGGCCGCCCGGTACATCGTCGGGCAGACGCTGGTCGTCGACGGCGGCACGACCGCCTGGATGCCCTTCGGCGACGGCTTCCGCCAGCGGCCGCGCGCGCGCTTCGGCACCGGCTACGTGCCCGGGGTCTGAACCGCCTCCCGCTGCTGCGCCTCGGCGCGCTCGCGGGCGATCTCGGCGGCCAGCTCGGGATTCCTCGCGGCGATCCGCCGATCCTCGTAGGCGCGCAGGCGCGCGGCCAGCGAGGCGAAGGCCGTGTAGATCACCGGCACCAGGATCAGCGTCAGCAGCGTGGCGGCCGCGAGCCCGCTCATCACCGAGCGCGCCAGCGGCGCCCATACCTCGCCACCCTCGCCGGTGCCCAGCGCCAGCGGCAGCATGCCGAAGATGGTCGTCAGGGCGGTCATCAGCACGGGCCGCAGGCGCGCGATGCCGCCCTCGTAGGCGGCGGTGAACACGTCCTTGCCCTCGTGCCGGCGGAGCTGGTTCATGAAGTCCACCAGCACGATGCCGTTGTTCACGACGATGCCCACCAGCACGAGCATGCCGATCATCGCCATCAGGCTCAGCGTCGTCCCCGTGGCCCACAGGCCCACGGCCACGCCGATGGCGGCCAGCGGCACCGTGAACATGATGATGAACGGCTCCACCAGCGACTCGAACTGGCCGGCCATGACCATGTACACCAGGGCGACACCGGCCGCGATGGCGAGCGCCAGATAGGTGAACGACTCCTGCCGGTCCTCGGCCGCGCCGCCGATCTCCACGAGGACATCCGGCGGCATGTTCGTCTGCGCGAGCACGGCCCGGACGTCCTGCTCGATGCTGCCCAGGTCGCGGCCGGAGACGTTGAGCTGGACGACGACGACGCGGCTCTGGTCCTCGCGCCGGATGGCCACCGGCCCCACGTCGCGGGTCACCCGGGCCACCTGACCCAGCGGCACCACGCCGCCGGCGGGCAAGGCGATCGGCAGCTGCTCCAGATCCTCCGGTGCGTCCCGGTACGCCGCGGCGAGCCGCACGAAGACGCCGTATTCGTCGCCGCCCTCGCGGTACTGGGTCGCCGTCAGGCCGAGCACCGCGTTGGAGACCGCCGTCGTCACCGCCCCCGCTGTCAGCCCCAGGGCCTGGAGCCTGGGGCGATCCAGCGCGATCTGCAGCTCGGGCGCGCCGCGCTTGAGGCTGGACTCCACGTCCACCGCGCCCTCGATCTGCCGGAAGCGCTCGGCCAGCTCCTCGGCCAGGGCCCCGGTCACTTCGAAGTCGTGTCCGAACAGCTTGACGGCGATGTCGGCCTCGCTCTGCATGCCCGCCTGAGCGAACGCGAAGGTGATGCCCGGGATCCTCTCCAGGCGCTCGCGCAGCGCATCCTGGATGGCGAACTGGCTGCGCCGGCGCTCCTGGCGGGGCCCCAGCTTGACGCGCACGGTGCCCGAGTTGGTGTCCAGGCCGCGATACGCCGCCCCCAGCGAGCCGCCGGAGCCGACGCTCGTGAACACGGCGGTGGCCTCGGGCACGGTCGCGGCGATGATGCGCTCGATCTGCGCGAAGGTGGCCAGCGTGTTCGGCAGGTCGGTGCCGACCGCCCGCTCTACGTTGATCTCGAACTGCCCCTCGTCCGTCTTCGGGAAGAAGTCGACTCCGATGCTGCTCAGCAGCAGCAGGGCGCCGCCGAACGCCGCCGCGGTCGCCAGCACCACGCGCACGCGGTGCCGCAGGGACCACTGCAGGGCGCGCCCGTAGTGCCGCTGCAGCCCGCCCAGACCGGCCTCCAGGACCGCCTGCAGCCAGCGGATCGGGCCCAGCCGGGCTGCCCGCGGCCGCGTCAGCAGATGCGCGGACAGCAGCGGCACCAGCGCGAGGGCCACGAACAGCGACGAGGCGAGCGCCACGCAGACGGCGATCACCATGTCGCGGAACATCACGCCGGTGATGCCGGGCACGAACAGGACCGGCACGAACACCGCCAGCGTCGTCAGCGTCGAGGCCGTGATGGCCATGCCCACCTGGCTGGCGCCGCGCTCGGCGGCCGCGCGCCGCCGCTCGCCGCTCTCGCGCTGGCGGTAGATGTTCTCCAGCACCACGATGCTGTTGTCGACCAGCATCCCCACCGCCAGCGCCAGCCCGGCCATGCTGATGACGTTCAGCGTCGTGCCGTACATGTCGAGCACGAAGAAGGTGACGATCACCGACGTCGGAATGGCGACCGCCACGATCAGCATGCTGCGGAAGTTGCGCAGGAACACCAGCAGCACCAGCACGGTGAGCAGGAAGGCGGTGACGCCCGAGGAGGCCAGGTTGCTGATGGACTTGCGGATGAACTCCGCCTGATCGAACAGCGTGGCGATGCGCACCTGCCCCGGCACGGCGGCCTCGATGTCCGGGATGGCCTGCTCGACCCGCCGCACCACCTGCACGGTGTTGGCGTCCGACTGCTTGCGCACCAGGAGCATCAGCCCGGGCTCGCCGTTGATGCGGGCGACGCCGTCCAGCTCCTTGAACCCGTCCACCACGCGCGCCACGTCCTTGACGTGCACGGGGCAGCCGCCGCGGGTGGTGACGACCGCGTCCTCGATCTCTGCCAGCGAGCGGAACTCGCCGAGCGTCTCGATGCTGAACGCGGTCCGGCCGTCGCGCACCAGGCCGCCGGGCACCTGCAGGTTGCCGGACTGCAGCGCGCCGACGACGGCGCTGACCGGCAGACCGTACGACGCCAGCGCCCGCGGTTCCACCTCGATCCGGATCTGCCGCTCCAGCCCGCCCATGACGTCCGCGGCCGCCACGCCGCCGATGCGTTCCAGGCGCGGCACCACCTGCTCCTCGGTGACGGTGCGCAGCTCGGCCTGGTCCAGCACGGCCGACGACACCCCCAGGAACATGATCGGTATCTGGCTCGGATCGAACACGAACACCAGCGGCGCGGTGGCATCGTCCGGCCAGTCGTCCTCCGTCCAGTCGAGCGCCCGCCGCACGTCGTTCTCGGCGACATCCATGTCGTAGCCCCAGTCGAACTCGAGCACGACCAGGGAAATGCCCTTGCGCGACACGGAGCTGATCGCCTTCACCCCCTCCACCGACGACAGCGCGTTCTCCAGCGGGCGGGAGATCACCGTCTCGATGTCGTACGGGCTGGCGCCCGTGTAGCGCGACATCACCAGCACCACCGGGAACGTGATATCGGGGTACAGGTCGATCGGCAGCCGGGAGAGCGAGAACAGGCCGAAGCCGATCACCAGGACGAAGATCATGGCGAAGGTCACCCCGCGCCGGATCGCGAGCCCCGAGAGGTTCATGGACTCACCCTCGCTCGACGGGGGCCGGGTCGACCGGCCTGCCATCCTGGAGCAGGTGCTGGCCCATGACGATCACGGAGTCGCCCGCCGCCAGCCCCGCGGCGATCTCGACCCGGCTGCCGGCGGTGTAGCCCAGCTCGACCGGCACCCGCGCCGCCCGCCCGCCGCGCACCAGGAACAGGTGATAGGCCCGGGTCACCTCTCCGGACAGGTACCCCGCTCCCAGGCGCGTCTCCTGGACGACGGCATCCGAGGGCACCGTGAGCACATCCTGATGCCGGTCCACCTCGATCTCCACCGTGGCGAACATGCCGGACCGCAGGCGCTCGTCGGTGTTGGGAAGCAGCACCTCGACCTCACCCATGCGCGTGGCCGGATCCAGCATCGGGCTGATCCGGCGCACGGTGCCCGCGAACGCCTCGTCGGGGTAGGCGGCCACCGCCACGGCCACCTGCTGGCCGATGGCGACCAGGCCGATGTCCCGCTCGGGGACCTGCACCCTGGCGACCAGCGGCCTGGGGTTCACCACGACGGCGACCGGCACGCCGGGACCCACCATGTCGCCGACCTCCACGTGGATGCGGCCGATCAGGCCGCGGAAGGGGGCCCGCACGTCCGCCTCGCGGCGGGCCCGCAGGGCCTGATCCAGGCCGATCCGGGCCTGGGCCAGTCCCTCTTCTGCGGCCAGCTTCTGGGTCCGGATCGCGTCGTACTGCTGCTGGCTGGCGCCGTTCTCCGCGTGCAGCCGCGCGACGCGCCCGTACTCGGCCGTCAGGTTGCGCACCTGCTCCTCGGCGGTCGCCACGGCGCTGCGGGCCTGACTCACCGCCAGGTCGAGCGCCGCATGGTCTACGACGACGATGATCTGCCCCTCGGCCACTGCGGCGCCGAGCTCCACCTGCCGGGCCACCACCCGGCCGGCGACGGTGGAGAACACGGTCACCTGCCGGTCCGCCGTGATGCCGCCGTTGACGCGCACGGTCCGCACCGCCGCGGCGATCTGCGGCAACTCGACCGCCACCCGCAGCGGCGCCGCCGGCACCGCGGCGTCGCGCGGGTTCTGCTCGTCCCCGCAGGCGGCCACCAGCGCGATCGGCAGCGCCGCGGCGGCCAGGCGCCGGAGTGCCGCCATCCTGCTCCTCCATGGCTGCTGGCTGATCTTCACCGCTCACTCTCCCCTGCCGCCCCGATCAGGCCTAGCGCCTTCTCGAGCCGGGCATGCGCCACGTGGTAGTCGTGCAGCTGGCTGGCGTACTGCGTGCGCGAGGCGGTCAGCGCCAGTTGCGCGTTCAGCACATCGAGCTGCGTGGCGCTTCCCTCGTCGTACATCACCCGCGCGAGGCGCAGGGCCTCCAGCGCCTGGGCGACGGTCTCCTGCTGGGAAGCGCGGTTCGCCGCCGCCGCGTGCAGCGCCTCGTACGCCGCCTGGACCTCGAGCCTGGCTGCCTGGCGCGTCAGTCCCGCGGCCACCTCGGCCTGGCGCAGCCCCACCTGGGCCTGCCGCGTCGCTGCGGGCGTGCCCCAGGAGTCCCATAGCGACCACGAGAGCTGCAGACCCGCCATGGTGCTCCGGGGCCGCCGCTCCGGCAGGCCGTGCTCGGACTGCCCCTGCCACAGGGTCGTCCCGAACAGCACCAGCGTCGGGTAGTAGGCGCTGCGCGCCAGGCGCACGCCGTGCGCCGCCGCCTGCTGCGCGGCCGCGGACACGGCCAGGTCCGGACGGCGATCCAGGGCCAGCCGGACCAGGTCGTCCAGCGACCAGTCCTGCCAGCGGCTGACGAACTCCGCCAGGGTGTCCACCGGCACCGGGGTCTCGTCACCGTCCATGCCGAGCACCAGCGCCAGCCGGGCGTCGGCCAGGCGCTGGCCGCTCTCGGCGCCGACCAGCTGCGGCCGCGTGTTGGCGAGCTGTACCTGGGCGCGCAGCAGGTCGAACCCGGAGACCTGGCCCACCGCGTGCCGCCGCTGCACCTGCGCCAGGCTGGATTCGGCCTGGGCCACGGCCTCCCGCTGGGCCGCCGCCAGCGTGCGCGCGAGGACGGCGCCGAGGTAGGTTTCGCGCAGCTCGAGCAGCACCTCCTGGCGCACCTTCTGCAGTTCCTGGCGCGCGCTGGCCAGCTGCGTGTGCGCCAACCGGTAGCCCGTGATGCCGGCGAACCCCAGGAACAGGGGCTGGCCAGCGTGCAGGCCGAACTGATAGGAGTTGCTGGAGCCGATCTCGGCGGACCCGCCGCCGAACGCCGCCGGCAGGAACATCACCGGCTTCTCCACGTTGCGGGTGTAGCTGCCGCTGGCCGACAGCGACGGCAGCAGTTTGGCCCGCGCGCCGGTCACCGCGGCCTCGGCGCGCGCCACCGCCGCCTCGGCCAGACGCACCTGCCGGCTCTGCGCGGCAGCCAGGGCCTCCGCCTCGCGCAGCGTCAGGGGCCGCTCGCCGGCCAGCGCCGGCCCGGGTGCGCTCAGACAGAGCGCGACAGCCAGTGATGCCCATGCCGCCGGACCGCACCCGCCAGTCCTCGAATCAGCAGCGTCTGCCCCCATCCGTGACTCTCCGCGTGGTCACTGCGACACACTTGGTCGGGCGCCTGTCCCCGCGCGGCTGGGCGCCGCCCCGGCAGCCCGCGCCGCGGGCCTGCATCCCTTCGACGAAGATCGCGAAGACCCCGTCGGCCAGCTCGTCGCTCAACGGCAGCCCGGCGCCGCGCGCGGACTGGGCCAGGAAATAGCCGACCATGCCGCGAAACACGTCGGCCGCCACCGCCGCCTCGACGTCGCGCCGCCACTCGCCGGCGGCCTGCGCCTGGCGGATGAACTCCTCGATGGCCTTGTCGCGCGTCTTCCGGTGGCGCAGGAACCCGGCCACCTCCGGATACCGATCGAGGTCGCCGATCACTTCCAGGAAGAGACGGATGAGTTCGGGCTGGGCGGCCGCGTGCCGGAACTCGTTCCTGACCATCTGCCGCAGGCGCTCGCCAGCGGAAAGGTCCTGCGCCAGCAGCCCGCGGCGAAGGGCATCCAGCCGGCTCATGCCCGCGTCGAGCAAGGCGCACAGCAGCCCTTCCTTGCTCTGGAAGTAGTAGTAGAGCATGGGCTTGCTGACACCCGCCGCCGCCGCGATCTCGCGCATGGAGACGCGCGCGAATCCCTTCTGGGCCATCAGCCTGGCCGCCGCCCCGAAGATCCTGTCTCTGGTGTGCCGCGGTTCCTCGGTCACCCCTCGCCTCCCATACCTACCGTTCGGTAGAGCGGCGCGTGAATCTATGGGCGACCCCGGCAGGCGTCAAGGACCGCAGGGGCGACCTACGGCCGGACGGCGATCGCGTCTTCGGGCAGTCCGCACAGACGCAGGGCAGTGCGCAGGCGCGGTTCGGAGACTCCCTCGACGGCCAGCCGCTGCAGCGCCTCTGCGCGCGTCAGCTTGCCGGCCCGGATCAGGTTGCTGTAGAGCGCCTGGAGGTAGCTGAAGCCGACCTGCTCGCTGAACACGGCGTTCTTCACGGCCTCGAACACGCAGTCGGCCCGCCACGAGGACGTGCAGCCGGCCGGCAGGGTCCAGCCCAGCTCGCGCAGCACCGCGGCGATGCGCGCCTCGTCCCAGTCCGCGTAATGGAAGTAGTCGAAGCGGACGATCCCCGGATACCGCAGGCGCAGGAACGGCGTGTACTGGTTGACGTAGAGCACCGACGCGGCGAACAGCGTGGGCAGATGCCGCACCAGCGGCGGGCACGAGATCAGCACCGCGCAGCCCCTGGCCAGCCGCAGGGCGCTGTCGCGGAGCATGTTGGCCGGCGAGTAGCGGTCCTCGGCGTCGATATCCACGGAGGCGGGGCCCGCGGGGAAGTACTCGAACCTGTTGCCGCCATAGACGATCGTCCGCACGCCGAGGCGGGCCGCCTGCCGGAACAGCTCCCGGTTGACGAACTTGCAGGGCGCGCAGGCCAGGTTGATCAGGATCGGCGCGCGGGTCCGCAGATACTGCCGCACGCAGTAGCCCGCGACCGCGGCATGGTTCGGGGGCGTGTCCAGCTGCACCAGCTCCACCCCGAGCCTGGCGGCGATCGCGCGGACGCTGGCGACCGTCTCCGGCGGCGTGAACGGGGTGCGGCCGAAGACCGCCACGCACCGGAGCCGGTGCGCCACCACCAGTTCGTGGAGCATGAAGGTGCTGTCGCGGCCGCCGCTCCACGCCACCACACAGTCATGGGGGGCGCCGCGGCCGCGGCGGCGCGCCTGCTCGACCAGGCGATCCAGACCCGCTCGATCGCTCTCCTTGCGGATGTGCTGGAGGCGGCGCGGCGAACGGCACAGGGCGCAGACGCCCTGCTCGTCCAGCGACAGGCGCGGCGTGCCGGGGAGCACGCAGGAGCTGCAGATTCGCTGCGGTGCCATCGTTCTCCTCGTGCGGGGTTCGGGCCGGCGTGCAGGGGCGCCGCGACCCGGGCGCGCCGCCCACGCCCGACCGGGCCCGTGCGCCGGGCACCAACTAAGGGACGAAAGCGTCCATCCTCAAGCGGCCTGCGGCGGCGCGCCCGGGTCCCGGCGCCCCACCGCCTCCGCGCGCCAGCCGGCTGGCTGCGCCGCGCCGCCGCGCGGCAGCCCCGCCATTGACGCCCGCCGCGCCCGCGCCCTTCTTGCTGAGCGAGTGCTGGTCGCGGCAACCGATTCCACGGGAGATTCGCCATGAAGATCACGGACATCCGCACCTTGTGTCTGTCGCGCCCTCACGAGCCCGCACGCCAGTGGCGCACCGCCGGCGTCCGCGTGCCCAAGGCCGACTGCGCCATCGTCGTCATCGACACCGACGCGGGCCTGCAGGGCATCGCCGAGGCCTGCGCCTACGGCGTGCCGCCCAAGATCCGCGCCCAGGTCGAGACGATGAGGCCCGCGCTGCTCGGCCGCGACCCGAGCGAGCCGGATCTGGCGCCGCGGCCGGTGGGCATGAACGCTCCGCACGACACGGCCGCCGCGGGGATCGACGCGGCGCTGTGGGACCTGCGCGGCAAGGCCGCAGGGCGCCCGGTGGCCGCGCAGGTCCCACAGCGCCGCGTCGATCCCCGCGGCGGCCGGTGGGCATGAACGCTCCGCACGAC
>CAZPXM010000060.1:0-21912 GCA_964591015.1 uncultured Gemmatimonadaceae bacterium
GCCGATGATCGACGCCACCGAGAACCCCCGCTTCCAGCAGTTCATGGCGCTGGCCGACCAGCAGCGCAGGCTGCGGGTGCGCACGAACGCGGACACGCCGGAGGACGCCCGCCGCGCCCGCGAGTTCGGTGCCGAGGGCATCGGCCTGTTCCGCACCGAGCACATGTTCTACGGCACCGGCTCGGAGGAACCGCTGTTCCTGCTCCGCAGGATGATCATGGCGGAGACGGAGCAGGAGCGCCGTGCCGCGCTGGACGAGCTGTTTCCCTTCGTCAAGCGGGACATCAAGGCCACCCTGGAAGTGATGGACGGCCTGCCGGTGACCATCCGGCTGCTGGATCCGCCCCTGCACGAGTTCGTGCCCACGCGGCAAGACGAGCGCGAGCGGCTGGCCAGGTCCCTGGGCATCTCGCTG
Organism: uncultured Gemmatimonadaceae bacterium; assembly: GCA_964591015.1. Classification (GTDB taxonomy): domain Bacteria; phylum Latescibacterota; class UBA2968; order UBA8231; family UBA8231; genus SLHA01. The sequence goes on from CAZPXM010000060.1 coordinate 416, forward strand.
GAGGAGCTGAACCGCCGCGCCGACGAGCTGCACGAGTCCAACCCGATGATGGGGCACCGCGGCGTCCGCCTGGGCGTCACCTATCCCGAGATCTCCGAGATGCAGATCCGGGCCATCCTCGAGGCGGCGGCCGAACTCATCCAGGCCGGCAAGCAGGTGCTGCCCGAGATCATGATCCCGGTCGTCAGCACGGTGAAGGAACTGGCCAGCCAGCTCGCCATCACCCAGCAGGTGCACCAGGAGGTGTGCGCGAAGTACGGCCTCGGCGAGGTGCCGCACCTCTTCGGCACGATGATCGAGATCCCGCGCGCGGCACTCCTCGCCGACCAGATCGCCCAGACTGCCGAGTTCTTCAGCTTCGGCACTAACGATCTGACCCAGATGGGCTTCGGCTACAGCCGGGACGACGCCGGCAAGTTCCTCGCCGAGTACGTGAGCAAGGGCATCCTGCCCAAGGACCCGTTCCAGACGCTGGACCAGGAAGGCATCGGGCAGCTCATCCAGATCGGCACGGAGCGGGGGCGGCGGACGCGCGGGAACCTGAAGGTGGGCATCTGCGGCGAGCATGGCGGCGATCCCGACTCGATCGCCTTCTGCCATCGGGTGGGCATGGACTACGTGTCCTGCTCTCCCTACCGCGTGCCGATCGCCCGTCTGGCGGCCGCCCAGGCCACCCTCAGGAGGTGACGCCGGAGAAAGATGGGACGCGTCTTCGCGATAGCCAACCAGAAGGGCGGCGTGGGCAAGACGACCACCGCCGTCAACCTGGCAGCATGCCTGGCTGTCGCCGAGAAGCCGACGCTGCTGATCGACATGGACCCGCAGGCGAACGCGACCAGCGGCTGCGGCGTGCAGGCTGCCGAGGTCGAGCAGAGCAACGTGTACCACGCTCTGCTCGGCCACAAGGCGGTCGCGTCCATCATCCGCCCCACCGAGATCGGCCATCTCTCCCTCATCCCGGCGCACATCAACCTGACGGGCGCCGAGGTCGAGATGGTGAGCATGATCGCGCGCGAACGGAAGCTGGACGCGATCATCGCGGAGATCTCCCCGCAATTCGAGTACGTCATCGTCGACTGCCCGCCATCCCTGGGGCTGCTCACGATCAACGCGCTGACCGCCGCCGATGCGGTCCTCATCCCCATCCAGTGCGAGTACTATGCGCTGGAGGGCCTGGGCAAGCTGCTGAACACGATCCGGCTCATCCAGCGCCATCTCAACCAGAGACTGCAGATCGCCGGCGTGCTGCTGACCATGTACGACAGCCGGCTCAATCTGTCGCGCCAGGTGGCGGCAGAGGTGAAGTCCTACTTCGGCGACAAGGTGTTCCGCACCGCCATCACCCGGAACGTGCGGCTGGCGGAAGCCCCCAGTTTCGGCCAGCCGATCGTCCTGTACGACATCCTCTCCCCTGGGGCGCAGAACTACATGAGTCTTGCTGGCGAGGTGATCGGCCATGGCTAAGAGACCGGTACTCGGCCGGGGCATCAGCGCGCTGATCTCCGACGGGGCCGCCGACGAGGCGGGTGCAGGCGGGCAGCAGGTGCTCGAGCTCGACGTCGATGCGATCGAGCCGAACCCCTTCCAGCCGCGCGGCTCCTTCGCCCCGGAGCAGCTCGAGGAGCTCATGCGCTCGATCCAGGAGAAGGGCGTGATCCAGCCCATCACGGTGAACCGGGTCGGCCTGCGCTATCAACTGATCGCTGGCGAACGCCGGCTGCGCGCCAGCAAGATGGCCGGCCTCAAGACCATTCCCGCGATCGTCCATCAGGTGGAGTCGCAGCAGGAGCTGATCGAGCTCTCCCTCATCGAGAACATCCAGCGCGAAGACCTGAACCCCATCGAGCAGGCCGAGGGGTACCGCACGCTCATCGACACCTGCTTCATGACCCAGGAAGAGGTCGCCCGCAAGGTCGGCAAGGACCGCTCGACCGTGGCGAACATGGTCCGCCTGCTGCGCCTGCCCGCGCCGATCCAGTCTCACCTGCGGCGCGGCGAGCTGCAGATGGGACACGCGCGCGCCCTGCTGGCTCTGGACGACGACGAGGACCGCCTCAAGCTGGCCCGGCAGGCCGTCGCCCAGAACATGACCGTGCGCGAGGTGGAGCAGGCGGTGCAGGCGCGCGTCGGGCGGCGCCAGCAGCGCCGCCCGGCCGGCGAGCGCGCCGGCAAGGGGGAGGATCGCGCGGCCCGGCGCGACCCGCACCTGGCCGATCTCGAGGACCGGCTGCAGCAGCGCTACGGCACCGCAGTGGCGATTCGCGGCCGCGGCAGCGACCGCGGCCGCATCGAGCTGGAGTTCTACGGAGCCGACGACCTCGAACGACTCCTGCAGCTGCTGCTCGGCGAGGCGGGATGAGAGCGCTGCTCGCCGGCGTGGCGCTGCTGTGGGCCGGCTGCACGCTGGTCAACCGGGAGCAGCCCAACGCGCCGCCGGCGTTCGGCGCGCTCAGGGCGGAACCGCAGAGCGTGCGCCGGGGTGGCAGGGTCAGGCTGCAGGTCCCGGCCAGCGACGAGGACTACGACCCCCTCTACTTCCGCTGGGCGGCCTTCCGCGGCTCGCCCGAGCTGCTGGCCGATCTGGAGGCCCTGGCTCCCGCGGGCCGGTGCGAGGGCGCCGACCAGCTCGCCGCCCTGTACGCGCGCCTGGCGATCGCCGACACGGCCGGCGGCTTCGCCTCGCCGACCGCGGCCACCACCAACGTCTGGACCGCGCCCGACACCATCCAGGGCGCCGCCGAGCAGTTCGTGCTGGTCGTCATCGTCCGCGACCAGGACTGCGACGCGATCGTCGACCCGGCAGCCCGGCTCGCCTGCGTCACCGGCCCGTCGCAGGCGGTGCACCTGTTCCCGGTGACGGTCACGCAGCGTCCCCCCATCGTGGTGCTGCCAGCCGACACGGCGGTCTCCTTCGCCGCCGGCGCCTTCGCGCTGGAAGCGGAGATCCGCGATCCGGACGACGACCCGCTGCAGGTGCGCTGGGAGCGCCTGGCGGGCCCGGAGCTTCCCTACAGCGCCACGAACTTCAGCCACGGCTCGCGGCTGCGCGCGACGCCTCTGTACGTCGGCGAGCATGTCTTCGCGCTCACCGTCAGCGACGGCGCGGACTCCATCTGTGCCGAGACGAAGGTGCGCGTGTACGCCGACCCGGAGCCGCCCGCCGGCGGCATGGTCGACGTGGCCCCGCCCGGCAGCGCGGCGTTCGCGATCGATCGGTACGAGTACCCCAATCAGCGCGGCGTGGCGCCGCTGCTGGCCGACAGCTGGTTCGCCGCGGCCCGGACCTGCGCCGCCCAGGGCAAGCGCCTGTGCACGCCCGCCGAGTGGGCCCAGGCCTGCGGGGGCCGTGCCGGGCGCCGCTTCTCCTCGCGCGAGGACGGCCCTCCCGCGGTGGACGGCGCGAACTTCGGCCACCGCTTCTGCAACACCGCCGGCTCGGGCGTCGCCGCCGTGCCGCCGGACCCGCTCACGAGCAGGGCGCCCGCAGGCACCTTCCCCAACTGCGCCAGCGACTACGGCGCGTACGATCTGACCGGCAATGTGCGCGAGTGGGTCGGCGGCACCGACGACCAGGGACGGATGGTCGGTGGCGCCACCGACAGCGACGTGGCCGACGACCCGCCGGACGAATGCAGCAGCATCAGCGAGTTCGCGCCCCTGCCCGCCGGCTTCGATTACCTGGATCCGTCCCTGGGCTCCGAAGAACCCCTGCCGGCGGGAGTGAGTCCGGCCTACCGGCAGCCCGGCGTCGGCTTCCGCTGCTGTCGCTGAAGAACACGCGGCGGCGCGCGCGGCGGCGCGCGCCGGTGCGCCCGGGCCCTCCCGGCGGCCAGCTTGACGGCCGCCGCTCCCCGGAGTTGATTGCTCGCCCGCCATGGACAAGCAAGCAGTCCGCCAGCTGCTGCTCCAGGTAGCCGACGGCGCGCTCAGCCCGGATGCTGCCCTGGAGCGACTGCGCGATCTGCCCTTCGAGGATATCGGGTTCGCGCACGTGGACCATCACCGCGCGCTGCGCACCGGCTACCCGGAGGTCATCTTCGCCCAGGGCAAGACCCTCGACCAGATCGTGGCGATCGCCCAGCGCCTGCTGGCGCGCGGTTCGTCCGTCCTGGTCACCCGCCTGGCGCCCACCCAGCAGGAGTCGCTCGCCCAGCGCTTCGGCCCGCCCGCCTTCCGGACCCACACGGACCCGCTGGCGCGCACGGCCGTGGTCCGGGCTGCCGGCGTCAGGGCGCCGGCGCTACGCGGGCGCGTGGTGGTGGTCTCTGGCGGGACCGCGGATCTGCCCGTCGTCCAGGAGGTGGTGGTGACTGCCCGGGCGATGGGGGCCCGTGCCGAGGCCATCGTCGACGTGGGGGTGGCCGGCCTGCACCGGCTGCTGGCCTACCAGGCGCAGCTCCGCGCCGCCCGCGTCATCGTCGTGGTCGCCGGCATGGAGGGAGCGCTGGCCAGCGTGGTCGGCGGCCTGGCGGCCGTCCCCGTGATCGCCGTGCCGACCAGCATCGGCTACGGGGCCACCTTCGGCGGCCTGGCGGCCCTGCTCACCATGCTCAACTCCTGCGCGGCGGGCGTCCTGGTGACGAACATCGACAATGGTTTCGGCGCGGGCTACGCCGCCGCGCTCATCAACCAGGCGGGGCGCCGGACCAGGCCGTGAGCCGTGGCGCCGCGCTCGGCCGGCGCGGCGGGCGCCCGCACGCCCCGGGCAGCGCCGCCCCGGCAGGCAGGCTGACATGGACACCGATCCCGCCACCCGCATCGCCGCGCTCACTGCGGCGCTCCACGAACACGACTACCGCTACTACGTGCTGGCGGCGCCGACGATCAGCGACCAGGAATACGACGCCCTGCTGCGCGAGCTGGCCGAGCTGGAGCGCCAGCACCCCGAGCTGCGGCTGCCGGACTCGCCCACGCAGCGCGTCGGCGGCACGCCCACCGGCGAGTTCCCGCCAGCGACCCATGCCACGCCCATGCTCAGCCTCGACAACAGCTATGCCCCGGCCGACGTCGAGGCCTTCGATGCCCGCGTACGGCGGGCGCTGCCCGGGGAGCCCGTCGAGTACGTGTGCGAGCTGAAGATCGACGGCGTGGCCCTGAGCATGCTGTACGAGGACAGCCGCCTGGTGCGGGCCGTGACCCGCGGCGACGGCGTTCAGGGCGACGACATCACCGCGAACGCGCGCACCATCGGCCCGATACCTCTGCGGCTGCGCGCCCCCGGCATCGCCTGCGAGGTCCGCGGCGAGGTGTACATGCTGCGCGAGGACTTCGCCGCGCTGAACCGACAGCGGGAGGCCGAGGGCGAGCCCCTGTTCGCCAACGCCCGCAATGCCACCGCCGGCACCCTGAAGCTGCAGGATCCCCGGCTGGTCGCCGCGCGGCCCCTGCGCTTCGCGGCCTACTGGCTGCGCCTCGACCCGGACCCCGCGCGCACGCACTGGGAGCATCTGGAGCGCCTGCGCGCGCTCGGGCTGCCGACCGACCGCCGGGCGCGGCGCTGTCCCGATCTGGAGGCCGTGTGGGCCTACTACCGCCAGTACGGCGCGGAGCGCGACGCCCTCGAGTACGAGATCGACGGCATCGTCATCAAGGTCGACGACCTGGACCAGCAGCGGCGCCTGGGGCACACCGCCAAGAGCCCCCGGTTCGCCCTCGCCTACAAGTTCGCGGCGCGGCAGGCGCGGACTCGCCTGCTCGGCATCGCCGTGCAGGTCGGGCGCACGGGCGCGGTCACCCCGGTGGCCGTCCTGGAACCGGTGCCACTGGCCGGCTCGACCATCAGCCGCGCCACGCTCCACAACGCCGACGAGATCGAGCGCAAGGACCTCCGCGTGGGCGATCTGGTGGTCATCGAGAAGGGCGGCGACGTGATCCCGAAGATCGTGGGCGCGGTGCTCGATGCCCGGCCGCCGGGATCGGTGCCCTTCGCCTTCCCGCGCGCCTGTCCGGTGTGCGCCACCCCGCTGCGGCGGGACCAGGAGGAGGTCGTCTGGCGGTGCGACAACCCGGCCTGCCCGGCCCAGCTCAAGCGCCGCCTCGAGCACTTCGCCAGCCGGCACGCGATGGACATCGAGGGTCTGGGACCGGCCGTGATCGAGCAGCTCGTGGACCGGCACCTCGTGCAGGATGTGGCCGATCTCTACCGCCTCGAGGAGAGCACGCTGGCGCAGCTGGAACGCCTGGCGGACAAGTCGGCGGCCAACCTGGCGGCGGCCATCCGCGCCAGCAAGGACCGCCCGCTGGAGCGCGTGCTGTTCGCCCTGGGCATCCGCCACGTGGGGGCCACGGTGGCGCGCCAGCTGGCGCGGCGGTTCGGCTCGCTCGCGCGGCTGGCCGAGGCCCCTGCCGGCGAGCTCGAACAGGTCCCGGAGATCGGCCCCACGATCGCGCAGTCGGTGGCCGGGTTCTTCGCCACCGCACCCGCCCGGCAGCTGCTGGAGAAACTGGCCGCGGCCGGCGTGCGCACCTCGGCGCCGGCACCCGACGCGGCCGCCGCGCCGCCCGCGTCCTCGGTCCTCGCCGGCAAGACCGTGGTGCTGACCGGCACGCTGGCGGCCATGTCCCGCGATCGGGCCAGCGAGCTCATCCGCCAGGTAGGGGGCAAGACCACCACCAGCGTCAGCCGCAAGACCGACCTGGTGGTCGCCGGCGACAGCCCCGGCAGCAAGCTGGACAAGGCCCGTCGCCTCGGCGTGACCGTGCTGTCGGAGGCGGAGTTCCTGGCGCAGTTGCGCGCCGCTGGCGCCCTCCAGGCCTGAAGCGGCGCCAGGCCAGGCACGGCGCTCATTCGCCGCGCTTCTGGTCCTCGACCGCCCGCCGCTTCAGCTCCTCCTGCCCCGCCTCCAGCAGCTCCTTGCCCTTCTCCAGCGCCTCCTGCCCCAGCGAGGTGGCGCGCCGGCGCAACGCTTCCGCCTGCGCGCGCCAGTCGGCCTGGGCCTCGCGGCGGGTCCAGTACAGCCCGAACGCGACGATCACCGCCAGAATCAGGGCCAGCCGCACCAGCCGCCGCACCAGCGACCCCAGCAGCAGCACTGCCAGCGCCGCGAGCCCCGCCGCGATCAGCGGGTGCGCCTTCAGATAGGCGGTCAACACCCCCAGCTCGCCGCTCTCCATGCCACAAGCCTCCTGGTGCCCGGCGCCGGATCCGGCCGCGCCCACCTGGCCCTCTGGCACGCCCGCAGGTCAGCGGGCGGCCGGCCCGGCCTAGCAGGAAGCAGCGGGATCGGGCAGGACGCGCCCGATGCGCTCGACCTGGTACCCGAAGCCTGGCCCAGCCAGCGTGTCCAGCTCCACCATGCCGCGGCGCCGGCGGTAGAGCCCCGGATGCACGGCCTCCTCCGGCCGGGAAGCCTCGGGGTAGAACTGCATGCTGTTGGTCTCCACGCCCATGATCGTCCCCGCGTGGGCCGCCAGCAGCACGTGGGGAATCTGCGCCAGCATCGGGTTGGTCAGGTCCTGCACCATCAGCGTCATGCCGTGGGCCTTGGCCCAGCACAGGCTCAGCAGGGCACCGGTCTGCGTCTTGCAGGTCTTCAGCGCCACTCCCGTCCAGCCGAGCGTCCGCCCCAGACGCACCAGGTCCCAGTCGTGCGCGCTCTCGTCCATGAACAGCGGCTTGCGCGCCGAGACGCTGTGCACGTCGATCCGGTGGCGCTCCAGATCGTACGGGAACGGCTGCTCGACGTAGAGGAGCATGCCGTACAGCCGCGGGTGTTCGGCCAGCAGCCGATCGAGGATCTCGTTCACGTACTGCGGCTCGGTCACCGTGCAGTTGAAATCGGCGCTCAGCCACAGCACGCCGCCCGCCAGGCCGAGCTGGCCCACCCGCACCAGGCGGTCGTAGTCCCACGCCGCGTCGTCGCCGCGCAGCTTCACCTTCAGGCAGGTCAGTCCGTCGCGGGCGATCCAGTCGCTCAGCACCACCGGGTACCCGTCGTCCGGCTCTGCGCCGGTGCGCTCGCTGGCGGTCAGCAGATCCCTGCCGCCCACCAGGTGCCAGGCGGGCAGCCGGTCCGCGCGCGGCTCGGCCAGGAAGTCCGCAGGGTACCGCGCCGCGAAATCCACGGCCGCTCCGGCCGCCGGCTGCAGGTAGGCAGCCAGGTCGCGGTTCATGAACTGCGCGCGGTAGGTCGCGTAGGTGGAGCAGCCGAGCAGGACGCCGTAAGCGTCGTGGACGGCCAGATCGAAGGCCGAGCAGCAGACCAGCGCGGCCAGCCACGGGATCGGTTCGCCGCGGCCCTGGTTGGCCGCCGCCAGCACCTCGGGCAGCTGCTGCTGGAGGAACGCGTGGCCGATCTCGAGCGGATGGCCGGCGACCGGGAAGCGGCCCCAGGCGGGCACCAGCCGGCAGCACAGCGCCTGCAGCGCCTGGTGGCGCACCTCGTAGGCGAGGCTGGACGGCCAGACCCACTGCACGCTCAGCGGCGTCTCGCCCCACCCCTCGGCGCTGCGCCCTCGCCGGTCCTCCACGCGCACGCAGACGCGCGCACAAGTGACGTGGGTGAGGGTCTCCGTGCCGAACTTCAGCGGCACCCGCGTCTGCACCGGCAGGAAGTACAGCCTGGCGGCGCGCAGGACGATGTCGGTGCTCTTGCCCATGGCGAACTCCCCGATGTGGGCGCGGGCCGGGGCGCCGGCGCCGGTCCGCGCGGGCCACCGCCGCCTGCCGCTCCCGCCTAGCTCTCGGCAGCCAGCAGCGCGCGGGCCGCGGCCAGTTGCGCGGCCACCGCGGCGGGCCCGGTGCCCCCCGGCAGGTTGCGGCGCTGCAGACTGGCGCGGTAGTCCAGCGCCGCCAGCGCGTCGGCGCCGAACTGCGGGCAGCGCGCCTGCAGCGCCGCCAGCCCCAGGCCGTCCAGGCCGACGCCGCGCTGCAGCGCCTCCCTGACGAGCTCGCCCACCACGCGGTGCGCCTCGCGGAAGGACACGCCCCGCTGGACCAGGTAGTCCGCCAGGTCGGTGGCCAGCATGGTGCTGTCCAGCGCCGCCGCCATGCGTTCGGGACGCAGAGTCATCGACTGCCAGGCGCCGGCGAACACCTGCAGGCAGTCGTCCACCGTGTCCAGCGCGTCGAAGAACGGCGCCTTGTCCTCCTGCATGTCCTTGGCGTAGGTCAGCGGCAGTCCCTTCAGGGCGGTCAGCAGCGCCACCAGGTCACCGTACACGCGCCCCGTCTTGCCGCGCACCAGCTCCAGCGAATCGGGATTCTTCTTCTGCGGCATCATGCTGGAGCCGGTGGCGAAGGCATCCGCCAGCTCGACGAACCCGTACTCCGCCGAGGACCAGATGATCAGGTCCTCGCAGTAGCGGCTCAGGTGCATCAGGAGAATCGCCGCGGCGGCCAGGAACTCCACGAGGAAGTCGCGGTCGCTGACGGCATCGAGGCTGTTGGCCGAGATCGCGCCGAAACCCAGCTCCGCGGCCAGGAACTCGCGATCCACCGGGAAGGCATTGCCAGCCAGCGCGCCGGCCCCCAGCGGCAGCACGTCGGCGCGGCGCTGCAGGTCGGCCAGCCGCCCGCGGTCGCGCTCGAGCATCCAGAACAGCGACAGCGCGTAATGGGAAAACAGGATCGGCTGCGCGCGCTGCAGATGCGTGTAGCCGGGCAGCACGACGTCCAGGTGCGCGCCGGCCTTGTCCACCAGGGCCAGCTGCAACGCCCGCACCCGCTCCCGCAGGCGCTGGACGGCCAGGCGCAGGTAGAGCCGTTCGTCGAGGCAGACCTGGTCGTTCCGGCTGCGACCCGCGTGCAGCTTGCCCCCCGCCGGCCCGATCAGCTCCGTGAGCCGGCGCTCCACCGCCATGTGGATGTCCTCCATGGCGGGCGAGAACCGATAGCCGGGGGCGCTCATCTCGGCGCGCACCTGCGCCAGCCCGGCGACGATCTGCTCGACTTCGCCAGCGGTCAGCAGCCCCGCGCGCCCGAGCGCCCGCGCGTAGGCCTGGCTGCCCGCGATGTCGACTTCGAGCAGGCGGCGGTCCACGTCGATGGAGGCGTTGAACCGCTCCAGCAGCGCATCCATGGGCGCCGCGAAGCGGCCACCCCAGAGCGTGTCGTGCCCGGCCATCAGCGACCTGCCTGCTCCACGCCTTCCCGCAGGATCTCCGCGAAGGCGTCGGCGACCGCGTCGATCTGTTCCCGGGTGACGATGAGCGGCGGCAGGAAGCGGACCACGTGCGGTCCCGCCACCGCCACCAGCATGTGCCGGGCGCGGAACGCCGCCACGTACTCGGCCGCGGGACGCGTGGTCACGGCCCCGGCGATCAGCCCGCGGCCGCGCACCTCGGTGATCTGCTCCGGCCACTGCGCCTGCAGCTCGCGGAGGCGCCCGGCCAGGTGTTCGCCCTGACGCTGCACCGACGCGAGGAAGCCGGGTGCCGTGATCTTGTCGAGCACCACCTGGCCCACTGCGCAGGCCACCGGATTGGCGCCGAAGGTCGAGGCGTGGTCCCCCGGCCGCATGACCTGGGCCACGTGTTCGCGCAGCAGGGTGACGCCGAGCGGCAGGCCGCCGCCCAGGGCCTTGGCCACCGTCATGATGTCTGGCTCCACCCCGTCGTGCTCGTGCGCCCACAGCCGGCCCGTCCGCCCCATGCCGACCTGGATCTCGTCGAAGACCAGGAGGAGCTGGCGCTCGTCGCACAGCTGGCGCAATCCGGCCAGGAAGCCCGGTGCAGCGACGTGGATGCCGCCCTCGGCCTGCAGGGGCTCCACCAGGATCGCGCAGGTTTCGTCCGTCACCGCCCTGGCCACCGCGTCCAGGTCGTTGAAGGGCGCGAAGTCGACCCCGGGCAGCAGCGGCTCGAAGCCCTTGTGGTACTTCGGCTGCCCCGTGGTCGACAGCGAGCCGTAGGTGCGGCCGTGGAAGGAGTCGTGCATGGCCACGAACCGGTACCGGGGCTTGCCCGGCTGCGCGGCAGCCCACTTCCGGCAGATCTTCAGCGACGCCTCCCAGGCCTCGGTGCCGCTGTTGCAGAAGAAGACCCGGTCGGCGAACGACCGCTCGACCAGGCGCCGCGCCAGCTCCACCGACGGGATGGTGTGAAAGAGGTTCGAGACATGCAGGAGCCGGCCGGCCTGCGCCGCCAGCGCCTGCAGCACGTCGGGGTCGCCGTAGCCGAGGGCGTTCACCGCCAGGCCGCTGACGAAGTCCAGGTAGCGGTTGCCGTCCGTGTCGAACAGATAGCAGCCGTCACCCCGCTCGATGACCAGAGCCGGACGCGCGTACGTCTGCAGGATGTGCTGCTGCTCCGCCGCGATGATCTCTGCCGTGCGCATGGGTCTCCTCCTCCGTCCGGCCATGCTCCACCCGAGGCCAGGTCTAGGGGATGATCTCGGTCCCGATCCCTTCGTTGGTGAAGAACTCCAGCAGCATGGAGTGCGGGATGCGTCCGTCGATGATGTGCGTCTTGCGGACGCCGGCCTTCACCGAGCGGACGCAGGCCCCCACCTTGGGAATCATGCCGCCGTCGATGGTCCCGCGCTCGATGAGCTGCTCGACATCGGCCGCGCGCACGGTGGACAGCAGGCTCGCCGGGTCCCGCGGATCCGCCAGGATGCCCTTCACATCGGTGAGGAAGACGAGCTTCTCGGCATGCAGGGCCGCGGCGATCTCGCCGGCTGCCGTGTCCGCGTTGACGTTGTAGCTGTCGCCGTTGGGGCCGCGGCCGATGGGCGCGATCACCGGGATCGCTCCCTGGCGGGTCAGGCTCAGGATCGGCTCGGGATCGATGCGCTCGACGTCGCCGACGAACCCCAGATCCAGCGGCCCGGCGGCGGTCTGCGCGAGGTGGCGCCGCACCTGCATGATGCCGCTCTGCCGGGCCGACAGGCCGACCGCCTGGCCGCCGCTCCGGCGGATCGCCGCCACGATCGCCGGATTGACCTCGCCAGACAGCACCTCCTCGACGACCGCCATGGTGGCCTCGTCGGTGACCCGCAGGCCGTTCACCTTGCGGGTGGGGATGCCGCGCTGCTCGAGCCGCTGGCTGATGGCGGCGCCGCCGCCGTGCACGACCACCGGCAGCATGCCGACGCTGGCCATGAAGACGATGTCGCGCAGCACCGTGTCCACGTCGCCCTCTTCGGCCATGGCACTGCCGCCGTACTTGACGACCACGAGCTTGCCGCGGAAGGCCTGAATGTAGGGCAGCGCCTCGATGAGGACGGCCGCCTTCTCGATGTACTGCTGCAGGTCGGTCATAGAGCCAGCCGCTGGTTCGGGTGACAGTCCCTCATGCCGCCCCCGCGAGCACGCGGGCGATGCGCCGCTGGACGGCCGCGGCGGCGGCGGCCGTGGCGGCGGCGACGAAGATGGTGTTCTCGCCGGCGATCGTGCCCACGATCTCGCGCCAGCCGATGCGGTCGAGCGCCTCGCAGACGCTCTGCGCGTGGCCGGCCGCAGTGCCCAGGACCAGCAGGTGCTGCGCCCGCCGCACGCTGATCAGGTACTCGCGCAGCTCGCGCTCCAGGACGTGCCGGTCGTGCAGCATGGCGTCGGCAACCGCCATCCGGTAGCGGAATCCCCCTTCGGCGTCCGCCACCCGCACCACGCCCAGCTCGCGCAGGTCCTTGGACAGGGTGGACTGGCTGGCGACGACCCCGGCGCGGCGGAGCGCCGCCGCCAGCCTGGCGTGCGTGCCGATCGGCTCCGCCTGCAGCACCTCGCGGATCTTGGCCCAGCGTGCCTGCTTCGCGCCCATGGTTCGTCCGGGTCGGCCGCTCGCCCGTAGCGAGGGGAGCCGATATTTATCAGCGAAAGCTGATAGTGCTCGATACGCTAAGGGCGACCAGAACGCCCGTCAAGGCCCCGCACCGGGGCGCTCCGCCGGCGACCCCCGCCGCACCGGCGCCCCGGCCGCCCGCGCCGCCGTGCCGCTGCCCGAGGCCATGGCTGCCGCCAGCCGCTGCCGCAGCTCCTTGCCCTGCAGGCCGCGGACCAGCGCGCCGTCCATCGCCACCGAGATCCGGCGCGTCTCCTCCGACACCACGACCACCACCGCATCGGACTCCTGGGCCAGCCCCAGGGCCGCCCGATGGCGCGTCCCCAGGCGCTCGTCCTCGACTTCCTCGGCCAGGGGCAGGGTGCAGCGCGCCGCCACGATGCGGTCGCCGCGGATGACCACCGCCTGATCGTGCAGGGGCGAGCGCGGCGTGAAGATCGTGGCCAGCAGCTCCGCCGTGACGCTCGCGTCCAGCGGCACGCCCGACTCGAGCACGCCGGCCAGCTGGGCCTGCCGGGCCAGCACGATCAGCGCGCCGTGGCCGCGCGCCGCCAGGTCCTCGGCGCCGTCCGCCACCGCGTCGAGCGCGCGGCTCGGTTCCATGCGCAGGAAGCGGCCCAGCAGCGGATTCCGCCCCAGATCGAGCAGCATGCGGCGCAGTTCGGGCTGAAAGAGGACGACCAGCAGGATCAACAGGATCGAGCGCAGCTGGGCCAGCAGCCAGGCCAGGGCGTCCAGCTGCAACAGCGGCGCCGCCGCCGACACCGCCACGACGATGAGCAGCCCCATCAGCACCTGCGCCGAGCGCGTGCCCCGGATCAGCACGAACAGGCGCTCGAGCATGAACGCGACGATGCCGATGTCCACGATGGAGACGACCGAGAACGGGATGAAACCGAAGAGCCTGAACAGGACGAAGCGCTCCTCGATCACGTCCCCTCCCCTCCCCCGCCGGCCGCAGCCAGGGCGCAGCGCTGGACCGCGTCGGCGAAGCGGACCGCGTGCCGGGTGGCCGCCACGTCGTGCACCCGCAGCACGTGCGCGCCGTGCAGGACGCTGATGACCGCCGCCGCCAGACTCCCTGCCAGGGCCTCCTCGGGACCGGTCTCCAGCGTCTTCCAGATGAAGGACTTGCGCGACGCGCCCACCACCACCGGCCGCCCGAGCCCGGCGAGTCGCTCCAGGCCGGCGAGGAGCGCCAGGTTCCCGGCGACCGACTTGCCGAACCCGAGGCCTGGATCCACGGCGATGCACTCCTGCGGGATGCCCGCCGCCAGGCTGTGGGCGATCCTGTCGCGCAGGAAGGCCTCGACCTCGCCCAGCAGGTCCTCGTAGTGGGTGTCCTGCTGCATGGTCTGCGGCGTGCCCCGCATGTGCATGAGGATCACGGCGGCGCCGGCGCGGGCCACCGCGGCGGCCATGGCCGGATCTGCGCGGCAAGCGCTGATGTCGTTGACGATCTCCGCGCCGGCGTCCAGCGCCGCCTGCGCCACCTCGGCCTTGGTGGTATCCACCGAGATCGCCACCGAGCTCTGCTGCCGGACGGCGCGGACGACGGGTTCGACCCGCTGCCGCTCCACGGCCGCGGGAACGACGCGGGCCTCGCCGTACACCGGCGGCCGCGACGACTCGCCGCCGATATCGATGATGTCGGCCCCCTCCGCCACCAGCCGCAACGCCACCGCGGCGGCAGCTCCCGGGTCGGCGTGCCGGCTGCCCGCGTAGAAGGAGTCCGGCGTGACGTTGACCACGCCCATCACGAGCGGGCGCGCGCCGCACGGCAGCACGCGCGAGCCGACCCGCCAGGGCACGATCATGGGGTCTGCGCCGCGCCGCCCACGCCGGGAGCGGCCGCCGCGGGCGCCGGCGCCGCCGCAGCCGGCGCCTGGTCCGCCGCCTCGACCGGCGCCGCATCGCCGCGCGCGGTCCGCTTCTCTCGCGCCAGGACGCCGCCGGCCAGGATCTGGTCGATCTCCGCGTCGTCCAGCACCTCGAACTCCAGCAGCGCGCGCGCCAGGCTGTGGAGCTGCTCCTCGTGCGCGGCCAGCAGCTCGGCGGCCGTCCGTTCGGCCGCCGCCACCAGGTCGTGGATCTCCTGATCGATGGTCTCGGCCGTCTTCTCGCTGAACAGCCGCGTCCGGGTGAACTCCCTGCCGAGGAACACCTCCTCGCCCTCGCCGCCGAGCGCCAGCCGTCCCAGCCTCTCGTTCATGCCCCACTCGCACACCATCGAGCGCGCCAGGGCCGTCACCTGCTTGTAGTCGGCCTGGGCGCCGGTGGTGCGCTCCTTGAACACCAGGCTCTCCGCGCAGCAGCCCCCCAGGGCGGTGGCCAGATGGGCCCGCAGGCGCGTCTCGGTGACGGAGCGACGCTCGTCCGCCAGGAACGACACCATGCCCATGGCCTGGCCGCGCGGGATGATCGTGGCCTTGTGAATGGGCTGGGCGCCGGGCAGCAGCTTGGCCACCAGCGCGTGCCCCGCCTCGTGGTAGGCCGAGAGGCGCTTGTCCTCCTCGGTCATCACCACGCTGCGCCGTTCGGCGCCGAGCATCACCTTGTCCTTCGCGTCCTCGAAGTCCGCCATGGTGACCGCCGCGTGACCGCGGCGCGAGGCCAGCAGCGCGGCCTCGTTCACCAGATTGGCCAGGTCGGCGCCGGACAGTCCCGGCGTGGCCTGCGCCACGCGCTGCAGCGCCACGCTGTCGTCCATGGGCACCCCGCGTGCGTGGACGCGCAGGATGCCCTCGCGACCGCGCACGTCCGGCAGGTCGACGACCACCCGGCGGTCGAAGCGCCCCGGCCGCAGCAGGGCAGGATCGAGCACGTCCGGACGATTGGTGGCCGCGATGAGGATCACGCCGTCGTTGGACTCGAACCCGTCCATCTCGACGAGCAACTGGTTGAGCGTCTGTTCGCGCTCGTCGTGGCCGCCGCCGATGCCGGCGCCCCGCTGCCGCCCCACGGCGTCGATCTCGTCGATGAAGATGATGCAGGGCGCGTTGGCCTTGCCCTGCTCGAACAGATCGCGGACGCGCGAGGCGCCGACCCCGACGAACATCTCCACGAAGTCGGAGCCGCTGATGCTGAAGAACGGCACGCCGGCCTCGCCGGCCACCGCCCGCGCCAGGTAGGTCTTGCCGGTGCCGGGCGGACCGACCATGAGCACGCCCTTGGGGATGCGACCGCCCAGGCGCTGGAAGCGGTGGGGGTCCTTGAGGAACTCGATGATCTCCTGGAGCTCTTCCTTGGCCTCGTCCGCGCCGGCCACGTCGGCGAAGGTGGTGCGCTGCCGATCCTCGGTGAGGAGGCGCGCCCGGCTCTTGCCGAAGGAGAACAGGCCCCGCGGCCCGCCCTGCATCTGCCGCAGCATGAACAGCCAGAAGGCGATGAAGAGCAGCCAGGGTGCCAGGCTGAAGAGGAAGCCGTACCAGTGGAAGGGCTTGTCCTTGAAGCGGAACTCCAGCCCGTGCTCCTCCCATTCCAGCTTGGTCGCGGCGTCGATCGGGCCCAGGTTCACCACGAACGTGCTGCCGTCGGCGAGCACGCCGTGGAACTCGGTCTCGCCCTCGATCACCGCGGAGACGATCCGCCCTTCCTGCAGGTAGGTCCGGTACTGCTTGTACGAGATGATCTTGCTCTCGGAGGGTACGCTCCCGAAGAACTTCGCCGCGACGATCATGACGACCAGCAGCAGCAGCCACATCGCGTGGGCACGCGACGGCCGGCGCCACCGGCGGCCCGGGCCCTCCCCGCCATGGCCGTCGGGCGCGCGGCGCGGGTCGCGCCGCTGCCGGCCCCGCGCGGTCCTGCCGCTGGCGGGGCCTTCTCTGCTGTTCTGCCCCTCGGATCGGCTCATCGCCTCGGTCCACTGCTGGTGCACACCGCGCGCGGGCGCCGGGCGAGATCGCGGCGAGCGGCTACCCGGCTGGCGACCACATCACCTCGGCGGCGAGGATCCGGCGCGTGTGCGCGGCGAGGCGCGGCCCGTGGGCCGTGCGCAGCCCCACCACCCACGCGATCTGGCCGTCGGCACCGGTCAGCACGAGCAATCCCGGCCGCAGCAGCCGCGGCCACTTGGTGTCGACCAGGAAGTCGCTGACCTTCTTGTGTCCCGCCATGCCGTGCGGCTGGAACACGTCCCCCGGCCGCAGGCTGCGCAGCCGTACGGCCTGCCCCAGCGCGTCCCAATCGAGCGCTGCCGCCCTCGACCCGTCGGGAATCGGGCGCGCTGCTCCTGCCTCGGGCGGCAGCAGCCGGGCCCGCAGGCGCAGGCCCCGGTCCGCCACCTCGACCTCGCCGGGGACCGGCACCTCCGTGTCCACCGCGGCCGCCTCCGCCCGCCCCAGCAGCAGCCAGTCCCCGCAGCGCTGCACTGCCAGACCGGCAGCGATCTGCCGCGGACCGCCGCCCGGTTGCGCGGCAGCCCGCACCACGGCCTCGACGTGGGCGCACCCCAGCTCCCCGGCCCGCGGGCGCAGCCAGCCAAGCGCCCGGCGGACGAGCCGGCGACGGACGGCAATATGGTACTCGAGCAGCCGCGGCACATCAAGGCCGAGCTGGCCGGCGCACAGGCCCGGCAGCCACGCGGCGATCCGGACGCGCGCGAACGCGGCCGCGGCGCTCTGTTCGAGCCAGTCGTCTTCGTCTGCCAGCAGCGTCGCGGTGCGACTCAGCGCCGCCTCGACGCGCGGGTTGAACCGGCGCAGCAGCGGCAGCAGCTCGTGCCGGACCCGATTGCGCGTGAAGCGCCGATCCGCGTTGCTGGCATCCTCGCGGTAGGGCACGGCCAGAGCAGCCGCATACTCCCGGATCTGCTGCCGATCGACCGTCAGCAGGGGCCGCACGAAGCGCCCGGCGCGAACCACGCGCATCCCGGCCAGGCCGGCTGTGCCGCTGCCGCGCACCAGGTGGAGCAGGACGGTCTCGGCCTGGTCCAGCGCCTGGTGCCCCAGCACGACGTAGCGCGCGCTCTCGGCGGCCGCCACCTGTTCGAGGAACTCGTACCGCGCCTGCCGTGCCGCATCCTCGAGCGAGCGGCGGGTGGCCCGCGCCAGGCCGCCCACGTCCCTGGCCGCACAGGTGCACGGCAGCCCATACACCGCGGCCCGGGCCGCGACCAGCGCCCGATCTTCGGCCGCCTCCGCGCGCAGCCCGTGGTCGAGGTGCGCCACGTGCAACCGGACCTGCAGGCAGGTGCGCAGGCGCCACAGCGCATCGAGCAGCACCATCGAGTCGACCCCACCCGACACCGCCACCACCAGCAGATCGCCCGCCGCCAGTGGCGCCTCGGCGGCGAAGGTGGCCTCGATGGCGCGGAGCACGGCCGCTGCCGGCCCGAGCTGGGCGGCACCCATGGCTGCTCACCCCGATTGGCAGGAGGGCGAACGAACGAAAGCGCCGGGCAGACGGACGGCCTTCGGCAGCCGGCACAACAGCCCGCACACGGCCCGATAGGTGCGGCTGCGCTGGATGCCCCTGGTCCTCGCCGCGAGATCCCGGCGACTGCCGGCGCTCACCGCCCGGCCGAGACCGGCGCCGGTGCGGCCGCCGGCTTGGCCGCCGCCGCGACGACCGCGCCGCCCGGCGCGGCCGCTGCCGGGCGCGCCGCGGTCTGGCTCTCGGACTCGGGGATGACTTCGGAGCGCGGATCCAGGGGATTGTTGCGCGCCCGATCGCAGGCAACCCCCGCCAGCGCCAGGGCCGCGCTCAGCGCCAGCACAGACGTTCGCATGCCCACCGGCCTTCCCAGCACCTATGCGCCGGCACTGCGCGTCGCCCTCACCGGAAGCGACACCGCAGCCCGAGACCCCATGGCTGGCTGACCGGACCGCTGGCCAGCTCCAGCCGCCCCGATCGCCACGGCGTCCGCTGCGCCGCCAGCCGCTCCGGCGGCCCCTCGGGTCCCGGAGTCACGAGCAGGCGGACTCCCGCGACCGCCAGCGCCGCGCCCAACGCCCAGCTCACCTGGCTCTTGATCTCGCGGTTGTTGCTGAGCTGGTACCACCGATCGATCTCGGCCGCATCCGTCGCGCGTCTGTACGCGGCGTGGAAATCGTCGGCCTCCTCGCCGAAGTCCACTCCCTGCTTCGCCAGATACAGGCTGCCCCCCAGCAGCAGCGTGCCGACCGCCCGCCGGGTGGTGTACCAGCCGCCATCGGCACCCACCGGCCCCACCCCGGCACCGACGCTCACCAGCGCCGCCATCCACAGCCGCAGCCATCGACCATGCCAGACGCTCGCCCGTTCCATCGGTTCTCCTCGCGGACTCGCCCGCCGGTGCCCCGGCGGTCAGGCGCGGCGACCCGCGCCGGCTTCGCCCCCCGGCGCGCGGGGACCGCGCTCCAGCCGGCCAGGCCTTCGCCCGAACTGGGCCAAACGGTATTCAGCCCGCCGGACCTTGTCAACCCGCTCCCGCCGGGCCGGCCACCTTGACAAATGAACGCATGTGCACTATATATCGCCTCGCCAGCGCGGTCGGCCGCCTCGAGGACAGAGCGACCGTATCGCGCGCCCGCGGGCACCGGACAGGCCTTCCGGCAGCGCGCGCCCGGAGGCCTGCAGCGGGGCCGCGTCGCCACAGGCAGGAGAGGGGTCATGCGCAAGGAACTCACCGCCCGGCAGCAGGCGATCCTCGACTTCATCGCCGCTGCCATCGCCGAGCGCGGGGCACCGCCCACCCTGCGCGAGATCATGGAGGAGTTCGGCATCGGCTCCACCAACGGGGTGCGCACCACCCTGGCGGCGCTGGAGCGCAAGGGCCACATACGCCGCCGCGCCCGCCTGTCGCGCGGCATCGAGCTGGCGGCGCAGTCCGCGCCGCCGGCGGCGATCGCCGGGCTGCTGCAGGTCCCGCTGGTGGGGCGAGTCGCCGCCGGCGCGCCCATCCTGGCCGAGGAGAACGTGGAGGCGACCCTGCGCATCGATCGCGCGTTCGTGCCCGCCTCGGGCACGGTCTTCGCGTTGCGCGTGCGCGGCGACAGCATGACCGGCGCCGGCATCCTCGCGGGCGACATCGTGCTGGCGCGCCAGCAGGAGCACGCCGACCGCGGCGACATCGTCGTGGCGCTGATCGGCGACGAAGCCACCGTGAAGTACTTCGAGCCGGAGGCGCAGCGCGTGCGCCTGCTGCCGGCCAACGACGCGTACCAGCCCATCGTGATCGATCCGGGGACCGACACCTTCCGGATCGCCGGCAAGGTGATCGGGCTGGTGCGGCGGTACGGCTGAGCCGCACCGCGCTGCGCGCGCCTTCCCCGGACCACCCCTGCGCCCACCGGGCTGCCATGCCACGGACACCCGCGGACCACCCCCTGTCCGGCCAGCCGCAGCGGCGCCGCGAGCACCTGCGCCGCATCTTCGCGGCCGCCCTGCAGGCCGCCGCCCCGGCCGCCTGCATGCGCCGCGCCCTCGGCCTGGAGGGCGGCCGCCTGCGCCTCCTCGACACCAGCCTGGCTCTGGACCAGGTGAGTCGCCTGCTGGTCGTCGGCGCGGGCAAGGCGGCCGCCGCCATGGCCGCCGCCGCCGAGGAGGTGCTGGGAGACCGGCTGGACGGCGGCACGGTGAACACCAAGCACGGGCATGCCCTGCCGCTGCGCCGCGTGCGCGTCGTCGAGTGCGGCCACCCGGTCCCCGACCAGGCGGGCGTGGAGGGCACCGACGCGATCCTCGCCACCGTGCGCGGGCTGGATGCGCACGCGCTGGTGCTGTGCCTGCTCTCCGGCGGCGGCTCGGCGCTCATGCCGGCGCCGGCGCCCGGGCTGACCCTGGCCGACAAGCAGGCGACCACCGGGCTGCTGCTGGCCTGCGGCGCCACCATCGGCGAGATCAACGTCGTGCGCAAGCACCTCTCGCGGGTCAAGGGCGGCCAGCTCGCTCGCTGGGCCCAACCTGCCCGGGTCGTCGCGCTGGCCCTGTCGGACGTGATCGGCGACCCGCTGGAGACCATCGCCTCGGGGCCATGCTACCCCGACCCCAGCACGTTCGCCGACTGCCAGCAGATCGTCGCGCGCCATGGGCTCGGCGACCGGCTGCCGCCCGCCGTGCGCCAGCGTCTGGCGGCTGGCGCGGGCGGCCGGATCGAGGACACGCCCAAGCCGGGCGATGCCTGCTTCGCCTGCACCGCCAACCACGTGATCGGCAACAACGCCCTGGCGATCGCCGCCGCCGAGCAGCAGGCGCGCGCCCTCGGCTACACGCCGCTGGTGCTGACCACGCGGCTGCAGGGCGAGGCCCGCGAGGCCGCAGCGGCCGTGGCGGCCGTGGCCCTGGAGGCGCGGTCGAGCGGCCGCCCGGTGGCCCCGCCCGCCTGCCTCATCTGGGGCGGCGAGACCACGGTGACCCTGCGCGGGGACGGCAAGGGCGGACGGAACCAGGAGCTGGCGCTGGCGGCGGCTGTGCAGCTGAACGGCGCCGAGGACGTGACCCTGCTCAGCGGCGGTACCGACGGGACGGACGGTCCCACGGACGCGGCGGGAGCCATCGCCGACGGTCAGACCCTGGCCCGGGCGCGGGCGGCCGGCCTGTCGGCGGCGGAGCATCTGGCGCGCCACGACTCCTACCGGTTCTTCGCCGCCCTCGACGACCTCGTGATCACCGGGCCGACGCAGACCAACGTCATGGACTTGCAGCTGGTGCTGGTGGGATGACGTCGCCCACCCGGCGCGAGTCTTGACAGCCCACAGGCGCGCGGTTAGTATGCTCGCGCTGCCAGGCCGGCCAGGCCGCCGCCGCGCGGCGGCTGTCGTCCACCCGTCAGGCCCAGGACTCCATGCGGCGCG
>CAZPXM010000061.1:0-21065 GCA_964591015.1 uncultured Gemmatimonadaceae bacterium
CCCGTACACCAGGCCGCGGGTGCCGTTCAGCGTGATCGTGTCGCCCTCCTTGAGGGTCTTGCCTTCCACGCTCACTGTCCGGCGACGGACGTCCACCTCCAGGGCTCCGGCGCCGACGATGCAGCACTTGCCCCAGCCGCGCGCCACCAGCGCCGCGTGCGAGGTCATGCCGCCGCGCGCCGTGAGGATCCCCACCGCGGCGCGCATACCCTCGACGTCCTCCGGATTGGTCTCCTCGCGCAAGAGGATCACCTGCTTGCCCTGCGCGGCCCACGCCACCGCGTCGCTGGCGGTGAAGACGATCTGGCCCGCGGCGCCGCCCGGGCCGGCCGGCAGGCCCTTGGCCAGCGGCCGCGCCCCCTTCTCGGCCGCCGGATCGACCAGCGGGTGCAGCAGCTCGTCCAGCTGGGCCGGCTTGAGGCGCATCACCGCCTCCTGGGCGTCGATCAGCCCCTCCGCCAGCATGTCCATGGCCATGTTCAGCGCGGCCGTGCCCGTGCGCTTGCCCACGCGGCACTGGAGCATCCACAGCCGCCCCTCCTGGATCGTGAACTCGATGTCCTGCATGTCGTGGTAGTGCCGCTCCAGGAGCGTGCGGAAGCCGTCGAGCTGGCGGTAGACCTCGGGCATGGCCGTCTCCAGGGACGGCAGATGCCGGTTCTGGTCGTTCTTGGTGTCCTCGTTCAGCGGGCTGGGCGTCCGGATCCCGGCCACGACGTCCTCGCCCTGGGCGTTGACCAGCCACTCGCCGTAGAACTTGTCGTCGCCGGTGGCCGGGTTGCGGGTGAACGCGACGCCGGTCGCCGACGTCTCGCCCATGTTGCCGAAGACCATCGACTGGACGTTCACGGCCGTGCCCCAGTCATCGGGGATGCCCTCGATGCGCCGGTAGGACACCGCGCGCCGGCCGTTCCAGGACGCGAAGACGGCGCCGATGCCGCCCCACAGCTGGGCCAGCGGCTCGTCGGGGAAACTGCGGCCCAGAACCTCGTTCACCTTGGCCTTGAACTGCTCGACGAGCTCCTCGAGGTCCGCCTCGGTCAGGTCCGAGTCGAACTGGTACCCCCTGGCCCTCTTCAGTTCCGTGAGCATCCGATCGAGCTGCTGCCGGATGCCCTTGCCCTCCTCGGGCTCGATGCCCTCGGCCTTCTCCATCACGACGTCCGAGTACATCATGATCAGCCGGCGGTAGGCGTCGTACACGAAGCGCGGGTTGCCCGTCCTGGCCACCATGCCCGGGATGGTCTTGGAGGTCAGGCCGATGTTGAGGATGGTCTCCATCATGCCGGGCATCGAGGAGCGCGCCCCCGAGCGCACGGAGAGGAGCAGGGGATTGCGGGGATCGCCGAACCGGCCGCCCATGGTCTTCTCGACTGCGGCCAGCGCCGCCTCGACCTGGGCCTGCAGCTCGGGCGGATAGCTCCGGTCGTGCTCGTAGTAGTAGGTGCAGACTTCGGTCGTGATCGTGAAGCCCGCCGGCACAGGCAGGCCCAGACTGGCCATCTCGGCCAGGTTGGCGCCCTTGCCGCCCAGCAGGTTCTTCATCGAGGCGTCGCCCTCGGTCTTCTCCGTGCCGAACATGTACACGTACTTGCTCATCGCCGATCGTGCGTCCTTGGTGGGAGATGGAAGGAATGAAAACACCGCCCGACGACCCGCCGGGAGGACCTAAACTAAGGCATCCAGGCTGCCGCCAGCAAGGCGGGCGCCGCCGGCATCTCCGGCAGCCCGTCAGCCGGGCCGGGGCGGGCGCCGCGCTGCAGGCGCCTGGCCGCCCGTTCCGGGCGCCGGCGGGACGCTCAGGTCACGTTGCGGCCGCGTGCCATGACGACCTTGCCCGTGCGCACCATCTCGCGCAGGTCGAACTTGGCCAGCATGGCGGCCAGCGCATCGATCTTCTCGGTGGTGCCGGTCGCCTCGATCGTGATGGTGCTTTCGGAGATGTCGATCGTCTTGCCGCGGAAGACCTCCGCGAGCTGCAGCACCTCGGCTCGTTCGCTGACGTTGCAGCCGACCTTGAACAGCGCCAGCTCCCGGGTCACGGCCTCGTCCATGCTGTGATCGCGGGCGTGGATGACGTTGACCAGCTTGTTGAGCTGCAGGATGATCTGCTGGAACACCGCCGCCGGGCCGCTCGAGGTGATGGTCATCCGCGAGGTGCTGGGCATGTTGGTCGGCGAGACCACCAGCGACTCGATGTTGTAGCCGCGCCGGCTGAAGACCTGAGCGATCCGCACCAGCACGCCGGGCCGGTCGTACACCAGCAGGCCGATGGTCACCCGCTGGCGGTTGCCGTTGTCGTCCTGGCGGCCGTTCGCGCCGGCGGGTTCCGGCCAGGCGATGGCGATGCTCCTGCTGTCGGCTTCGGTCATTCGCTGTGGTCCTTTCCGTGCGCTCAACGGGTGCCGGCGGGTGCGGGCACGCGGTGCTTGGGCGGCTCGATGAGCATCTCGTTGATCGAGGCGCCCGCTGGTATCATCGGGAAGACGTTGTCGTCCTTCTCGACGTCCGCGTGCACGAGGCAGGGGCCGGCGCTGTGCTTCAGCGCGCGCGTGAGCACCTTGTCGATGTCCGCGGTGCGCCGCAGATGGAAGGCCGTGATGCCGTACGCCTCCGCCAGCTTGACGAAGTCCGGGTTCCCCTCCAGGTCGACGCCGCACAGCCGGTTGTCGAAGAACATCGACTGCCACTGCCGCACCATGCCGAGGTACTTGTTGTCCATCACGATGATCTTGATGGGCAGCTTGTTCACCGCCGCCGTGGCCAGCTCGGCCATCGTCATCTGGAAACCACCGTCGCCGACGATCGCCACGACCGTGTCGTCGGGCCGCCCGAACTGCGCGCCGATGGCCGCCGGCAGGCCGAAGCCCATCGTGCCCGCCCCGCCGGAGGAGAGCCACTGGCGGTGGTGGGCGGTGCGGTAGAACTGCGCCGCCCACATCTGGTGCTGCCCCACGTCCGTGACCACGACGGCCCGCCCTGCCGTGAGGCGATAGAGGCGGTCGATGATCGCCTGCATCCGCAGGCCGCCTTTCCTGGGGTAGTGCAGCGGGTACCTGGCCTTCCATTCGTCGATCAGCGCGAGCCACTCCGACGTGTCGAGCGGGCCGACCTGGTCGATCAGCTCTTCGAGGAAGGCGCGGGCGTCCGCTTCGACGAACACGTCTGGAATGAGGATCTTGCCGTTCTCCGCCGGGTCGATGTCGACGTGCACCTTGCGGGCTTCCGGGCAGAAGGCGGACAGCTTGCCGGTGATGCGATCGTCCCAGCGCGCGCCGATGCACAGCACCAGATCGCAGGCGGCCAGCGCCTTGTTGGCGTAGGCCGTGCCGTGCATGCCCAGCATCCCCAGCGAGAGCGCGTGCTGCTCGGGGAAGGCTCCCTTGCCCAGCAGGGTGTTGGCGACCGGCACCTGGGTCTTCTCCGCCAGGGCCTTGAGCGCGTCCTGGGCGCCCGCCGCGATGCAGCCGCCGCCGGCGTAGATCACGGGCCGACGACTGCGCTGCAGCAGGCGCGCCACGTCGGCCACGCGGGCCGGATCCGGACGGGGCTCCCACCGGTACCCGGGCAGCTCGACACGCTCGGGCAGAACTGCCGTGCACTCGGCCGCGAGCAGATCCTTGGGCAAATCGATCAGCACCGGACCCGGCCTGCCGGTGGTGGCGATGTGGAAGGCCTCCGCCATGACCTGCGGGATCTGGTTGGCGTCCTTGACCAGATACGAGTGCTTGACCACCGGCATCGAGATGTCGAAGACATCGGCCTCCTGGAACGCGTCCTTTCCCAGCAGCGAGGTCGTCGTCTGCCCGGTGAGCACGATCAGCGGCACCGAGTCCATGTGCGCGGTCAGCAGGCCGGTGATCGTGTTCGTGGCGCCCGGGCCCGACGTGACCAGCACCACCCCCGGCTTGCCGGTGGCCCGCGCGTACCCGTCCGCCATGTGGGTGGCTCCCTGCTCATGGCGCACCAGGATGAACTTCGGCCGCTGGCAGCCCACCAGGGCATCGAAGATGGGAATCACCGAACCCCCGGGCAGGCCGAAGATGTACTCCACCCCGTGCTGGTCGAGAGCCTCGAGGACCTTGTCGGCTCCTCTCATCCCCTATCGCTCCGTGATCCGAGGTTTGCTCACATTATGTCAACGAGAGGCGCCAAGTATATTCACAAGACGGGCAAATCGCAAGGGCACGCCGGCCAGAGAGGGCCAATCGGGCTGCATCATGGCAAGATTTCTCGGCCTCCGGGACGCGATGGCGCCATTTCACCTCCCAGACAGCAGACAGCCGGATGCGGCAGATGACCGGATGGTGCTGGCGACAACCCGCGGCCCGGGGCATGGTCACCCGGCACGGTAGCGCTCGATGGTCGCCTCGACGATGGTCACGCCCAGACCGGGACCGGACGGCAGGCGGATCCAGCCATCTACCAGCGGGAAGGTCTCCTCGGTCAGCTCGTGGCGCAGCGGCGAGGGCGACATGCAGTACTCGCAGAGTTCGGCCCGCGGGCAGGCGCTGAGGGCGTGGAGAGAGGCGGCCAGGGTGATGCCGCTCTTGAAGCTGTGGTTGACCACGCACCTGCCGCACCGCCAGGCCAGCCGCCCCACCTGGACCATGGTGGACAGGCCGCAGCGCCCGGGGTCGGGCTGCACCCAGTCCAGCTGGCCCCTGCGCAGCAGCGCCTCGAAGTCCTCGAGCCGGGACTCGGCCTCGCCGGCGGCGATCGGCACGGGGCTGGCCGCACACAGGCGCGCATAGCCGTCCAGGTCATCGGGGGCCAGCGGCTCCTCGAGCCAGAGGATCCGGTGGTCGGCGAAGGCCCGCGCCCGCGCCAGCGCCGTGCGCCAGTCCCACGCCTGCCCGGCGTCCACCATGATGTCCACCGCGTCTCCGGCCCCGCGCCGCGCCTGGGCGACCAGAGCCACGTCGGTGGCCGCCTCCTGTCCCATGGGCCCCCAGCCGAACTTGATGGCCGTGAAGCCCTGGTCCACCCGCCGCCGCGCCTCGTCGTAGGTGGCGGCGGGCGTGTCCGGGAACAGCACCGAGCAGTAGGGGCGGAACCTGTCCTGGAACGGCCCACCCAGCAGCTGGGCGACCGGGCAGGCGCGCGCCTTGCCGGCGATGTCCCACAGGGCGATGTCGATGCCCGCCATCGCGTGGCGTCCTGCTCCGGTCCGGCCGTAGTAATTGGCGGCGGCGAGCATGCGGGCGTGGCAGACCTCGATGGCCAGCGGGTCGGCGCCGATGAGGGCGTGGGCCAGACCGGCGCAGAGCTGGTGCGAGAGCGGCGCCTGCACGATGGCTCGCACCACGGTGGGAGCCGAGTCCACCTCGCCCCAGCCGGTGATCCCGGCATCGGTGTCGATGCGGATCAGGCAGGTATCCTGGGTGCCGTCGCAGGCCGCGGTGACCTCCGGCAGGCGCAGGACGATGGGAGTGACGGCGGTGATGCGCATGGGCATTCTGCGCTCAGAAGGAGAAGACGGTCTCGATCCCCAGCACCTTGCGCCGCTGCAGGCGGCCGTCGGCGCCTCGCGCGAAGACGTAGCGCGTGTCCCAGACCACCGTGACCTCGCCGGCGAGCTCGAGACCGAGCGCATAGCCGTAGAACGTGTCCTCGGTGGACTCGAAGAAGCCGTCGTCCCCGGTGCCCGCCCTGTTCAGCCGCGCGCCGATGTTGTTCTTCTGGTAGTAGGCGCGGGCGGCGCGCAGCCGCGGCACGCGCGCCAGGGCGCGCGGCGACAGCTCGGCCTCCGCGCGCACCTCCTGTTTGGGTTCGTCGCCGCCGGCCAGGTACTGGTAGGCCGCGCCCGCCTGGACGAACTGGCCCACGTCCGCGGTGGCCCGGCCAAACACTCCCGACAGGTCCGCCTCGCGCGCCAGCCGCGCGTCCTTGGCCTGGACCCGGCCCGAGCCGAGGTCCAACCGGGCGCGGTCCAGCTCGTACAGGTTGTCGAAATGGCCGGCGTCGAACTGGTCGTGGAAGTAGCGGTACTCGAGCTGCCCGCACAGCGGCCCGGTGCGCGCCCACACCCCCGGCAGCGCCAGGCCCCAGCCCTCCGCCCTGGCGTTGCCGGGCACCACGCCCTGGTCGAGCGCTTCGGCCGCGCTGAGGGCGTCGTCGTCATCCAGCAGCAGCGCCCCCTGGCCGTAGAGCCTCACCGCCAGCGCCGGCTCGTCGATGAGCGGATAGGTGGCGTCCAGGCCGACGACGCCGAACCGATCGGCCTCGACGCGGTCACGGTTGAACGGCTGCTGCCGCGCGACCGTGCCGTCGAGGGGAAAGAGGGCGTCTCCGTAGGTGGCGTTGAGCCCGAGCAGGTCCCGCACCACGTCCGCCCGCAGGCCGCTGCCCGCATCGATGTCGATCACGCCGTCGTTGTCGTCGTCGGCGTCCGCAGCGTCCTCGGTGCCGTCGCGATCGTTGTCGAGCGCGCGCCGCTTGTCCGTCGGAAAGGCGTCGACCGCATCCGGGTACCCGTCGCCGTCGCGATCCAGCAGGCCGCCGTACTGGTCGAGATCGACCACGCAGGTCACTCCGACCTCGAACTTGCCCAGTGGCTGCGCGGCGGCGCGCAGCCCCACGATGGCACCGCCCGCGGCCAGGTCCTGCACGTTGTTGACCATGCCCTGGAGACTCACACCCGAGCCGGCCAGCCCCTGGCACTCGAACACCACGCCGGTCTTCTTGATGCCGGGGTAGTGGACCGTGTTGCGGTACCGGTCCATGATCAGGCCGTAGCCCAGCGTCACGTCGTCCAGGGCGCCGAGGCGGAGGTGCACGCGGTCGCCCGGCTCGCCGTAGCGCACGTGGTAGATCTTGCGCAGGAAGGAATCCAGCGCCTGGGTGCGGTTGCGGCAGTCCCAGCCGTGACTGCTGAGCCCGCCATCGGCGTCGACGAACAGCTCGAGGTCGAGAGCCAGCCCCCAGTTGCCCAGGGAAATGTCCGGCCGGACGCACATGCGGTAGAGCTGCTCGCCGTCGACCGTGACGGTGCCCATGGCGCCCGAGACCCGGGTCGAGGCGACGTCCTGGGCAGCGCTGGGCGATGCCGTCCATGCCAGCGCGATCGCGGACGCCAGCGCGCTGGCCCAGGCAGATGCTAGCCGACGCACAGCGAACATGATTGACCTCCGGGTGCGGATGCAGAGGCTCCGGGGCGCGATGGCAGCACGCGTAGCGCCGCCGACGGGGGAAATGTGACGCCGCGCCCCGCGGTCGCGCAAGGGCACGCCACGGGGTGCCGCCCGCCTGACGGCGGTCCTGCTTGCCGGTCGGCGCGCGGGCGGCGTATCATTGCACCATCGTCGATCGACGGTCCGGCGCACTGGCGGCGGCGCGCGGGCGCGGCGGACCGGCGGCGCGCCGGCCTCGCCGTCCCGGGCAACGCCCGGCGAACCGAACTCGATGCCAACGGCAAGCGAGGTGACCATGGCCAGAGTGCTCAGGGATCTGCTGAACGAGAGCATCCGCAGGAACGCCGACCGGGCGGCCATCCGCGTGCTGCGGCAGGATGGCGGCGAGCCTGCCTATCAGGCGCTCACCTACCGCGAGCTGGGCGAGACGCGCGACCAGCTGGCCGCCGGCCTGCACCGGCTCGGGATCGCCAAGGGGCGCCGGGTGGGCATCCTGACGGATGGCGGCCACGAGCCGCTGCTCGTCTTTCTCGCCACCGACGCGATCGGCGTCTCGTCGGTGCCGCTGTGCCTGAAGGTGCCGCCGGAGATCCTGCTGCACAGCATCCATCATTCGGCCCTGGAACTGCTGTTCGTGGACGCGCGCGGGTACGCCCAGTACGCGCGCGTCCGCGGCCTGCTGGAGCGACCGCCGCGCCTGGTGCTGATCGGCCGCCAGACCGAGGCTGCCGCGGAGGCCGAGGTCACCACGTGGGAAGAGCTGATGGAGCTGGGACGCGGGCAGCCGCTGCCCGCGGTCGACATCGGGCCCGACGACGAGACGAAGGTCCTCTACACCTCGGGTTCGTCGGGGCTCCCCAAGGGCGTGGTGCAGACCAACGCCAACATCGTCGCCAACGTCGAGGAAGTCTGGGACAACATCAGCCGCCGCCCCGACATGCGCTTCTTCAAGTCGGCGCCTGACTACCACTCGCTGGGCATCCTCAACATCTACGTGCCGCTCGCCAAGGGCTGGACGCTGGACCTGGCTCGCTCGCCCGAGCGCGTGCTGGCGGACATCCGGCTGTCGGCTCCGCTGGGCTTCCTGACCGTGCCGCTGATCCTGGACAAGGTGTATGGCAACGTGCGGCGCGAGATGGAGAAGGGCGGCATCGCCAGCGGCCTGGTGCGGGCGGCCGTGGCCGCCAAGCAGCGGCTGGCCGCCGGCCAGGCGGGGCTGGCCGACCGCGCCTTCCACGCGGCGCTGGGCAGCCGCATCATCGCCAAGATCAAGGCGCAGCTGGCCACGCGCGTGGGGGCCAACCTCGAGTTGCTCATCGTGGGCTCGGCCAAGGCCGACCCCGCGGCACTGGACTTCTTCCATCAGGTGCTGGACATCACCACGTTCGAGGGCTACGGCACGACGGAGTGCGCGCCGCTGGTGTCGGTCAACACCCTCGACGGCCGCAAGTGCGGGACCGTCGGGCGGCCGCTGATCGAGGCCAAGATCATGGGGCCGGGAGACCAGGAGCTGGGCTACTACGATCCGGCGACCAAGACGCTGCGTCCCAGCGGCCAGCGCGCGGGCGAGCTGTGGGTGCACGGCGCCAACGTGATGGCCGGCTATCTCGGCGATCCGGAAGAGACCGCCAGGGTGCTGGTGCAGGACGAGGCCGGCAGGATCTGGTACCGCACGGGTGACCTGTTCAGCCTGGACGAGGACGGGTTCCTCACCTTCCACGGCCGTGTCGGGCGCCAGTTCAAGCTGGCCAACGGCGAGTTCGTCAACCCCGAGTTGCTCGAAGGCGTCTTCGCCCGGGTCAGCCTGGTGGAGCACGTGCTGGTGTACGGCGATCATCGCCGGCCGTTCCCGCTGCCGCTGGTCACGATCAACGTCGACGAGGCCCGCAAGGAGAAGGGGATACCGGGCCTGCCGGTCGACGACGACTCGGCGCTGCGCGTGCACCCGGGGCTGGCCGAGCGCGTGCGACTCAAGATGCTGGCCGAGGCGGATCGGGCTGGCCTGCCCGCGCACATGCGCCCCCAGAAGCTCCTGCTGCTGCCCGAGCCGTTGAGCGAGGACGGGGGCACGCTCACCAAGGGGCTGAAGAAGATCGTGCCGGGGGTGGTCATCGAGCGCTATCGCCAGCAGATCGAGGCGAAGTACGCCGAGTAGGTCCGCGCGCCGCCGGCAGCGGCAGGCCCCGCAGCGGCAGGCCCCGCAGCGGCAGGCCCCGCAGCGGCAGGCCCTGGCTTCAGCGCAGGGCGTGCAGGAGGTTGTGCAGGAAGACCCGGTTGTCGAGGCGGACGTACACCACTTCGCTGGCGACACGGCTGAACGACTTGCAGAAGCGCAGGTAGTAGGCCGGATCGTCGGGCGGCGGTTCGCCATGCGACCAGTCCCAGGCAGCGGCGGCCAGATCGTTGACGGCGACGAATGGCCGGACCGGTCCCAGGCCGCGCTGGCGGCGGTGGTTGTTGGCCACCGACAGGGCCTTCTCGAGGACCTGGGGAGCCATGACGGCCGAGCCCACCGAGATCACTGCCCCGTCCTCCAGACCTCCCGCCGAGTGGCACAGGGTCAGGAAGTCGAGGTGGGCTGCCCGGCCGATCCCCGCACCGCTGGCGTGGGGGTGGGTCCAGATGATGTCGTACCCGATCCCCGGGTGCACCGTCAGCGGGACGCGCAGCCGATAGGCAGCCCCGGTCAGCGAGAAGTCGGCGTACGGGTGCGGCACGCGCACCGCGCCCCCCTCCAGGCCGGCGGCCAGCATGAACTGCAGCAGCTCCGCCTGCGCCGGCAGCCTCGGGTCGTCCGCGGGCGCCGCGGCCCAGCGGGCCACGGCCGCAGCGAGTTGCGCGCGCTCCGGCAGCACGTACCCCTCCTCGACGATGAATCGCCCCAGAGCCGCGCCGAAGCCCACGCCGGCGGCGGCGCCCGCCACCGCAGCCAGGTGCAGGTAGTGGCCGGTCTCGTGCCAGGTGCCGAAGCAGCCGGCCGCCACATGGGCGCGCACGTCCTCCTCCGAGCGGCCGAGGAACGCGTACTCCCAGTCGTGGATGACCCCGGCGCCGTGCGTGGCCAGGTGCGTCACCCAGCCGTCTCGGGCAAGCCGGGCCACCAGCGGCCCGGCGCCGTTCTTCACCAGGTGCGCGCCGTAGACCAGGATGACCGCGGCCTGGCGAGCGCGGGCCGCGCGGATGGCCGCCGCCGTGCGGTCGATCAGGGGAGCGGCAGCCCCGGGCGGCGGGGGCGCGGCGTCGGGATCGAGGCGGATGTCGGCGATGGCGTGCTTGGAGTGGCGCGCGGCCAGGGGCCACACGCGCGTCGCGCGCGGATCGCAGCGGTCAGCGGTCATGGAGCAGCTCCTGGTGGCGGCGCAGCACTTGGGCCGGCGACGCCGTGCCGGTCGTGCCCAGCTGCTGGACCGTGATCGAGGCCGCCAGCACGGCCACGAGGGCGGCCTCGATCACGGTGCCGCCAGCGGCCAGGACAGCCACCGCGGCCGCCGAGGTGGTGTCGCCGGCGCCCACGGGATCCACCGGCGCCGGCACCGGCACGGCGGGCACGTGGTCGGCGCGGCCGTCCGCGGCAGCGATCAGCCCGCCGGCGCCCATGGTCAGGAACACGGGCCTGCCGGAGCGCTCGGCCAGGGTTCGCGCCAGCGTCCGCCACGGCACCAGCGAGTCCGCCGCCGATTGCCGTTGTTGCGCGCCGCTGGCGGCGGACGCACCCAGGCCGCCGGCCGCTGCTGGGCGCCCCAGGCGGGCGGCCTCCCGCTGGTTGGGCTTGAGGATGACGTGGCGGAACAGCCCCAGCCGCTCCCGCGAGTCGGCCAGCACCACCAGGCCGGGCCGGGCCGCCAGCCAGCCGTTGACCAGCTCGCGGACTCGCGGCGTGATCGCGCCGCAGCCGGCCTCGCTGACCTGGTCGAGCACGATGGCGCCCTGCCAGCCGGGAGCGTGCGCCTGCACGTGGTCGACGATCGCCGCCTCGACCCAGGCCGGCGTGCGCCGGCGGTTCTTGATGTCCAGTCTCTCCAGCTCCTCGACCACCCGCAGGCGCCTCCCGCGCCGCTCGACATAGGTCGGTTTGCCGTACATCGGCGTGCAGCGCTCCGGGCAAGTCAAGAAGCCGCCGAGGTCCAGCCCGAGCCTGGCCATGGCGCGCCGCAATTCGTAGCCCTCGCCGTCGTCACCGCAGAACCCCACGGCGGGCACCCGGCCGACGCCCAGCGCGCGCAGGTTGGCCGCCACCGTGCCGGCCGCGCCGGCCTGGCGGCGGCAGCGCACGACCTGGTAGCAGTTGCGGCCGGTCTCCAGCGACGGCTCGTCGAGGGCGCGATCGCAGTCGAAATAGGCATCGAGGAAGAAGTCGCCGACGACGCCGACGGTCACCCGCGGCAGGGCTTCCAGCAGGGCCCGCAACCGGCGGCGCGGCAGCTGGGTGCGCAGCAAGTCGTTCAGTTCCATGGGCACCGGCCTCGGTTCGCAAGGCCGCGAGGCGCCCGCCGCGCCAGGCTCAGCCGCAGCCGCGCCGCGGCTCCTCGCCGAACAGATACCGCAGCAGCAGCGGGGCCTCGCCCCAGTGGGGCACCAGGATGTCGGCTCCCACCTCCAGCAGCCGGCGCCGCTTCCAGGCATCCCAGCCGCCGCTGCCGTCCTCCATGGTCGCGGCGCCGATGGCGATGCCCCCCGCTGCCTTCGCGTTCTCGATCTCCACGTACCCGTCGCCGAAGACGAGCAGCTCCGGTCCGGAGAGATGGTTGGCCGTCAGGATGCGCTCGATGACCATCTTCTTCGAGAATGACTGGTAGTCATCCTGCGCTCCGTACACCCTTCCGGCAAAGAAAGGCGCCAGACCCAGCAGCTCGACCTCCTCTTCGACGAACGGCTGGTCCGTGCCGCTGGCCAGGTACAGCTCGACGCCGCGCTGCTGCAGGCCGGACAGCAGGGAGGCGCTGCCGCGCACGCGATAGCGCTCGGGCGGGACGCGGCGCTGCCGGAGCGCCGCCAGGCGGTGGCCGATGCGCGCGTGCAGCGACTCGAGGTATTCGCGCTTGTACTCCAGCGCCGGGCGCGGTCGGCCGCCACGCCGCTGGATCTGCGCGACCAGCTCGAGCATCTGGTAGATGGTCTGCTTGCCGGTGAGCCGGGTGACGAAGTCGAGGCACACGGCGCGCAGCTCGTCGGGCGTCTCGCCGGTGCCGAGCGCCGCCAGGGTGCGCGTGAACTGCGCCAGCATCACCTCCTGCCAGCCGGCCCGGATGAGCGACAGGGTTCCGTCGAAGTCGAACAGGGCATACCGGCCCTTGCCGAGCGGCAGGTCGGGGGTGTGGATCTCGATCTCGCAGCCCAGACGGTGCGTCGCGCGCCGCTCTGCATCCATGGTCGTGCTCCAGCAACGGGGCGTGCCAGCGACCTCTCGCGCGGCCCATCCGGCCAGGCACGGCGCGGCGACGAGGCCGGAACGAGGCCGGATGGGTCGCACCTCCCGGCGCCGGCGCGCGTTCCGGCCCGGGTGGTCTTCGGTGCACGCCGCCGGAGGTCCCGCTCCGGAGAATCCCTGCGGCCACAGGGCCGCGCGGAGTGCGTGGCGGCCAGGCGGGGTGAATGGTAGCCGGTGGCCGCAGGCGGCGTCAAGTTGGCGGCCGGCGCGCGGGCGGCCCGGGCGGCCGGTCTGCCCGGTCGCGGCCGTGGGCGCGGCAGGCTGTGGGGCGTTCCTTGCCGAGGTCCAGGGCGCGGGCTATTTTTCGCGGCCGCGCGGTGCGCATCTGTTTAGCTCGCATTCGGTTGGGGACGGCGGCGGGCCCGGGTACGACGCGCTCGCGGGAGCAGAGGCACCCATCACGGGGGTCGATCGGGAGCGAGAATCCGAGCGAGGACGAATGGAGATCCGCAAGGCGGTGCTGCCTGTGGCCGGCCTGGGCACGCGACTGCTGCCGGCCACCAAGTCGCAGCCGAAGGAGATGCTGCCGGTAGGCTACAAGCCCGTGGTGCAGTACGTGGTCGAGGAGATGGTGGCGCAGGGGGTGAGGAGGTTCCTGTTCGTCACTGGCCGCAAGAAGCGTTCGATCGAGGATCACTTCGACGACGATCCCGAACTGGAAGCCCGGCTGTCGGACAAGGATCAGCGCATCGACGAGCCAGACTACGCCACCGCTGGCGTGGAGTTTTTCTACACCAGGCAGCGCCGTCCGGCCGGCAACGCCGACGCCGTGCGGCTGGCCCGGGAGTTCGTCGGGGACGAGTCCTTCGTCGTGGGCTTCGGGGACACGATCGTCCATTCGCCGCAGCCCCCGGGCGTGGTGAGCCGGCTCATCCGCTCGCATGCGGAGCACGGCGCGGCGGCGACCATCGCCGTCTGGGAGGTGCCGCGGGCAGACACCTACCGCTATGGCGTGGTTCGCCCTGCCGGCACGGCCGGCGACGACTTCGCGATCGCCGACATCGTCGAGAAGCCGGCGGTGGAGGCGGCGCCGAGCACCCTGGCGGTGGCCGCACGCTACGTCTTCACGCCGCAGATCTTCGCGGCCATCGAGGCCACGCCGCCGGGACTGGGCGGCGAGCTGTGGCTGACGGACGCGATCCGCACGCTGTTGCGCTGGGGCCACCCGGTCCGCTGCGTGCGCCTGCAGCCCGGCGAGCTTCGGTACGACATCGGCACCCCGGGGACCTATTTCCGCGCGTTCGCGGACTTCGCCCTGGCCGATCCCCAGTACGGAGACGCGTTCCGCCGTTACTTGCTCCAGAAGCTGGGGGTGAACGCATGAGGGTGCATCTGGACTACGGCGAACACGGCCTGGACGTGGAACTGCCCGCCGGGACCGAGATCCTCCAGATGCGCGACGTGCCGGGACTGGCCGACGTCGGGGCGCGCATCGAGGCCGCGCTGGCCGCCCCGATCGGCACGCCGCCGCTGGCCGCGCTGGCGCGCGGTCGCCAGAG
Organism: uncultured Gemmatimonadaceae bacterium; assembly: GCA_964591015.1. Taxonomy (GTDB): domain Bacteria; phylum Latescibacterota; class UBA2968; order UBA8231; family UBA8231; genus SLHA01. The sequence goes on from CAZPXM010000061.1 coordinate 14,061, forward strand.
CGCCTGCATCGTCATCGCGGACATCACGCGGCCAGTGCCCAATCGGGTGCTGCTGCCGCCGCTGCTGCGCACGCTGGAGGAGGCGGGCATCGCCCGGCAGCGCCTCACCGTTCTGATCGGCACCGGCCTGCATCGGCCCAACGAGGGGCAGGAGCTGGAGCGCCTGGTCGGCGCCGAGGTCGCGGCCCGCTACCGGTGCGTCAACCACGTGGCGCGCGACCGCGCCAGCCTCGTGAACATCGGCCGCACCAGCGGCGGCGCCCCGATCTGGATCGACCGGGTGTTCATGGACGCGGAGCTGCGCATCGCCACCTCGCTGATCGAGCCGCACCTGATGGCGGGCTATTCCGGCGGCCGCAAGGCGATCTGCCCGGGCATCATGGGCGTGGACACGATGCGCGTGCTGCACGGTCCCGAGCTGCTGGCCGACCCGCGCTGCGCGGAGGGCATCATCGCGGGCAACCCGTTCCACCAGCAGGCGCTCGAGGTCGCCCGGCAGGCGCGCGTCGACTTCACCTTCAACGTCTGCATGAACGCCCGGCGCGAGATCACCGGTCTGTTCTGCGGCGACCTGGAGCAGGCGCACGCGGAAGGCGTGCGCTTCGTGGAGTACCAGAATGCCGCCTACGCCGACGCTCCGGCGGACGTGGTGGTGACCACCAGCGCGGGGTACCCGCTCGACCTGACCTTCTACCAGGCCATCAAGGGGATGACGGCGGTGCTGCCCGTGGTGCGCGCCGGCGGCACCGTCGTCATCGCGGCGCGCTGTGCCGAAGGCGTGGGCAGCGACGAGTTCACCCGGCTGCTGCTGGCCGCCGAGTCCGCGCCGGCGTTCGTCGAACGCCTGCGCGATCCGGAGTTCTTCGCCATCGACCAGTGGCAGGCTCAGGAGCTGTGCAAGGTGCTGGCCAAGGCGCGCGTGGTCCTGGTGTCGGAGGGCATCCCGCCGGCGCTGCATGGCCGGTTGCTCGTCGAGCACGCCCCTTCGGTCGAGGCGGCGGTCGCCGCGGCCGTGGCGCCGCTGGGCGCGGCCGCGCGCATCGTGGCGGTGCCGAAGGGCCCGTACGTGCTCGCCCGCCTGCGGGAGCCGGGGCGATGAGGTGGGTCCGGGTCGGCGCGGGGGTGTGGCTGGCGCTGGCGTGTGCGCGCCTCCCCGAGCCGTCCTTCGTGCCGCTCATGGGCATGGGCGAGCGGGGCGCGGCCGCCGATTCCCTGGCAGTCGGTCCTGGCGACCGCGCGCCGGCGAACGCTGTGACGGTACCCGGCGACAGCAGCGCGGCGCTGGCGCAGTCCCTGCTGCTGCTGCCTTTCCGGAACACCTCGGAGTACAGCGGTCCATGGCGGCTGTCGGTGGCGGTGCCGGCCACGCTGGCGGCGGCCATCGCCGGCAGCAGCTCTCTGCGGCCGCTCCTGCTCGACTCGACCCGCGCGGGCCTGAACCGCCGGGAATGGGAGGGGAGTATCACCCTCGAACGGGGGCTGGCGCTGGCGCGCGGCGCGGGCGCCGACTACGCGGTGTTCGGCGAGATCGAGGCTCTCAGCATGAAGCGCTTCCGGGCCACCGTCCCGGTGGGCGGGTACCGCAGCTACGAGGGACTGACGCGGATCACGCTGCGTCCCGTGCGGGTGATCGACCAGGAACCGGCCGGCACGATCACGCGCGACGGCCTGGAGGACACCAAGCAGTACGGAATCACGAACCCGGCTGCGTACGTGCCGTTCGAGAAGGAGTACTTTCTGCTCAACCAGATGGCCTGGGGATCGCCGGAGTTCGGCGAGACGCTCGTCGGCAAGTCCGTCAACAAGTGCGTGGCCAGTCTGGCCGCGGCCCTGGACAGCCTGATCGCCCCGCCGCCCCAGCTGCGGGCGCTGGAGCCGGCGATCGTAGATCTGGAGGGAGCGCGCGCCTATATTAACGTCGGCTTGGCGGACGGGGTGCGGACCGGCGACAAGTTCGGCGTCTGGGACCATGGCCGCGTGCTCACCGATCCCAACACCGGCCTGGTCCTCGGCCGCACCCTGCCCCGGCGGGTGGGCGTGGTGCAGGTGGAACAGGTGCTCAGCGAGCACCTCTCGGTGGTGCGCATCCTCGACGGGGTCGACCAGGTGCAGCCGGAGTACAGCGTCCGCGCCGAGTGAGACGGCGGGGAGGGAGTCTCGGCCATGGGACTGACGACTGCGGGTCTGCTGTTCGTCCTGGCGTCCGTGCTGGGACAACAGGAGGGGCTGCCGAGCGCGCCGGCGGTCGCGGCAGGCTGGCCAGCCGCGTGCCTGGTGTACGTGTACGACGCCGGGAATGCCGTTCACTGCGCTCGTCTGGCCCGGCTGCAGGAGTGCCTGAGCGAGGCCGGGGAGCCGCTGCCGGTGGTCGGTCTGGCCCGGCAGGCGAGTGCGGACCGATCGTCCGCGAGCGTGGGGCCCGACCTTGCCGGCCCGCTGGGCAGCGAGGCCGGATGGTCGGCTGCGGACGCTGTTGCCGCGACCGTTGCGGCAGCGCCGCCCGAGCTCGACTACGCCCTGCTGCTGGGGGCGGATGGGAGCGTGTTGTGGGCCCTGGCGGGGGGAGTACTACCCGCCGGTCGCGACGGCCCGCTGAGTACCGATATAGGCAAGAATACGTGGGGCAAGATCAAGGAGCTGTTCCGGTAGGCTGACGGCCCGGATGTTGCCGCCGGCTGGCACGGGCCTCCTCGGACGGGGGGCCCGTGCTTTTTGCAGCCGGCAAAGGCACCGGTCCCCGCTGCGCTGCCGGCAGTCAACACCATCCCGACGTGGCTGGAGGAGGCGATGCGGAGGAGCTCGATTTGTTTGGGATTGGCGGCGATCGTGCTGCTGGCCTGCGGCCGCAACCAGGTGACCGTCCAGATTCGCGGTGGCGACGGCAACCTCGTCCGCCTGGACGCCAACGCTCTCGAGTACAAGTACGACAGGCTGCAGCCGGCGGGCCGCACCGACTTCCCGTCCCCGGGCAGCAAGCTGGAGGTGAAGAAGGGCACGTACGCGGTCCACGTGGTGGCCAGCGGCTACCTGGCCACCCAGAACGCGGTGGTCGGCTCGCCGCCGCTGGCCGGCACGCGCACGTACCCGCTTACCTTCGACATTCCACCGGGGCGCAACGGCGCGTACGCGGTCAAGGGCACGATCGTCTTCGCGGCCACGCCGACCAGTGTCCGCAACTGGGACCTGTTCACCATCCAGGCCGATGGCAGCGGGCTGCGACGGCTGACCGACACCCGCGAGTTCGAGCAGCACCCGCGCTGGTCTCCCGACGGCACCAAGATCGTATACACCGAAGGGGACGTGATGACCAACATCGACATCTGGGTCATGGATGCCGATGGCGGCAACCGCCGGCGCCTCACCGATCACCCGGAACGCGACCAGCGGGCCTGCTGGTCGCCCGATGGCCGGCAGATCGCCTTCACCAGCCAGCGACAGGGGACGGTGGACATCTGGCTGATGGACGCCGACGGCGGCAACCAGCGCCGCCTCACGTACGGCCGCGAACCCTCCTGGTCGCCGGACGGCCGCCGGATCGTCTTCACCTGCGCGCAGCACGAGGGTTGGGACGAGATCTACACGATCGACGTCGACGGCCAGAATCTGCAGCGGCTGACCGTCGACAAGGGCAAGTTCGATATGTTTCCCGCCTGGTGCCCCGATGGCGCGCGCATCGTCTTCGATACCGAGCGTTTCGGCGGGCAGGAGCTGATGGTGATGCTGGCCGACGGCTCCGCACAGGCCCGCATCACGGTGGCCGAGAACACGTACGAATCCGAGCCCGCGTGGTCGCCCGACGGCCTGGCAGTGGTCTACTCGGGCAAGATGAACCTCGATGCCAACGGCCAGGTGCTCAGGGACAGCACGGGCAGGCCGCTCGGCGCCCCGGACATCTTCATCGTCGGCGCCACGGGTTTTGACTGGGACAACTGCACCGAGCGGCTGGTCCGTCCCGTCAACCTGACGCAGACGCCCGACTGGGAAGAGGCCTCGCCGAGCTGGCGCGCGTATTGACTTCCGGGCACGGGTTGGTTATCGAACAGTCAGCCGCAGGGCCGCGCCGCTGGCGCCGCCGGCGGTAGACCCAGCCACGCAAGCGAGGAGGTCGAGAGGTGATGGCCATGCCCATGCGCACCAGGGCGCAGGTCGCGCTCGTGTCCGCGGCGCTGCTGGCCGCGGCAGTTCTGGCCGGCTGCGCTGCCTCCACCAGCACCAAGGCGGGCGGCGCGCCGCCGATCCCGGAGGGTCTGGGCCGTCTGCTGCTGGACACCGGTGGTCTCGGCGAGGTGAACTTCTACGTGCTCGATCAGGCCACCGACGAGGAGGTCTACAGCGAGAGCCCGCGGCTGCCGGGGTACTCGCCCTCCGGGTACGAGCGCGGCGGGATGCCGCGCCCGCAGGTCTGCGACCTGCCCCCAGGGACCTACACGGTCGTCGTCAACACCGATGTGGAGGAGCCGGTGCAGATCGCCGACGTCGAGGTGGTGATGGGCGAGACACGCTACGCCATGGTGCCGGTGGGCCGGTTCCAGGTGATGGCGCTGGACAACACGGGAACCCGACAGCAGGTCCCGTTTCTCATATACGACTACTCGATGAATTCCGTCCTGGGGCGCGGGATGACGTCGACCGAGACGCGCTACTTCATCGTGCCGGCGGGGAACTACAAGGTGCGCCTGGAGAACGCTCCGTCAGGCATGGACGAGATCCGTCCCGTCCAGGTCAGCGTCGGCCAGACCCAGAATCTGACCATCGGCGGCGCCGCCACCCAGCCGACCCAGGAGGGCCAGATCGACTCTTACCCGACGGAGTGACGGCCGTCACCCACGCCGCAGCGGGGCGACAGCACGGACACGGGCAAGGAGGTGAGCCATGGCGGGCACGCAGATGGAGGCGCTGCGCGCAAGCGGCCGCGCCGTGGTCCTCGCGTGGTGTTGTCTGGCGACCGCCGGCCAGGCGGTAGCCGTGCCGCCGAAGGCCACGGTGATCGACCGTCAGGGCAACGCGCATGAAGTCCAGGGGTTGACTCTCAACCACCGCGAACAGGTGGAGTACTTCGTCAACGGGCAGCGGCGAGTGGTGTCGCTGCGCGAGATCGCCCGCCTCCGTCTGGGGGGCGAGCAGGGCCAGGAGGAACTGCCCGTCACGATCGTCTGGCCGAGCGGGCGCTCGGAGTCCGGGCTGATGCTCGCCGGAGCCAGCTCGGCACCGCACGACGACGCCATCGGCGGCGGGGGCGTGAGCATGAGCCTGGAGGGAAACACCGCGCTGGGTCCGTTTCTGATCGCGTTGAACGACGTGCAGGAGATCGTGCTGGCGGCGTCCGCGGCGGCGGCCGAACGGATCGGCCTGCAGGCCACTCTCATCACCGAGGAAGGGCGACGCTTCGACCTTGCCGGGCTGGAGTACCGCGGCGGACAGCGCCTGGACTATCGGGCGGGGTCGCAGCGCCGCTTCGTCGACCTGGCCAGGGTAGGGCAGATCGATTTCGCCGAGGGCACTGCGAACGAGGAGTGGCGCCCGGCGACGATCCTGCTGTGGAACGGCAAGGCCATCGAGGCGCAGATAGACGCGAGCCGCGTGCGCCTGGCCGGCGAGACCGATCGGGCCTTCCACGATCGGGTCAATGCGGCGTGGACCGGCCGGACGGCCATCGGTGGCTTCGCCGTGGGGACGCACGCGGTCCGGCAGATCCGCTTCAAGGCGCCCGACAGCGAGGCCGCGGAGGCGCCTACCGACTCCCTGGAGAGGCCTGCCGCCGCCGAGTCGCCCGCCCAGGGGCTCGAGGAGGGTGGCCCCGAGCAACCGGCCCCGCCGGCCCCGCCGGGCAGCGACCCAACCGCGCCAGACGAGTAGGCCGGGGAGACCTCAGCGGGCGGCCAGGGCCGCGTTCGGGCAGTTCCGGCAGGCGCTTGATGGGGGCGGCTACGGGCGGCCAGTCCCGGGCTGCGGTGGCGCCGGTGGCGGCAGTGGGGCGGCGTCCTGCTCCAGCAGGCGCAGATTGGCCCGTGCCTGCTGGCCTGCCGGCGACTGCGCTCCCGCCAGAATCACGACCTGCCGGAACTGCTCGGCGGCAGCCTGCGGCTGACCGGTGGCAGCCAGGGCGATGCCCAGGTTGTTCCGCGCCGCCGCATGGCTGGGGTCGAGGGCCACGGCGCGTTCCAGGCACGCCGCCGCCTCGTCCCAGCGGCTTTCCAGCATCAGTGCCCGCCCGAGATTGTGCCAGGCCAGCGCGTTGGCGCCGTCCAGCCGAACCGCGTCCCGGTAGGCGGCCAGCGCCTCCTGGCGCTGCCCCATGGCAGCCAGCACGTTGCCGCGGTTGTTGTGGGCGCGAGCGAAGTGGGGCCGGAGGCGCAGCGCCTGGTCGAGATGGGTCAGCGCCGCCTGCAGGTCGCCCTGCCGGGCCAGCTCGATGCCCAGGTTGGTGTGCATGACGTAGTTCCCTTCCGTGGCAGCCAGCGCCTGGCGGTAGAGCGATTCGCTGGAGCGCCAGACACGACAGCGGACGTGGGTGGCCGTGGCCAGCGCCAACACCGCTGCGAGCGCCGCCATGGTGGCCGCCAGCCGCAGCCGCGGCCGCCGCCGGAGCATGGCCAGCCCCCCCCAGACCACCGCCAGGCTCAGACCCACGCTCGGCACATAGGCGAATCGATCGGCCAGCGCATGGCTGCCGATCTGCACGACCCCGCTCACGGGCGCCAGGGTGCCCGCGAACCACAGCCATCCCACCATCAGGCAGGGCACGCTCCGCCGCGTCCGCCAGCATGCCAGCGTCAGCGCGACCAGCAGCGCCACGGCCCCAGAGACCTCGAGCCAGCCTAGTCGCTCGGGCGCCAGGGGGTAGAACACGGCCAGGCGCGCCGGCCAGACCCAGTGAGCCAGATGGCGGACATAGGCCACCGCCGCGTTGGCCAGCCGCTGGGGCCACGACAGCGACTGCCAGTCGACCAGCGCCGCGCCAGCCTTCTCCGCCACGACGGTGACCGCGCTGCTGGCTGCCGCGAG
>CAZPXM010000062.1:0-20715 GCA_964591015.1 uncultured Gemmatimonadaceae bacterium
GGGTAGGGACGGGCGGGCGATCAGCGCCGTGGATGGCCCGGTGGAGAAGGCGGCGGTCGGCAGCGCAGAAGGGGGAATCCAGTTGGAAAAGCGCAGGGTCTATCAGGTTGCCAAGGAACGCAAGCTCTCCAGCGATGCCCTCATCGCCGTCCTGAAGGGCTTGGGCCTCGAGGCCAAGAGCCACATGAGCGTCGTGACCGACGACATGCTGGCTGCCATCGATCGCAAGCTCGAGGACGAGAAGAAGAGCTCCATCGCCGAGGTCAAGCGGCAGGCCGAGAAGGAAAAGACGCGCCGCGAAGTGGAGAAGGATCAGGGGAAGCCCGAGGCGCCTGAAGTGCAGGCGCCCAGGGACGCGCGCCCGCGCAAGAGACGCGAACCCGGCACCGCAGGCGCCGCGCCGCCGTCCGCCCCCCTGGCGGTGCGCCCCACAGACGAGGCCGAGACTCGGCGTCGGCGCCGCCGCGGCGGCAAGGTCCGGACCGAGGACGAGTACGTCGATCTGCAGGAGCTTGCCGAGAAGCGCGAGGTGACCGCCGAGGCTTCGGACGTGGCGCTGGGGCGGGGACGGCGCGGGGGCAAGCGGCGGCGGAGTACCGACGTGCGCGCCATCCAGGACAGCGTTCGCAAGACCTTGTCACAGATCAGCGAAGGACGGACCAGGCGGCGCTACGATCGTGGTCCGCGCGCCGAGGGTGTCGATGCGGGCGAGGCCGCGGAAAACCCGGTGCTGCGCCTGAGCGAGTTCGTGACGCTGGGCGAGTTCGCCGAGGCGATGGGAGTCAAGCCCAGCGAGGTGATCGCCGTCTGCATGCAGATGGGCGTCATGGCCACCATCAACCAGCGCCTCGACATGGACACCATGGCCACGGTCGGGCTCGAGTTCGGCTACACCGTCGAGCGGCTGGACGCCGACGAGGCGGAGGTGATCGAGGAGGCCGAACTGGTCGACGCGGGCGCAGGCGGAGAGCTGCTGCCGCGTCCGGCCGTGGTCACCGTGATGGGCCACGTCGACCACGGCAAGACCTCGCTGCTCGACTACCTGCGTCACAGCAACGTCGTGGCGGGCGAGTCGGGCGGCATCACGCAGCACATCGGCGCGTACATCGTCAAGATGAGCGACGGACGCGCCCTCACCTTCCTCGACACTCCCGGCCACGCCGCCTTCACCGCGATGCGCGCGCGCGGCGCCCGGGTGACCGACATCGTCGTCCTGGTCGTGGCGGCTGACGACAGCGTGATGCCGCAGACCGTCGAGGCGATCAACCACGCGCGCGACGCGCAGGTGCCCCTGGTCGTCGCGATCAACAAGATCGACCTGCCGACCGCCAACCCGGAGCGCATCAAGCGCGAGTTGTCGGAGCGCGGCGTCTTCGTCGAGGGCTGGGGCGGCCAGGTGCCCTGCGCCGAGATCTCCGCCAAGACCGGCAAGGGCATCAGCGAGTTGCTCGAGCTTCTCCTGCTCTCCGCCGATCTGCTGGAATTGAAGGCCGACCCGCACGTGCGCGCGCGCGGCACCATCATCGAGGCGCAGCTGGACAGGGGACGCGGCCCGGTGGCCACTGTCCTCGTGCAGGAGGGCACTCTGCGCGTCTCCGACCCGTTCGTCACGGGCGTCCTCAGCGGGCGGGTGCGCGCCCTGCTCGACGAGCACGGGCACCGGTTGCTCGAGGCGACGCCGTCGGTTCCCGCCCAGGTACTGGGCCTGCCGGGCGTGCCCCAAGCAGGTGACCAGTTCGTCGTCACCAAGACGGAGCGAGAAGCCAAGGAGATCGGCCAGCGCCGTCTCCAGATCAAGCGCGAACAGGAGTACCGGCGGATCCGCACCATCACGCTCAGCGACCTGCACGACCAGATCCAGCAGGGGCGCTTGCGCGAGCTGCGCGTCATCGTCAAGGGCGACGTGGACGGGTCCGTCGAAGCGATCGCGCAGGAGCTCGGCCGCATCGTGCACGAGGAGGTGCGCGTGCAGGTCATCCACAGCGGCGTCGGGGCCATCTCCGAGTCGGACGTGCTCCTCGCCTCGGCCTCCGGCGCGGTGATCATCGGCTTCCACGTGACCGCGTCGCCGAACGCCCGCGAGATTGCCGCCCAACAGGCGGTGGAGATCCGGCACTACCGCGTGATCTACGAGATCATCGAGGATGTGCGGGCGGCGCTGGCAGGCATGCTGGCGCCGACGGTCGAGGAGAACGTGGTCGGTACGGCCGAGGTGCGGCAGATCTTCCGCTCATCGCGGTACGGCGCCATCGCCGGGTGCATGATGCAGAGCGGTCGGATCAGCAGAAGCCACAGCGTCCGCGTGGTCCGCAGCGGTCAGACGGTGTTCAAGGGAGCCATCGCCTCGCTGCGGCGCTTCAAGGACGACGTGCGCGAGGTGAGCGAGGGTTTCGAGTGCGGCATCGGTCTGGACGGGTTCGATGACATCGCAGCGGGCGACCTCATCCAGGCCGTGGAGGTGGTCGAGACCGCACGCACGCTGTAGCGTGCTGCCGGCTTCATCGGTTGGGGTGGCCACGGCCGAGGTAGGGGACCCTTGGTGGTCGTCAGCGGTGAGTTCGAGCTGTTCCTGCCGGCGAGTCGGTCTTTGAAGGACAAGCGTCAGGTCCTTGCCAGTCTCAAGGAGCGCCTGCGCAGGCGCTTCGAGGTGGCCGTCGCCGAGGTGGACCACCAGGACCGTTGGCAGCGGGCCAGGCTGGGGATCGTGACGGTGAGCTCCTCGGCCAGGCGGGCCGAAGAGGTGCTCTGCGAGGCGCTGCGCTACGTCGAGGGAGACCTGCGCGTCCAGGTGGTCGAACACATCATCGAGGAGCGCTAGCGGGGTGGCGGTGCTCTGTCGGGGAGTCGGGTCATGGCCTCCGAACATCGGGTGGGGCGCGTCCGGGAGATGCTTGTGCGAGAAGTGAGCGGCGTGGTTGGCCGTCTGCGCGACCCCCGGGTGCGCATGGTCACGGTGGTCGATGCTGACGTCACGCGCGACTTGCGCTACGCCACCGTCTTCGTCAGCGTCATCGGCAACGAGACCGAGCGGCGCCATGCCTTCGAGGCGCTGGAGAGCGCGGTCGGGCACATTCGCAGCGAGGTGGCTCGACGGGTGCGGTTGCGGCAGATGCCCGAGATTCGGCTGCAGTATGACCAGTCCCTCGAGCGGGCCGCGCGCGTCACCGCGCTGATCGACAGCCTGCACAAGGAGCGTGGTGCCTGACGCAGAGTTCGCGCGCGGAGAGACACGGGGCAAGGCGGCAGGCGCCGGCAGCGGAGCGGGGCACCCGGGCGCCCCGGAGGGGATCGTGGCCGTCTGCAAGGCGCCCGGCCCGACCTCGCACGATGTCGTCCAGCAGGTGCGACGGGTGAGCGGGCAACGCCGCGTTGGCCACTGCGGCACGCTGGACCCGCTGGCAACCGGCGTGCTGGTGCTGTGCCTCGGTCGCTACACGCGTCTGGCGTCTCTGGTGAGCGATGCCGACAAGGAGTACGAGGTGTTGCTCCGGCTCGGGGCGACCAGTGACACCTACGATGCCTGCGGCGAGATTCGCCCGGGCCCGGCTGGCGTGGGCGCGCCATCGGCCGCAGCCGTGACAGCAGCCGCAGCCCGGCTGTGCGGCAGTCTGATGCAGGCGCCGCCACCGTTCTCGGCGATCAAGGTCGGCGGTGTCAGGAGCTACCGGCTGGCGCGGCGGGGTCGTCCGGTCGACCTGCCAGCGCGCCCGGTACTGGTCCACCGGCTGGAGGTGCTCGGCTACCGCTTCCCGGCGCTGCGACTCCTGGTGTCCTGCTCGAAGGGCACGTACGTGCGAGCGCTCGCGCACGACCTGGGGCAGTCGCTCGGTTGCGGGGCGTACGTCGAAGAACTGCGCCGCACCCGAGTCGGCGCCGTGACGCTGGACGACGCGGTGAGCGTCCAGCAGCTCGCCGAAGCTGCCGCTCGGCAGCGAGTGGCCGACCTGCTGCTGCCGCTGGCGCGGGTGCTGCCGCACCTGCAGCGCGTGCGTCTGGATACAGCTGAACTGGGTCGTTTCGCGGCGGGCGGGGCGGTCCGCTGCAGCCGGCCACTGGCGGCCCCCGGTACCTGCCTCGTCGAGGACGCGCGCGGCCGGTTCTGGGGTATCGGCGAAGCCGTCGCCGAGACCGGGCTGTTGCGCCCGCGCCGAGTCGTGGAGCCCTGCGTGCCGGAGTTCGGTGAAGGTGACGACCCAGGGTGAGGTTCGGCTCGTCGGGCGCATCGTGCACGGCCATGGGCGCGGCCAGCAGCTGGGGTTCGCGACGGCCAACGTGCAGGTGGCTCCGGACGCCGAGGTCCGGTTGCCGGGCGGCGTGTGGGCTGCCTGGATTCGCTGGCCGGGGCAGGAGTGGCGAGCCGCAGTGGCCAATATCGGCTGCTGCCCCACGTTCGGCGGCACGTCGTTGTCGGTGGAGGTCCACGTGCTGGACTTCAGCGGCGACCTGTACGGCAGCGAAGTCGATCTTCGTCTGGTACGTCGGCTGCGGGAGGAACGACCGTTCGCCGATGCCCGGGCGCTGACCCGGCAGATCGCCATCGATGCAGGAAACGCGCGCGCCCTGTTGGGCCAGCGCGGCAAGGGAAGCCAACCCACGGAGGAGAGGCAGTGTCGACGACAGAAGACAGGATCCGAGCACTAGTCGCCGAGTACGGCAGGAAAGAAGGAGACACAGGCGCAGCGCCCGTGCAGATCGCCATCCTCACCGAGCGCATACGCAATCTGACCGAGCATCTGCGCACCAGTCCCAGCGACTTCGGCTCACGTCGGGGTCTCTTGCGGTTGATCGGCAAGAGGCGCCGGCTGCAGCTGTACTACCAACGCAGCAACCCCGCAGGGTATGCTGCCCTGATCCAGAAGCTCGGGCTGCGCCGCTGACGCCGCGTCAGAGGAACGCCCGCACGCAGAGAGAGCGAGATGATTCACAGACACGAGATGCAGTTGGCGGGGCGGACCTTGTCGATCGAGACGGGTCGAGTCGCCCGCCAGGCCAGCGGCGCCGCCTGGATCCAGTACGGCGAGACCGTGCTCCTGGTGACCGCCTGTCGGACCAGGACGCCAGAGGTGCGCGACTTCCTGCCGCTGGTGGTCGACTATCGCGAGAAGTTCTACGCCGCCGGCCGTGTGCCAGGCAACATTTTCAAGCGCGAAGGGCGTCCCAGCGAGAAGGAGACGCTCAACGCGCGCCTGATCGATCACCAGATCCGGCCGATGTTTCCGAAGAGCCTGCCGTACGAGGTGCAGGTCTACATCACCGTGCTGTCGGCGGACGGCGAAAACGACGCCGATGTTCTGGGCATGGTGGGCGCTTCGGCGGCGATCTCCTTGTCCGACATCCCGTTCGCTGGCCCGATGGGAGCCGTGCGCGTGGGTCGGGTAGACGGCGAGCTCACCGTCAATCCCACGCACAGCCAGCTCGAGAGCAGCGACCTGGACATCGTCGTCTCGGGCACGCGCGACTCGATCGCCAGTGTCGAAGGCGGGGGGCGCGAGATTCCCGAGGCCGATCTGCTCGCCGCGCTGAAGCTGGGGCACGAGCACATCCGCGCCATCGTGCAACTCCAGGACGAGCTGGTGGCAGCGGCCGGCCAGCCCAAGATCGACTGGGAGGACCCGGAACCGCCCGAGGGACTGGTCGACGCAGTGGTCCAGATGGCGCAGGCGCGCGTCAGCGAGGCGAACCGGACCGCCGTCAAGGAGGACCGCGAGGGGCTGCTCGACCTGCTGCGGCAGGAGATCCAGGAGGCGGTCGAGGAACGCTTCCCGGGCAGCCAGCGCCAGGCCAGCGCCCTGCTCGACGATCTCGTCAAGAAGGACATGCGCCGCATGGTCCTCGTCGAGAAGCGACGCATCGACGGCCGTGCTCTGGATCAGGTCCGGCCCATAGCCTGCGAGATCGGCGTGCTGCCGCGTACCCACGGATCGTCGCTGTTCACCCGGGGCCAGACGCAGGCGCTGTGCGTGGCCACGCTGGGGACCAAGCTAGACGAGCGCATGGTGGACGACCTGCGGGGCAAGAGCTACAAGTCGTACTTCCTCGACTACAACTTCCCGCCCTACAGCGTCGGCGAGGTGCGCATCGAGCGAGGACCGGGGAGACGCGATATCGGCCACGGGCACCTGGCCGAACTGGCCCTCGAGCCGGTGATCCCGTCGATCGACTCCTTCCCGTACACGATCCGTCTCGTGTCGGACATCACCGAGTCGAACAGCTCCAGCTCGATGGCCACCGTGTGCGGCTGTTCGCTGGCGCTGATGGACGCCGGTGTGCCGGTGAAGACCGCCGTCGCAGGCGCTGGCGTGGGCCTGGTGAGCGACGGCGACGCGTGGGAGCTGCTGACCGATATCCAGGGCGCCGAGGACTTCCTGGGCGACATGGACCTCAAGGTGGCGGGAACCGCCGAAGGTATCACGGCGATCCAGATGGACATCAAGATCCAGGGCGTCACCCTCGAGATCCTGCAGCAGGCTCTGGAGCGAGCCCGTCAGGGGCGGCTGCACATCCTGGAGCGCATGAATGCCTGCCTGGCTGCGCCGCGCGAGGCGCTGTCGCGCTACGCGCCGCGGATCCTGTTCATGAAGATCGATCCCGCCAAGATCGGGGCGGTGATCGGGCCGGGTGGCAAGATGATCCGGGAGATCGAGTCGGTCGGGGTGAGCGTGAGCGTGGAGGACGACGGCACGATCACCGTGGCCTCGGTCGACGCCGAACCAGCCGAGATTGCGCGGCGGATGATCGAGTCGATCACGGCTGAAGCGGAGCTTGGCCGGGAGTACGAGGGAACCGTCAAGCGGATCATGCCGTTCGGGGCCTTCGTCGAGATACTGCCCGGCAAGGAGGGACTGCTGCACATCTCCGAGATCGCGCACCATCGGGTCGCCCGCGTCGAGGATGTGCTGTCCGAGGGACAGAAGGTTGCGGTCAAGGTGATCGAGATCGACGCCGGTGGCAAGATACGGCTCAGCCACAAGGCCCTGCTCAAGAAGTAGATCCACTGGCGCAGGTGCATGCCGAGACCAGCGGCGACAGGCGGCCCGTCAGGGACCGTCTGCGTGGTGGCGGGTCGTTTCGCGCTGCCTGGGTTACGCTCGTCTGGCGCAGAGAGAGGTGAGAGGTGCCGACCGCGACGCAGATCGCCCGGATCAGCGCGTTCGAGGGGCGCGAGGTCGAGATCCGGGGTTGGCTGTACAACAAGCGCTCCAGTGGCAAGCTGCATTTCCTCCAGGTGCGGGATGGCACCGGCATCATCCAGGCGGTGGTGGTCAGGGGAGAGGTGGGCGATGAAGTCTTCGACGCCTGCACCGAGCTGCCGCAGGAGTCGTCGCTGATCGTCCGCGGCGAAGTCCGCCGCGACGCGCGTGCTCCCCTTGGCTACGAACTGGGCGTCCGCGACGTCGAGGTCGTGCAGCGAAGCGCCGAGTACCCGCTGACCCCCAAGGAGCACGGCGTGGCGTTCCTGATGGAACGCCGCCACCTGTGGCTCCGCTCCTCGCGGCCTCACGCCATCCTCCGCATCCGCAGCGAGGTGATCAAGGCTTGCCGCGACTTCATGGATGAGCGCGGGTTCACGCTCGTCGACGCCCCGATCCTGACGCCGGCGGCCTGCGAGGGCACATCGACCCTGTTCGAAGTGGATTACTTCGGCGAGAAGGCCTATCTCACGCAGAGCGGCCAGCTCTACAGCGAGGCCGCAGCACTCGCCTTCGGCAAGGTCTACTGCTTCGGTCCCACGTTTCGCGCCGAAAAGTCGAAGACGCGTCGTCACCTGACCGAGTTCTGGATGATCGAGCCGGAGATGGCGTACTGCGACCTGGCGGAGGACATGGCGGTGGCCGAAGCGCTGGTGGCGTACGTCGTCGAGCGCGTGCTGGAGCGGAGGCGCCCCGAGCTTCAGGTCCTGGGGCGCGAGATCGCGGGTCTGGAGAGCGTCCAGGCGCCGTTCCCGCGCATCAGCTACTCCGAGGCGATCGCGCTGCTGCAGGACCGCGGCACGGCCATCGCGTGGGGCGCCGATCTGGGCGGGGACGAAGAGACGGTCCTCTCGCGCGCCTTCGATCGGCCGGTCCTGGTCCACCGCTACCCGAAGGACGTCAAGGCGTTCTACATGAAAGAGGATCCGGCCGATCCGCGATTGGCGCTATGCGTGGACATGCTGGCGCCCGAAGGGTACGGGGAGATCATCGGCGGCGGCCAGCGCGAAGACGATCTGTCCATCCTGGAGGCCAAGATCGCCGCGCACGGGTTGCCGCGCGAAGCTTTCGAGTGGTATCTGGACCTCCGGCGATATGGCAGTGTGCCGCACGCTGGGTTCGGCATGGGTATCGAGCGGGTGGTGGCCTGGCTGTGCGGCCTCCACCACGTGCGCGAGACGATTCCTTTCCCGCGCACACTGTCCCGCCTGTATCCGTAATGCCACTCGCACCGGCACCAACGACTCGGAGGCGAAACCGCTGGAGGGGCCCCACGAGGACGGGGACGCGATGACGAAAGCGACGGACAGGGGCACGTACGAGTACCGAGAGATCGAGCAGCGGTGGCGGCAACGCTGGCAGGAGCGGCGCACCTTCCGCACGCCTGGCCCGGACGACCCGTCTTTCGATCCCGACAAGCCGAAGTGCTACGTGCTGGACATGTTTCCGTACCCCAGCGGCGCCGGACTGCACATCGGCCACCCCAAAGGCTACATCGCCAGCGATGTCTACAGCCGCTTCAAGCGGATGCAGGGCTACAACGTCCTTCATCCCATGGGCTTCGACAGTTTCGGGCTGCCCGCGGAGCAGTACGCCATCGAGCACAACGTGCACCCGGCGGTCACCACCGAGCGGAACATCGCGGCGATCCGCGCCCAGCTGCAGTACCTGGGCCTGGGATATGACTGGGAGCGCGAGATCGATACCTCGCGTCCGGAGTTCTACCGCTGGACACAGTGGATATTCCTCCAGCTTTTCAACAGCTGGTACGACCCCCACTGCGAGTGGCGGGACGCAGCCGGCCGCCTGGTCCGCGGCAGGGCTCGGCCGATCGCCGAACTGGAGGCCGAGCTGGCCAGCGGCAAGCGGCCGATCGGGGCTTCCGGTGGCCGCACGACCGATGGGAAGGCGCAGTCCTGGGCTGACCTGGACCGGGCGGGGAGGCAGCGAATCCTCAACCAGTACCGGCTGGCCTATCAGCAGGAAGTGATGGTGAACTGGTGCCCGAACCTGGGCACCGTGCTGGCCAACGAGGAAGTGACCAACGAGGGCAGGAGCGAGCGCGGAGACTACCCTGTGTACAGGCGGCCGCTGCGCCAGTGGATCATGCGCATCACCGCGTACGCCGATCGTCTCCTGGAGGATCTGGACGCGCCGGCTCTGCCGGATGGTCGCGGCGGCACGTTCGCGCTCGACTGGCCAGAGCCCGTCAAACTGATGCAGCGCAATTGGATAGGGAGGAGTTCGGGCGCCGAGATAGACTTCCCGGTGCTGGCGGAGCAAGGTGGCCAACCAGTGGCGTCCGTCCGCGTGTTCACCACGAGGCCGGACACGCTGTTCGGCGCGACGTTCATGGTCCTGGCGCCCGAGCATCCACTCGTCAACCCCCGGCGTCCCGAGTGCATGGTGCCTGCGGCCTGGCCAGCCGGCATTGACCCGCGCTGGCGAGGCCCTGAGCCTGGCCTCTGTCCGCGCGCAGCGCTGGCAGCCTACCTGGAGGCGACAGCGCGCCGGCTGGCCGGCTACCAGGCGGAGGAGAAGGACAAGACCGGAGTCTTTGCGGCCGTCTATGCCCGCAATCCGGTGAACGGCGCCTCGCTGCCTGTGTTCGTCGCCGACTATGTCAGCATGGAGTACGGCGAAGGGGCGATCATGGCGGTGCCGGCGCACGACGAGCGGGACTTCGCGTTCGCCCGGGCGTACGGGCTGCCGATCGTGCAGGTTGTCCAGCCGCCCGCGGGGGTGGACACAGCCGACGGCGGGTGTTTCACCGGCGACGGCATCGCCGTCAATTCGCCGGGCGCAGGTGCGCCGTCGAGCTTCGCGATCGACGGCTTGCCCACCGCCCAGGCCAAGGCGCGCATCACTGCGGCTATGCAGGCCGCCGGCATCGGGCGTCCCAAGGTCAATTACCGTCTGCGCGACTGGGTCTTCTCGCGACAGCGCTACTGGGGCGAGCCCTTTCCTCTGGCCACGGCGCCGGACGGTGCCGTCCTGCCTGTGGAGCCGCCGGTGCTGCTGCCTGAGATGGAGGATTTCCGGCCGGAGATCTCCGCCGACCCCGAAGCGCCCATCGCGCCTCCGCTCACACGCGCTCCGGCCAGCTGGCGCAGGGTGCAGATCGGCGAAGAGCCGTGCGCGCGCGAAGTCAACGTCATGCCGCAATGGGCTGGCTCGTGCTGGTACTACCTGCGTTTCATCGACCCTCGCAACGATGCCAGGTTCTGCTCCGAGGCAGCAGAGCGCTTTTTCATGCCGGTCGATCTGTACGTCGGCGGCGCAGAGCACGCCGTCCTGCACCTGCTCTACTCCCGGTTCTGGCACAAGGCGATGTACGACCTGGGCCTGGTGAGCACCCCGGAACCGTTCCGTAAGCTGGTCAACCAGGGCATGATCACCGCCGACGCCTTCCAGGACTCCCGCGGCGTGTACATCGACATACGCGACGTCGAGGTGCGCGACGGCATCGGCTACCACTCCCGGACGGGCGAGCGTCTGCTGCGGACGACCGGCAAGATGGGCAAGCGGTACAAGAACGGCTTGCCGCCGGAGGAGGTCGGAGCCGAGTACGGAGTGGACACGCTCCGCCTCTACGAGATGTACATGGGGCCGCTCGAAGCCAGCACGCCCTGGAGCATGGAGGGCATCCGGGGGATGCAGCGGTTCCTCCAGCGTGCATGGCGGAATCTGATCGCTGCAGACGGGTCGCTGCGGGTGGGCGGCGACATGCCGCCAGAACTCGATCGCCTGCTGCACCGCACCATCAGGCGCGTGACCGAGGATCTGGACGGCCTGCGGCTGAACACCGCGATCGCCGCCCTGATCGAGCTCAACAACGCCCTGGTGGGCCGCGAACAGATACCCGCCGAGCTAGCCCGCGCCTTCCTGCTTCTGCTGGCGCCTCTCGCCCCGCACTTCGCCGAGGAGCTGTGGGAGCGGGCGGGGTTCGGCGGCGGCTCTGTTTTCGCTCAGGAGTGGCCCGAGGGCGACCCGCAGCGGGCAGCCGACGAGACAGTGGAACTGCCGGTCCAGGTCAACGGAAGGCTCCGCGCCACGATCGTCCTCGCCGTCGATGCCACCGAGGAACAGGTGCGCCAGGCTGCCCTCGGCCAGGAGAACGTTCGGCGCCATCTGCCCGACTCGGGTCACATCCGGCGATTCGTCTACGTGAAAGGCAAGATCGTCAACATCGTCGTCTAGACTCGTAGACTCGCGACCTCGAACCCGGCGGTACTATCGGCCCCTGCACTGCAGGTCAGCCGATCTTGATGTAGTCCGAGGCGTTGTCGGCCAGCCGATCGCGGTTCTCGTAGTAGCGCATCGTGGTCTTGAGGTCGCGATGCCGCAGATGAGCCTGGACTTGCTGCGGTCTGGCGCCACCCTCGATGGCCAGTGTGCAGCAGGTATGCCGGAACATGTGGGCTGTCACCTTGGCCGGCACACCTGCTCGCAGCGCATGCCTCTTCACGATCAGGTTGATCGACTGGCCTGTCAGGCGCCGTCCCCGAGACGCGTTGCGCGACAAACTGATGAAGACGGGGCCCGAGCGCGAATACCCATGCCGAACCAGTGTTGCTCCGTACCGCTGGAGGCACTCCAGCACCAGTGGTTGGAGCTTGATGTCCTGCGGCACACCGGACTTGGTCTCCGGCAGGTCGAGCACCACGAATGAGCCTTCCTGGCGGATGTGCTCCCAGTTCATGCCCGCTGCCTCCGACCGGCGCAGTCCTCCGTAGGTCAGCAGATGCACCAACGCCGCGTCGCGATCACGCACGAGCTCGTCTTCGACGCTGCCCACGGCCGACAGGATGCGCTCCAGCGACTCCGTCGGAATCGCCTTGCCGCTCGGCCTCTCCTCCAACCGGAACCCCCGCACCAGACTCCGGTCTGCCGGATTCCGCTCGATCAGTCCCGCCGCCACTACCATCCTGTAGAATGACTTCAGGCTGGACAGCTTGCGGTTGATGGTGCTGCGTCGGTACCCGCGCTTCACCAGCTCGTTCCGGTAGGCGATGACATCGTCGAAAGCGACGGCCCGGACCATGTCCAGGCTTATGTCCAGCGTGCCGAAGAACTCGCGCAGATCGGTGGCGTAGGCCCTCCGAGTTCGGTCACTGAGCTGCCCTGCAAGGAAATGCGACAGGGGATCGCTGCGGCCCACAGCAATCCCTCTGGAAGGTGCAGCCAGACTACCGGATTTCGACACGGGCAGGAACCCCGTTACCGGGGCAGCAGCAGGGAAGGGGGGAGATCCAAGGCCAACGCTGCCCCGCTTGCCGCAACGATCCGAACCCATACCGTCGCGAGCGCTCGAAATATACCGCGCTCAGGCGACGATGTCACGCCCCTAGCCGATGCGCCGAACCAGCTCGCTCACAGGGCCAGCGAAGCCCACCGAGCAGACGCCCTCGAGCCTTCGCCCTGAGCGTTCCGGACAGATCCGACGCCACCCGGAGACCAGGCTGACCTGCAGGACCCAGGAAAGGAGCCGACTGGAAGCGCTCGGACCATCCTGACCGAGGCCGAGACCGCCAGGGCGTCTTCGCCTTGCCGGCTGACGATGTAGATCCCTCATTCCTTTCGTGCCGAATCGAATGGCAACGTTGTCATAACTGAATTGCTAAGCCCATCGACTCTCTTATTTGCAGCGCACTCAATTAACTCGCCTTATCAGCTTTCTGAGTTACCGCCTTCCGAGAGGTGATCTTTGTCGCTCCCTGATGTAACCTGAGCTGCGACCTTTCATGCCAACCAATTAGCCCGGCATGCATGGTGCTCGGATCGCCCTCGGACTATCGATAACAGGCATTATCGCTACTAAGCAGCACGCGAATTCCACCGCTCGGCGGATGCTGACGGCCGTGGATCGCCCTTTCGCCAGACCAAGCGTGGCGCCCGATACTGGGCTCTACTGGTGCTCTTGGTCCATGCCCTCGTCGCGTCTGTCGGGCCTTGTCACCAGCCGCGAACGACGCCAGCCGGCCCGCTCGAACAGCTGCCGGACCTGCCGCAGACTCAGTCTCACCACCGTCACTCGGCCACTTGGAGAGACGTACGGGTCGCTGGTTGCGGCCAGGTCCTCCAGCAGATGGATGCCTTCCGCACCAGCCGTCGGCCAGCAACGCGCCGCAGCGGCACGGCGCGCGTAGGCCCGCGCCACCAGCTCCCGCCGAGCCTTGGCCACGGCCACAGCGCCCGAACGAGGTTCCAGATCAGCGATGTCAGCCAGCACGTGGCGCAACACTGCCTCCGCCAACCCCTCGCCAATCCCGGCTGGCGTGGCCTCCACAAGCACCGTGTCTCGGCCGAATCCGCGCATGCCGAACCCCAGGCAGGAGAGCTCGGCTGCATAGCTGGTCGCGGTGCTCAACTCACACGGCGACAAGCGAATGCTCAAAGGAAAGAGCATCTGTTGCGAGGTCGCCTCCGCGCCTGCGCTGGCAGCGAGAGCGCGCTCGTAGACAACGCGCTCGAACGCGGCTCGCAGATCGACGACGAGCAGGCCTTCCTGGCACTGGACCAAGGCGAACTCGCCATGGAGCTGCCACACACTCGTTGCCGGGCCAGTCGCGAGGTTGGCGAGCTCTTCGACGGAGGGCACCTGCGGGCGGATCGCTGACGGCACCAAGGCCGCGAGCTCCAGGACTCTCTGCGTGCAGTCCCAGTTCACGCGCGCTTCGCCTGGCGCCCGATGGTCCGGCGGGCCCTGACCCTCGGCAGCGCCCGGTTCAGCCGATGTCGCCAGCGTCTCTGCCTCCAGCCGCCCATCGTCCGCTGGTGACCGCTGATCTGCGGAGGCTGGCTCGGCGGCGCCAGGAGCCGGGTGCTCGACGCTGTGATCGCGCGCCACGGAAGCCCCTCCCACTCCCCCGCTGCCGCCTGCCTGGCGAGGCAGCCACGGCGCCCATGGACCCCGCACGGCAGCACCTACCGCGGCCTGGATCAGCGCCGCCACCGCCTGTTCATCAGCGAACCGGATCTGGCGCTTGGTCGGATGGACGTTCGCGTCCACGCGTGCTGGATCCAGATCGAGCCAGAGCACGTACGCCGGCTGGACATCCTCGCCGAGCAGCCCTCCGTAGCCGGCGATCACGGCCTGGTTCAGGGCCCGCGCATAGACCGGACGTCCGCGCACTACCAGGAAGTGCAGCCCTCTGCCCCCCGTCCGTCGGCCCTCGCCGCCCGCCAGGTATCCGCGAACATGGACTCCAGCTTCGCCCGCTGCCACTTCGATCAGCTGAGCAGGATCCACGCCAAGCACTTCGGCGGCACGCGAGCGCGGCGATCCGGCCAGGAACTCGGCAAGCGTCCGCCCCGCCTCGACAAGATGGAAACCGACATCAGGGCGCGCAGCAGCCAACTGCACCAGGGTGTGGACGCAGTGGCGCGTCTCTGTCGCCTCGTGGCGCAGGAACTTCCGTCTCGCCGGCGTGTTGAAGAACAGGTCGCGGACCTCCACCGTGGTCCCTGGCGCACGAGCACAGGAGTTCAGGCTGCGCCGCACCCCACCCTCCACGACGACGCGGGTTCCCTCCTCCTCGGCAGGAGAGCGCGTCTCGATGCACAGGCGCGCGACCGCGCCGATCGCGGCCAGGGCCTCGCCGCGGAACCCGAGCGTCTCGATCGCGACCAGGTCGGACGGCTGCGACACCTTGCTCGTTGCGTGCCGCTCGACGCACAGCGCCGCGTCGGCCCGCACCATGCCTGCACCGTCGTCGGCCACCCGCAGCAGCTGCCGGCCGCCGCCACGGATCTCGGCGGCCACGTGCAGCGCGCCGGCATCGATGGAGTTCTCGGCCAGCTCTTTGAGCACCGAAGCGGGCCGCTCCACGACCTCGCCAGCGGCGATCTTGCTGATCATGCTGTCGCTGAGCACCCGGATGCGCGGCCCCATCGCTGGTCACATCTCCGCCCAGATCGCCTGCGCGCGCTGCTGGTACTCCTCGGCCGAGATCTCCCCCGCTGCGTACGACACCTCCAGGTCACGGAGACGCCGCCGAGGGCTGCCATGCCGCCGGTCTTCACGCACCTGCGACCACAGATGCCACACCGCCGTGCTCAGCAGGAGCACCAGGACGACCACCCCGGCCGTTTCGCGCCAGCGTGCCTCGCGCGGGTCGGCGACGCTCACCCGGATACCCCGGCGCTCCCACTCGGCCAGGTCGGTGCTGTCAGGTGCCTCCGGGAGCTGCACGCGGACCTGCTCGGCAGGTACGTCGCGCCCGGCCGAATGCACCCGCACCCCGCGAGCCAGGCTGGCCTCGACGCCACCCGGCACCACGCGTATCGCCGTCACCAGACGCGCGTCGATGGCCTTCTGGAGCTGCTCCTGGGTGACCGGCACGGCCGTCGAGCCCAGCCAGTTCAGCAGAACGATCAACAGACCCGTGCCGGCGGCCAGGCCACCGATCAGCGCCCGGCGCGAGCGCGCTGCCCCGGTGCTGCTGGCCGGCGCACCGGCAGATCCGCTGCTCCCGCTCGTCATCTGTCCACCTCGCGGTGATACAGCGGCCGCCGCGCTCTCGCCGCCTGGACGATCCACTGCGCCAGGGCCATGCCGGCGTCCAGGCTCGCATCGCTCAGGCGCAGCCCAGCCGGGCTGCTCGCCACCCCGGCCAACTCGGCGTACGCTGCACGCCAGGCAGCGGCCTCCGCGACAGGGCCTTCAACGCAGTCCAGAGTGCTCCGCCGGCCGTGGAGGCGCACCCGTGTCCGGCTTGCCGCGCCGAGCCCGTCGACCACCACCGACCCCTCGCATCCGTCCATCCCGCGCAGGTACGCCACCGCGATGTCCTCGGCCGGGCGGCCCCACCTGAGGCTGCGCGTCTCCGCCCACACCGAATCGAGCGCGCCACACAGAGCGGTGAGCCTTCCCAGGTAGCCGACTGCGGACTGCAGCAGGACCCCCTGCTCGTCCCCTTCGAGCCGGCGCCGATCCACCTGCATCTCGAGGTAGAAGAACAGAACGCGACCGCACCGCTGGCTGCCTTCGCTCAGGGCGCGTCCCACCGGCCCCGTGCCGCTGCTGTCCACCAGATGCACCGGGAACCCCAGGCTGCTGCACGACGCCAGCACGGCCGAGACCTCGGCGCGCCGGCGACCGGGGGGCAGCGGGCACAGAGGCGTCTTGCCGGCGCGCGCCACCTGCTCGCACCAATAGGCGCGCTCGGCGATCGGCGCGCCAACAGCCACGGCCTGGATGCCGGGGCTCCGGAGGATCCCGTCAGGGTCGGCGTGCGGCACGACTGTGGCGGGCAGAGCCGAAGGGGCTGGCTCGCCGCACCAGCAGGCCCGAACCGAGACCCCGGGCACGTGCGACGCGATCCGCGCCTGCCGTTCGACGAACCAGGCCGGCCCCACCAGGCCGAGCGTGATCTCAGCCATCACCGCCTGCCGACCCGTGCTGCCCCACCGCCGCCGGGATCTGCGGTGTGCTCCGGCCGACCGCCGCCCGCGCCGACCTCAGCCGTCGTCCGCCGGCGTCTCGCCATCCCGGCTGGCTGGCTCAGCATCCCGGCCGGGCGCCTCCTCCTCGGCGCGCAGTTCGCGCAGCCGCCGGTGGCGCTCCATCCTTGCCAGCAGGCGGCTGTTGAACTCGCGAGCAGCATGGAAGCCCTCGATCCGCAGCAGGTAGTTGAGCGCAATCGCCTCCACGATGACGGTGATGTTCTTGCCCGGAAACAACGGCACGGTCACCTCGGGCAGCTCGACTCCCAGGATGGTGCGCGTGCGGTCCTCCAGACCGACCCGCTCGTACTCCACGTCGCTGCTCCAGTCCACCAGCCTGACGACCACCTCGACGCGCTTCTGGCGCCGCGTCCCCCGCACGCCGAACATCCGCCTGATGTGCAGCACGCCGATGCCCCGGATCTCCATATGGTCCTGCAAGATCTCAGGGCTGCATCCGACCAGGATGCCCTGGACCTTGCGCGTGATGATCACCGAGTCGTCTGCCACCAGCCGGTGGCCTCTTTCGACCAGATCCAGACCCACCTCGCTCTTGCCGATGGCGCTGCGTCCCGAAAACAGCAGTCCGACGCCGTGCACGTCGACCAGCGTGCCGTGCACGATCACCTGCGGCGCGAACTCGTCGTCCAGGTAGAAGTGAAGCAGATGCACGAACCGGGCGGTGCTGAACTCGGAGCGCAGCAGCGGCACGCCGCGCTCATCCGCCAGCTGGCGCAGCTCCGGGATGATCCTGCCGCGGCCCGTCACGATCACGCAGGGAATGTCGAACTGGAAGATGATCTCCAGGGCGAGGCGCCGCTGGTCGATGGGCAGGCTGCGCAGGTACTCGCTCTCGGTGTTCCCGAGCAACTGGATCTGATCGATGGTGAACAGCTCCGAAAAGCCCGTGAGAGCCAGGCCAGGCCGGTTCACGTCGCTGCTGCCGATCGTGCGATCCAGACCAGTCTCTCCGGCGACCAACTTGAGTCGCAGCATCCGCCCGTAGGACTCCAGCATCTTCCCGATCGCCAGCAGCCGCATGCAGGGCATCTCCTACAGGCTCTCCAGGATCCGCCGGTAGCCCGCGTACCGTCTCGGCGAGATGGCGCCGCGATGCACCGCATCGAGGACGGCGCACCCGGGCTCCTCCAGATGCCGGCAGTCACCGAACCGGCAACTGCCGACGTACGGTCGCATCTCGACGAAATGCTCGGCCAGGCTGTCTGCCCCCACGTTCCACAGACCCAGCTCCTTGATGCCGGGCGTGTCCACCGCCCAACCACCGGACCGCAGTTCGTGGAGCTGTGCCGCAGCCGTGGTGTGGCGACCGCGTTCGTGCCGGCGCATGAGCTCCTGCGTCCGCAGGTTGAGTCCTGGTTCCAGGCAGTTCAACAGCGACGACTTGCCGACGCCCGACTGTCCCACGAACGCCGACGTGCAGCCGGCGATGAGGGCCCCGAGCGCTTCGATGCCGTCGCCCGTCACGGCGCTCGTGCCCAGGACCGAGTAGCCCAGGCCGCCGTAGGTCCGCACCAGGTCAGCCAGCTCGGCCCCGTCCCCCAGATCGATCTTGTTGACGCACACCACCACCCGTGCCCCGCCCTGCGAGCCCATGATGATCGCCCGATCGATGAACCCCGGGCGCACCGCAGGGCGACGCAGCACCACGATCACGACGAGCTGGTCGATGTTGACGGCGATGATCTGCTGCCGGCCGCGCCCTCCGCTCGCGCAGCGCGAGATCGACGAGGTCCGCGGCTGTACCGACTCGATCACGCCCGACCACCTGCCGGTCGGTCTGACCCGCACCCAGTCGCCCACGTACACCGGCGCCGTGGTCGTCCGTCTCCCGTCCTTCAGCCGGCCGCGCATCTCGCACCGAAGGACCCGGTCGCCGATGCGCACGAGCTGCAGCAGCCCCGAGACCCGCAAGACCCGCCCCAACTCCGGCGCCGGGGCCTCACTCCCCACGGGCGATCCTCCTGACGAGCATCTCGGAGCGGCCGACAGCAGCCATCTTCTCCTGAGCCCTGGCCACCGCGTATTCCACGCGCCGCAACTCGATCACCTGGCGCTCGACGTCCCACAGAGCATACGCGGCTCGCCAGTCGCCATCGCGCGGCTGTCCCACGCTCCCGGGATTGACCAGGTAGCGGTGCGGGCCGACCGCCACGCTCGAAGAAGTCAACAGCTGCACCCGCTCACGCGACCAGCAGTAGATCGCCGCGTGGTGCGTGTGGCCGAAGAAGGCCAGGTTCCAGTCCATCTCGGCCATCGCCGCGAGCACGCTGGCGTACGTGAAGAGCGTCTCCCACTCCTCTGGGCGGACCGGATGCGCGTGGACGAGGGTGCCGCCGTGCTCCACGCGCCGGTAGGCCGCGGATCGCAGGTACGCCAGGGCGTCGGCAGTGAGCGATTCGCGCGCGTGCAGCAGGCTCTGCCGCGCCGCGTAGTTGAAACAGCGGATCTGGCCCGGAGCCAGCACCGCCTGATCGTGGTTGCCCAGCACCGACACCGCGCCAGCTTCCTGAAGGCGGTACACACACCCCAGAGGATCGGCGCCGTAGCCCACCACATCGCCCAGCGAGAGGATCCGCGACGCCCCGGCCTCCGCGGCCGCGATCAGCACCGCCTCGAGCGCCTCCAGGTTCCCGTGGATGTCGGCGAGTACTGCCAGTCTCATGGCTTGGCCGTCGTCAGTGGACCGAGAACGCCCCCCATCGCCGGCGCGACGCCGCGGCCCGGTCCTGCTGCCACCGGAGACCCATCCGCGCCCATGGCCTGCGCCGCCGCTCGCTGGCCCTGGACCGGCAGCCGAGCCGATCGGGCCCCGCGTGCCGGCAGCCGCGGGCCGCCTTCGCCGACCGACCGGTCAACTGAACAGCGCGCTGATGGACGTCTCGTCGTGGATCGCGCGGATGGCGCGGCCGAACAGCCCGGCGACGGAGCAGACGCGGATCTTGTCGCCGCCGGACGAGGCAGCCAGGGGGATGGTGTCGGTGACCGCCACCTGCTCGACTGCCGAGTCGGTCAGGCGGACCATCGCCTCCTCCCCCATCGAGCCATGCACGCATCCGGCGAACACCCGCTGCGCGCCCCGAGCGCGCACCGCCGCGGCTCCCTCGGCGATGGATGCACCCGTGATGATCTCGTCGTCGAAGAAGATCACATCCCGGCCTGCCACCTCGCCGATCACCCCGTGGACCCACACCCGACCGCCCTCGTCCTCGCGCTTGTCCATGACGGCCAGCGGCAGCCCCAGACGTCTGGCGTACGACTCGGTCACCTTGGCGCGGCTGATGTCGGGAGCGGCGGCCACCGCATTGCTCAGATCGAGTCGCTGCCGGTAGAAGTCGCAGATGACCGGAACGCCGCTCAACTGGTCGATCGGGATGCGACTGAAACCGACGATCTGCGGACTGTGAAGCGTCATCGTAAGGATGCGGTCCGCTCCTGCCGCCTTGATCAGGTCCGCCATCAGGCGAGCCGCTACCGAGATCCGCGGCTCGTCCTTGCTGTCTGCCAGCGCGTACGGGTAGTAGGGCAGCACGGCGGTGATCCGGCCGGCCGAGGCGTACCTCAGCGCGTCCAGGGCGATCAGCAACTCCATCAGGTGTTCGCTGACCGGCGGCAGCGAGGTCTGGATGAAGAACACGTCGCACCCGCGCACATTCTCGCAGATCTTCACCTTGATGTTCTCGTTGCTGAAGCGCAGGCATTCCGTACGGCCGAGCTCCACGCCGATCTCCCGGCAGACTGCCGCGGCCAGCGCTGGATTGCTCTGACCGGAGAACACCTTCAGCATGCCACCCATGCCCTTGGATCCTCCCTCTGCGGGGTGCCCGCCTGCCACCGATCCTGCTGCGACCCGCCCACCGACCCGCTGATCGCCGCCCCACCCAGGCAGCCACGCCGGGACAGGCCGTCAGATCGCCGCCAGCGCCGCCCGCGCCCTCTCCGCCAGCGGCAGATCATGATGCTCGCGCGCCAGCGCCTCGAGAGCCCGCCGGCGCTGCTGCTGATCACCCATGCGCCCGTAGCATTCCGCCGCTTCCCACAGCGCGAACGCAGCCTCGGC
>CAZPXM010000063.1:0-17370 GCA_964591015.1 uncultured Gemmatimonadaceae bacterium
TGCACGAGCCCCAAGAGGGCCAGCTCGGCGGCCACCGGCGGGACGGGACCGCCGGGGGCGAGCGGCAGGACGTCTGGCGGAACCCACCGCCAGTCGAACAGAGCCAGCCGCCCCAGCCACGCCGCCAGCAGCGCCTCGTCCACGTCGCCCGCCAGCCACGCATGGACCTGGGCCATCGTGGCAGGAAGAGGTGCGCGCGCACGATCCGGGGTGTCGCTGTGGCTCTGCTGGTCGAGGAGCCTCCGCGTCAACACGGCCCCGAGAACGCGCGCGAGCTCGCCCGGGCCCCAGACCCAGCGTGCAGGCGGCCGCTCGACGTGGGTGTAACGGGCGAACGTCGCCCCATGCTTCCACTCGACGCCGAAGCGGTACGTGGCGAACGGCGACGCGCTCGGGAAGGACGACACGAGGGAGAGGGCGAGACGCGCCTCGACTCCCGGCGGCTCCTGGGCGAACAACGACGGCAGCCACCTCAGAGGCAGCGGCTCCCAGCGGAACTGGCGGGCGCGGAACTCCCGATTGCGGTCGATACGATCCAGGGCGCGGACCATCGCGTCGAGCAGCGCGACCCCCGTTTCCGGGCGTTCCGGTTCTGCCGCGACGGCGAGCAGCGCCGCCTCGACGGGCCCGCGCAGCCCCGCCACGCGCCGTCGCCGGCGCATCTTGCCGTCGCGCGGGAGGTCGCCCGGGAAGCCAGGCTGTTCGATCAGGGCGGCGACGAGGGCGAGCGTGCGCGCGGTCGCGTCCGCCGCGCCGGAACCGGTATCCAGCCGGAAGCGAGCCTCCAGGCGCGGTTCGAACGTGTTGGCGCTGGTCGTCCGGGCGAGGGTGAACCGACGAAACTCGCTGACACCCGCGTCCACGCCGCGCTGGCGCATCGCCGCAGCGAACGCGCCAGGCGTCAGGGCGCCACGGCCGCGCAACTCGGCACGGCCGCGCGCGAACAGGGTACTCACCTCGGCCAACGACATCGGTCGCCGCCACAGCGGCGCCCAGATCTCGCCCTTGACTCGCCCCGCTTCGCCTGCCACTTCCGGCGCGGCGGCCCGCGTGACGAAAGGAAATGCGGCCATGGCGCGCGTGCGCGCGCCGAGCCTGCGGGACGCACCGCCGACGAAGAAAGCCAGCCCTTCGCAGGCCAGGACCATCGCCCAGGGCGAAATGCGCCCTTCGCGCGCTGGCGACTGACCACTGTTGTACAACTTCGTCGCACTGCTGAACCACGACCCGGCGGACACCTTGTCGACCAGCCACGCGAGCGGCCTGCCGAGGAGGAACGCCTCCAGCTCGCGCCGTCTTTCGTCGGGGATCGACACACCGCCAGCGCCAGGCGCGGATTCCCTCTTCCTCCGGCCCCGGGGCTGCGGCGCGGCCGCCAGCATCGCGACCGCCTTCCGCCAACCCGCGGCGAAGTCACGGCGGCCGGCATTGCCGCCGCTCCCAAGCAGCGGATTGAAGCCGACGCGGGCGAGCGGCACCGCGTGGGCGGCGCAGAGACGGAGCTGGCTCTCCGTTGCTGCTGCCTGCCAGCATGCCAGCGGGGTCCCCGAGTCGGTCTTCGTGCTCTTCTTCTGCGCCGCCAACCATGCCCTGTCGTACTGGGTCCACTCACGCTTGCTGACATCCGGGTCGGCCTGGGTGCCGGCGACCCGCAGCAGCTCGTCGAGCAACGCCTCGAGCGTCGGCGGGCCGCCGACCACGTGCAACACCTCGTCGCGCCACGCGATGCGCGTGTTCGGCCACGTCCGACTGAGCACGCGCAGCAGCCCGAGCGACGCCAGGTAGTTGCCCAGGCTGTCGGGCGTCAGGCCGGGCAAGGCCAGCGCCGGCAGGCGCAGCTCAGCGGTCACCGGCCACCTCGCTCGGCTTCACAGCCCCGGTGGCGCGCGCTGGCTCGCTGGCCCGCCAGTCGGCGATGCGCACGAGCGCTTCCAGGTACGCCAGCGCGAACGGTCCGAGATGGCGCGGCTCCGCTGCGGGCACGACGCCGGCGTCGCTGGTCTCTTCGGGGCGCCACGGCCCGAGCAGGTCGGCGACCAGGCCCGTCCAGCCGTGCCCGGTCAGCACGAACTCGTTGCCTTCCCAGCGCCCCTCGGCCCCGTCCTGCGCGAGCGACAGGTCGAAGGGCCATTCGTCGCTGCCGATGCGCAGCGAGCCCGGCTCGCTGCGCACGCCGAAGACATCGTCCCCCGCCGCGCTCGTCGAGCGCAGGACGGTGCGCGCCTTGCCGTGATGCGCGAGCGCCAGGTAGACCGCGAGCGCCGGGTACGGCTTCGCGTCGCTGTCGCGATACTTCCGCCACATCGCCAGCGCAGTGGCGGCCTCGTGGCGCAGCCCGGGGCGAAACGGAAGGTGCCCGGCCCAGCCGACGCCGGCCACGGCGCGCAGACATGCAAGCTCCGGTTCGCTCAGCCTGTCGTCGATGGCCCACCGGAGACGCACGACGCGCTCGCCGCGGCCTTCGCCCGGCAGTGCATGCGCCCGCGGCCGCAGCTGCCCGACCGCGGCGCGCGCAGCGCCGCCATCGCCCTTCACGTCGACCGCGAGGATGCGTGGACACTTGGCCAGCAGCGCCTGCGGCATGCCGGAGCGGTCCGGCAATTGACCCTGCCACTGCGGATGCGCCTTGCCGAGATCGTGAAGCCCCGCGGCTTCCACCACGGCCTGCCGTATGGCGCCGGTCAGGCCCAGCGCGTCGCCCAGCTTCTCGGCCTCTTCGCGCGCATCCTGCAGGTGGTCTGCGAGCGTCGCCCAGTAGCCGACCTCGCTCCGGGCATCGTCGTGCAGCGTCGTGCCGCGACCGGCGCGCGGCACCTCGGCTAGCACGTCGGACTCGTCACCCGTCCAGCCTTCGTTCGCGTCGTAGCCGCCGGCGTCGCGCTTCAGCATCAGCAGCATGCCGGGGCGGACTTCCTGCGGGCGCACGGGCTCCCAGCGGTCGCCCTCCTCGTCCCACTGCCATGCGCGACGTCTGCCTTTCTGCAGCATCTCCTGGACCCGCACGAAAGAGACGGGGCATCCTTCCTGCGCCGGCTCCGGCGGCGGGCCGTCGAGTTGTTCGCCGGATGGCGGGCGGTCGCGATCCCAGTCACGCCAGAACACTGTCACGTCCAGTTCAGGATCCGTGCCGCGCACGAAGGCACTGACGTCCGTGAATCCGCCGTGGACGTCGCGCTCCGTCGCGAAGAGGCCGTACACCTCGAGGGCGCGGGGCAGCGGGCTCAGCTCGGGCTGCAGGGCCTGCCTGACTTCGTCGGCATACCGCGCGTTCAGCTCCGCGAGCGCCGCCGCGAATGGCTTCTCCTGCGCGAGGGGAACGAACGCCGTCAGCAGCCTCCTGGCCCGCTCCAGGTCTGCGCCCGCGTACGGACCGCTCCGGTCCGCCTTCTTCTTCCGGTCGTCCGCGGGAGACTCCCAGACCCGCGCCTGCGCTCCTCTATCGTCCCCTCTTCGGTTCAACCGACCGAGACGCTGGAGCAGCGACGGCCACGGTGCCAGCTCCGTCCACAAACGGTGGGCCGAGATGTCCATCCCCGCCTCGATCACCTGGGTACTCACGCAGATGAGACCAGGATGGTCCTGCGGCAGCGCGCCCGCCTTGCGCTTGGCGTCGAACTCCAGGAGCCGTCGTTCATGGCGCGCCCGATCGGCGCGACGGAAGCGCGAGGTGAGAAGAACCTTGTTGCCGGCCGGCAGCGCCCGGAAGACCGCACGCGCCGTTTCCACGGTGTTGCAGATGACCAGCGAGAGCGTGGCCGCCACGTGCTCTGCCACCACGGCCGCGGCGATGGGTGCGGCCGTGACCGCGGCCGACGGCGCGGCACCGCGCTTCTTCGCGGCAGCGGTCTCCGCAGCCGCCCGCGGCTGCCACCACCCCACGGGGCGCGTTGCTGCACGCCACCACTCGAGCTTCTCGTCCGTGGCGAGCGCAGTCGCGAGTGCGGCGTCGAAGGCCAACTGCGCCGGCGGCGGTTCGGCCAGGCCTTCTCGCTCGCGATCGGCGGTGTGAAGGAAGGAGGTGCCGACGGTCGCGCTCATCCACGTGGTGGGGCACGGCTTCAGTGCCGGGAAGCGCTTCCGGCGCATCCAGTCGAGCTGCGCGGTGGTCCACAACCCCGGCCCCATGAGCTGGACCTCGTCGATGAGCCACCGGCAGTCGTTGTTGAGGAGCCCGAAGTGGACGGGCCACGCGAAGCAGCTCATGGCATAGCCGCGGTTGAGGGCGCGCGACAAGAGCTGGTCCTGCGTACCGACCAGCACCCAGGGTTTGTCGGGCTGACGCACCCATTCGTCCTCGATGGCGCCCCCCATGAGCTGATGGATGCCGACATCGACCTCCGGCCTCTTCGCCCTGAGGTTGTCGAAGTAGCCGTGCAAGCGCTGCACGGTCTGGGTGACGAGGCTGCGCATCGGCAGGCACAACACGAGGTGCAGCGGCTCGGGCTGCTTGTCGACCAGAAGGCGCCACGCCCAGGCCAGCGCGGTCTCCGTCTTCCCGAGGCCAGTAGGCACGGAGAGCACATCGGGCAGACCATCCACGGCCACGCGGAGCTGCCAGCGATACGGCGCGAGGCCGCCGGTCGCGGCGCTGAAGAACTCCGCGAAGGATCGCTCCCGCGCAGCGAGGTCCTCGGGTGTCTCCCCCATAGCGGTTCGCCGGGCAGCGGACGGGTTGGGTGGCTTTCGCGACGCACTACGGACCGCCCGCCTACGAGTGCGGCCCGAGTGGTCGGCGCGGCCTATGATAGTGGCGGCGGCTGCGGCTGGTCAAGCAAATTGCCCGCAGCGCAAGCCCCGACCAGGCGGCGGGCGAGCGCCGCGCGCGAAGAGGCGAACGGGCGCGGAGCGAAGGGCACGAAGTCTGCAGGCGACGCTCACGCGCGCAGCCCCCTGTCGCTGTCCAGCCAGCACTCGATGGCGGCCAGGCTGTTGCCGGTGGCCATGCCGGTATCGACCTGGCCGCACTTGTCCGGCCCCCAGAAGCGGCCGCTGTGCTGGTCGAAGGCGTGGACCATGCCGCCGTGCCAGGGCCGGTCCGGCTGGTCGATCTGGTACTGGCCGATGAAGCCCACCATCTCCCCGGCCATGCGCGCGTACAAGGCGTCCCCCGTGACGCGGGCAAGCCGCAACAACGGCTCCACGGCCTTGGCCGGCCCGATCGGGTAGATCAACGGGAAGTCCGGCATGCGACACGCCTGACCGCCGCGCGCCACCCCCCGGTAGGCGCTCGGCAGATCGTAGAAGTAGGTCCAGCACAGGCCGAAGGCGACGGCCTTCTGGCACAGCGCCAGCATCCATGGCGCGCCCGTCGCCTCGTACAGCGGCACCAGCCCCTCCAGCGCGTAGTACGCGGCCTCGCCGTCCAGCAGGTCGATCGGCGCCGACAGCGCGTCGATCATCTGGTTGTAGAACGCGTAGGCGTCGATCTCCGGCTGGACCGCGCGCGCCAGTCGCACGGCGCGCTCCAGCCAGGCTGCGTCGCCCGTCACCCGGCTCGTCAGCGACCACAGGCCGGCCACCACCACGCGCGCGGCAATGCGCCGCTTGCCGGTGACGATGGCGCGGCCGGCGTCATCCACGAGATCCGGCAGATCGCCGTCGGCGGTCTGCTGCCTGGCGCAGTAGCGGGCGATGGACGCGGCCACGCGTCCCCATTCCTGGCGCGCCTCCGCGTTGGGGTAGCCCGGGTTCTCCAGGTAGCATCGCAGCAACTGGCTGCCGAGGTGGCCCAGCGAGTGCGTCCAGAAGCGCCGCTGCAGGCCGAAATCGCCGAAACGGCGCCCATCCGAACGGTCGAAGAATGGCGCGTCCGGCCCCGCGCCGCACTGGAACAGCCCCAGGCTGCGGGTCATCTCGTCGACGTAACCCAGCAAGTCGGCCCGGCCCGTGCGCCGCCAGTGCCGCGTCAGGCCCACGAACGTCTCGGCCGCGATGCCCTCGCCCCAGCCCAGGTCGAAGTAGCCGCCGCCCGGCCCGGTGCGCTGCGGCGTGCCGCCATGGGTGTAGGTCCACATGTTGAGGAACCAACCGCGCCCCTCGCCCAGCGCATCCGGCTCCCACAGCTCGCAGCGCGGGTAGAAAGCGGCGATGCCGGCTGCCACGCGCTGCAGGTCCGGCATGGCGCGCGGCGCGAGGAGCACATCGGCGGCCAGGCGCTCGGCTTCCAGCAGGGGCTCCTGGCCGGCTTCCAGCACGCGGGCGCCGATGACCTCCGACAGGACGATCTCGGTGCCGCGCTCGAAGCGGGCCGTCTTCGGTGGCAGAGGGTACTTGTAGAACTGCTCCGACAAGTCCGGTATCTGCGCTGTCGTGTCGGGCACATACACGCGCAGAGCGACCCCGTCCAGAGCGGACCCGTCCAGAGCGGTCCCGCCCGCCTCCGGCGCCGGCTGGAAGTCCAGCGTGCCCCCCGAACGGCTGCGATCCACGCCATAGAGCGCCACCCAGTCGCCGGCATGCCAGACGTGAAACGGAAAGGGCAAGGCCCAGGCCACGTCGGCGCGCATGGCCGGCAACCCGGCCAGCGGCCGCTCGTGGGCGAACAGCGGGAAGGTGTAGCGCAGGCCGGACGTCGCGGGCAACTGCCAGCCGGGGTGAATGGCGCCCTCGCAACCGGCGAGGATGCGCCACGTCTGCTCCCGGCGCAGCCAGGGCTGAGCGGGCAGCAGGGCGATCGTCTCGCGAGCCTCCCACGTCGCGCCCAGACAGGACATCTCGATCCGCCAGCCCCCCGAGGGCAGGGGCGCCGCGCAACAGGTGGACGCATTCGCGTTGCCGAACGACGCCGAGAACTCCCGGCCCTCGATCCCGCGCAGGAGCGTCTCCCAGCCGCCGGCGGTTCTGAGCTCGATCGACGCGACGAAGTGCTTGTCGGGCGTGGGAGTGGCGATGCTGACGCGCAAGAAGTCGTTGGCGAATGCCCGCTGCTGCAGCCGGCCCGCCCGCGCCGTCATGCGAGCATCTCCTCCAGCAGCTTCCAGCAATAGAGCTGCATGCGCGGAAGGTGGAACGGCCCGGCCCAGGCGTTGCCCTTGAGCGTGTGCGAGACCGTGCCGTCGCGGTGCAGGTACTTGAACCACTCGCCGTGCTGCCGGTCCGGAAAGTGCGCAAAGGCATACTCGTGCACTCTCTCGTACCACTCCGCGTATTCCTGCCGGCCGGTCAGATGGTGGGCGAGCAGCGTGGCGTAGAGCGCCTCGCAGTGCGGCCACCAGAGCTTCATGTCGTGCTCGTACTGGACGCACGGCTTGCCGGCCACGTCCGCGAAGTAGCGGATACCGCCGTACTCGGCGTCCCAGCCCCAGGCCAGCGACCAGTCGAGCACGCGGCAGGCTGCCTCGATCATGGCCCGGTCGCCGCGGCGGCGGCCCTCCTCCATGATGAACCACGCGCTCTCGATGGCATGGCCCGGGTTGATGCACCGTCCGTCGGGCGTGTCCAGGAACTCGCCGTTCGGCCCCACGGTCTCGAGCAGCGCCTTCCTGTCCGCGTGCACGAAGTGCGCGAGAATCTCGCGGATGCTCTCCGTGATGACCTGGTCGTACAGCGGCTCGGGATCCGCCTTGCGGATCTGCTGGGAGGTGGCGACGAGAATCATCGGCATGGCGTGCGCCTTCATGCGCCGCGTCTCGGGGATGATCTTCGGCGGCAGCAGGCCTGGCGTGCGCTGGTAGTGCAGGATCAGCCGATAGGTGTCCCGCGCGCGCTGCAGCCGCGCCGCGTCGCCCGTGGCGCGCGCGTATTCGGCGAAGGCGATGACTCCGAAGGTCTCCGAGAAGAGATAGCGTCGCTGGCGCAGCGGGCGGCCGTCGCGCGTCAGCTCGTAGAACATCCGCCCGTCGCTGTCGAAGGCGTGCTTCTCCAGGAACTCGATCCCGTGCCGTGCGGTCTCCAGCCACTCCGGGCGCCGCTCTACCTCGTTGTAGAGCAGGGCCGTCAGCCACGTGAAGCGGCCGAGGACCCACACGGGCTTGTCCGTGTGATAGACGCTGCCGTCGGCGTCCAGGTAGTTGAGGAAGCCGCCGTACTCCCGGTCGATGGTGTGGTTCATCCAGAATGGCAGCGTGTCGTTCAGCAAGCCATCCCGGTGAAAATCCCTCAGTGTGCCCAGCCGGTTCCTGTCCATGACTTCCGGCCCCTCCGTCCTTCGTGTCGCTGCGGGGTATCGAGAGTGGTGAGCCCGGCGGGAATCGAACCCGCGACCAACGGATTAAAAGTCCGCTGCTCTACCGCCTGAGCTACGGGCCCACCCGGGAGGAGCTACCGAGCCGCTGGTCACCGCATCCTGCAGCAGGCAGACTGACGCGGGCGCCGTGCGGGCCGGTGGGAGGCTGCCGGACAGGAAGGCTGGACCGCGGCCACCGGAGCCGCCTCGTGGGGAATCGACCCAGGCGGTGCGCCAACCTAGGCCGCCGGCGCCGGAGTGTCAACCCGGAAAACGCCCGGCCCGCCGCCGCACGCTACAGGAGTCAAGCCCGGGCAGAGGCAGCCGGTTGCCGGCGCACCGCCCGCCGGCTATCGTTGGCATGCCAGGGCGCTCGCGGGCCTGCACAGCGGGCATCTGCGGCGCCCCGCCGGCACCCAAGCACGGCAGGACGGCGCGGCGACGAGGAGGGCGATCGTGTATTCGAGATCCTACACCGGGTCCGGCAGGAAGATCTTCTGGCAGGAGATGTGGCGGCACGAGTTCGTGGCCGCCCTGGAACGGGACCCGGTGGTGATCGTGCCGCTCGGCTCGATCGAGCAGCACGGGCCCCACTGCCCCATGGACGTGGACATCTCGGCCCCGTTCTTCATGGCCAGCGAAGTCGCACGGCGGATCGACGATTTCCCGGTGATCGTCGCCCCGCCGATCTGGTCGGGCCTGTCCCACTACAACATGGGGTTTCCCGGGACCCTCAGCGTCCGGGCGCAGACCCTGCAGATGCTGCTGGCGGACGTGCTCCGCAGCATCCACGCCAATGGCTTCCAGCGCATCGTCTGTCTGAACGGCCACGGCGGCAACTTCGGGCCCAGCCGCACCGTGTGCTGGGAGCTGGCCGAGGAAGACATCTTCTCGCTGCACTTCAACTGGTGGGACATGGTCGACGCCGAGCTGCGCGCGTGGGCGAGCACGGACACGGACGTGGGCCACGGCGGCGAGTGGGAGACCTCGGTCCAGCTCTACCTGCGGCCCCACCTGGTCGACTGGGCGCGGGCAGCGCGCGACGACACCGGCGCGCGCCCCTTCTGGCCCGAGCTGCCGTTCGCCGAGTTCGCCGAGCGGCGGCGCGACACCCTGGCCAACACGGGCATCATGGGAGACGCCCTGGCCGCCACGGCCGACAAGGGCCGCCGCCTCTTCGCGCTGGCCTGCGATCGGCTGGAGACGGTCGTGCGCCGGTACCACGCCCTGCCGGTGCGGCACTACCGGGAGTTCGGCTCCCACTGTCCGTGACTGGCACTGCCCGTGAGCGCTGCCGCCAGTGGGCCGGGAGTCGCGCCGGCCGGCGGTCCACCTGGCGGGCTCAGCCGACCCGGTAGTGCGCCACCGCGTCCATGTCCAGCTCCACGCCTAGACCGGGCCCCGTGGGCACGGTCACCAGACCATCCTGCGGGGCCAGGGCGCCGCCGATCAGGTCGTTCTCGCGGGTGAAGTGCAGGCAGTCCGACGGGATCGTGGCGTTGCGGACCACCGCGTGGACGTGCGTGCCGTATGCCCCCGACACGCCCAGACCCAGTCCCACGACCTGCAGCCATACCGGCATGCCGGCGGCCTCGGCCATGCCGGCGTTGACGAGCGTGGTCTCCACGCTGCCGCCCGTGTTGAACATGTCGGCGGCCTCGGCGCGGATGGCGCCGAGGATCTGCCGCGAGTCGTACAGGTGCGGCGCCAGCGGGATGCGCGTGTGCCGGCGGAAATCGCGGTACTGGTGCCAGCCCGGCAGATAGGGAAAGGGGTCCTCGAACGCCTGCACGTTGTAGGCTTCCAGACGCGCGGCCAGACGCAGGCTGGTGGCCAGATCGCCGAACGTGAAGTTGGGGTCCACGATGATGCCGTAGTCCGGCCCGGCCGCCCGGGTCATCAGCTCGACGGTCTCGACGATGTTCCAGGGCCGGGCCTTCAGCTTGTGGGTCTTGAAGCCGCGCCGCGCGCCCTCCTCGGCCATGGCCGCGAACTGCCTCGGCTCCAGCGGCGGCGACCAGAAGCCCACGGGCACCTTGTCCCAGTGCTGGCTGCCCATGAGCCGGTGAGCGGGCACCCCCAGCGCCTTGCCGGCGATGTCGAACAAGGCCATCGCCATGGCGCCGGTCATCGTCGTCAGCTTCTGCGCCAGCGGGTCCTTGCCCACCCAGGCGGCCGCCAGTCCGTCGAGCTGCTCCCCGCGTCCCCCTTCGCCGATCCCGACGATGCCCGCGTCCGTGTGCACCCGGATGATGGGAATCGGCCGCTCGCGATAGTCGCTGGGCCGGCTCTGCTGGATCGCCGGCACGTGCGGCACGGCAGTCCGGAAGCACTCGACCTGCGTGATCTTCATCTTTTTGCCTCGGAATTAGTTCCCAGGAAAACCTGCCGAAGATCGCCAAGCACGCTCGCCTCGAGCTGGAGCCGGACCGCCCCGGCGTTCTCCTCGAGCTGGGCCACGTTCGAGGCGGACGGGATCAACGGGCCCATGCCGGGCAGATGCAGCAAGTAGGCAAGGCTGACCTGGGCGACCGTGGCTCCCAGCCTGGCCGCGATCGTGGCCAGCTTCTCCAGACGCTCGCGCACATCGCCCTGCAGCAGTCGCTCGAGCTCGCCTTCGTCGACGAGCCGGTCGCCCGGACCCACCTGCCTGCCGGGCAGATAGCGGTTGGTGAGCAGGCCGCGCAGCAGCGGGCTGTAGGGAATCAGAGCGATGCCGTGGCTGGCGCAGTAGGCGAGCACGTCCTCTTGACCGGGCCGTGCGCCCGTCAACGGGTTGAAGCTGTTCTGGACCGAGCACACGCGGGCCAGATGCGCGTGCCGACCGTAGGCCTCCAGGTCGGCCACGGTGGCGTTCGACAGGCCGAAGTAGCGCACCAGATCCTGGCGGCGCAGGTCCGCGACCGCCTCGAGCGACTCGTCCACCGGCACCTCCGGATCGATCCGATGGAACTGCAGCAGGTCGATGCGCTCGATCTGGAGCCGGTCGAGGCTGGCATACACGCTGTCGAGGACGTTGGCGCGCGACAGGCCGCAGTGATTCGGCGTGATGCCGTCCATCGCGCCTCCGAGCTTCGTGGCCAGCACGATGTTCCGCCGCTCGCCGGGATGCTGCCGGAACCACTCGCCCAGGACGCGCTCGGAGTTCCCCGAGGATTCGTTGTACCGGTTGGCCGTGTCCCAGAACGTGACCCCGAGTTCCAGCGCGCGATCGAGGATCCGGAAGGCCGCGTCGCGGCCGACCCGAGAGCCGTCCTGGCGCTCGGGATAGCCGAACTTCCAGGTGCCCAGCCCCACGCGCGCCACGCGCAGGCCACTGCTGCCCAGCCGCTGGTAGGGCATGCCGTTGAACTCGGTGTAGGTGAAATTCAGCCCGTAGAAGCGCCGATCGTAGAGCTCGTCGAGCATGGACTGCCCCTCCTGTCGCGCGACTACCCCCAACGCGGACGGGGCCGCGCCCCGCTTTCACTGCCGCCGATGGCAGCGAGCGAACCTGCGGGGACGGCACGGCGCGTGCGCGCGCCCCCGCCGGACTGCGGTGCCGGAGAGCCGTCCGGCTGCCCTCCTCCGGGAGGCATGCCTCCGGCAGGCGTCAGCGGCCCTGCCAGCGCGCCCGCACCGGGGTGCGCTGGACCTGTTCGAACAGCTCCCGCCACTCCCGCGAACCATCGTCCGCCCACGGCTCCAGACGCAC
Source organism: uncultured Gemmatimonadaceae bacterium (assembly GCA_964591015.1). Lineage (GTDB taxonomy): Bacteria > Latescibacterota > UBA2968 > UBA8231 > UBA8231 > SLHA01. The sequence goes on from CAZPXM010000063.1 coordinate 11,859, forward strand.
GCCCGGCACATAGGCCGGTGCGTGGCCCGCGCCGAAGTAGCCGTATCCCTGGCTCATGGGTCCCAGATGCACGCAACTGCCGTCCGGGTACACGATGGTGTTGATCAGACGCGGTGCCGGGTGCTCGTACAGCACCCCCCGGCTTCGGCACTCGGCCAGACGCTCTTCCGGCACGCGGTACCGCGCCACCGCCTCCTCGTCCACCTCCACGCCCAGACCCGGGCCGTCCGGGACGCGATGGTACCCGCCGATGACCTCGATGGGACGCCGCAGCAGTTGGTGGCTGTAGAGGTTCAGACAGGTGATGGCCGGCCACGTCGCATGGGAGAGCACGGCCCCCAGGTGGGCGGCCCATGTCGTGGTCAGACCGTTGCCCACCAGTTGCAGCCAGAAGGGCAGTTGCGCTTCGGCGCTGAGCAGGCCCTGGCGAACGACCTGGGAACGGCCCGCGCAGATGACGTATCCGTCGCACACCCCTTCGCGGAGGTTGGTCAGGTACGGCGGCGAGCCGAAGTGCATGGCGATGGGGCGGTTCACCGCCGCCCGGATCTGCCGGTTGCCCAGCACGTCGTGCTGCGGGATGGGCGACTCGAACATGGCCACCGCCTCGTAGCGCTCCAGCCGCTTCATCAGCGGGATCGCGTTGGCCGCGTTCTGCCAGGTGCCGTTGGCGTCCAGATCGAGATGGAAGTGCGGCGGCACCACCGCGCGGATCGCCTCGACCTGCGCCACGATGTCCCACCACGGCCGCGGCTTGAGCTTGAAGCTGGTGTACCCGGCCGCCACGGCGTCACGCGCCTCGGCGGCCCACAGCTCCGGCGCCGCGTCGATCGACCACCAGGAGATCGGCACCCAGTCGCGCACCTTGGTGCCGAGCAGCTCGTGCACCGCCGCCCCGGTCTCCTTCCCGACCGCGTCGTGCAGGGCCATCTGCAGGCCCGCGCCCAGCGAGTCGTCGTGCAGCCAGCGAACCGGCGAGGTGCCGACCACCCGCGCCACGCTCGCGTCGGTGACGCGGGCCCAGGTGTAGTGGATCACCGTCTCGCCCCATCCCACTGTCCCCGTGTCCAGCGTGACCTTGCACAGCTCCAGGATCGACCAGTTGTGCACCTCGCGCGCGGTGATCTGCTGCTGCCGGGGCGTGAAGGGCACGTCCACCACGATTCGCTCCACCTGCTCGATGCGCATCTGTCCTCTCCTCCCTCTCCTCGTTCTTGGCCCTCACCATCCGCAGGCACCCCACCGCCCGGCGATACCCGCCGCGCCTTCCGGCAGGACAGCCCGACGCCCGCAGCGCCCGCCGGCTGCCCCGGCAACGGATGCCAGGTCAGCGCGTGGCGTGGTAGTAGCGCTGGAACGGCCGCGCCGCCAATCCCTCCGCCCGCAGGCTCACCCCCACTCCCGGTGCTGTCGGCACCTCGATGTACCCGTCGTGGACCTGCAGCGGGCTGGGGTCTTCCAGCAACTGCGCCGCCAGCTCGTCCTCGGCGGCGTTGCCCACCGTCTCCAGCAGGTACCCGTTGCGGACGAAGCACATGGCCTGCAGCCCCTGGGCGACGGCCAGCGGCCCGTTGGGGTTGTGCGGCGCCACGGCCACGTCGTGCATCGCGGCCAGGCTGGCCAGCTCGTGGAACTGGCCGTACCCCCCGCAGTTGCCCAGGTCCGGCTGGAAGACGTCCACGGCCTGCTCGGTCACCATGCTGGCCATGTGGCGATCGTACACCGTGGCCGTGCGTTCGCCGGCGCCCAACCGCGGTCCGCCGCAGGCCGCCGACGCCTCGCGCAGCAGCCGCAGGCCGCGGATGTCCTCGGGCGGCAGGGGCTCCTCGATCAGCTCGACCAGGCCGGTGAGCGCGCGCAGGAGCTGCGCCGCGCTGGCCCCGCTGAGCCGCGCGTGGCAGTCGACCCAGATCTCGACCCGATCCCCGTGCACCTGGCGCGCGTGCGCGAAGTACGCCACGATCGCCGGCAGCACCCGCGCGTCCGTCCACTGGTGCTCGTTGTGGCTGCCGTCCACCCGGCCCTTGGTGCCCGAGTACGCCGCTCCCCCCAACCGGTACTCCGTGCCGTCCCGCGACACGCGCCGGACCTGGCCGTAGTACACCGGCAGGGTCGTCTTGACCACCCGATAGCCGCGCGCCAGGGCGCTGCCGATGTGGTCGGCGAACTCCTCCGGGCTGCCGCCCGCAGGCACGTGGCAGTAGACCGGCACGCGCTGGCACGTGGGCCCGCCGAACAGCTCGTGGATGGGCCGGCCGAGCTCCTTGCCCTTGATGTCCCACATCGCCATCTCGATGGCGCTGATCGCCGACACCGCCACCGTACCGGTGGTCCACTGGTTGTCGCGGTACATGCGCTCGAAATGGAGCGCCGGCCGGCGCGGATCCTGGCCGACGAGCCCGATGTTCTCCGCGATGTTGCGGATGCCGTGCAGGGTGGCGTCGTCGAAGCGCTTGGTCACCACTTCCGAGATGCCAGTGATGCCCTGATCGGTGTGTATCTGGGTGATGATCAGGTTGCGGAAGTTGGCGTCCACCAGGCGGGCATCGATCGCCGTGATCTTCATGCGCGTGGCCCTTCCCCTCCCCTACTGGCGCAACGGCTGCCGGCTCGCTCAGGAACGGGCCGGCTGCACGGACACGGGCGCGCCGGTGCGCGCGGAGCGGTAGATGTGCTCCAGCAACGCCACGGTCCGGCGTCCTTCGTGACCGGGCACGCGCAGCGCCGTCCCCTGCGTGAGCGCCCGCACCATGTCCTCCATGGCGCTGTGCACCGGGTTGGCGATGGTGGCCAGCCGCTCCTCCAGCCCCTTGCCGAAGACCCGCATCGTGCCCTCCAGAGCGGCATCGATCAGCACGCCGCCCTCGGTGCCGTGCACCTCCGCCCCGAAATACACGCTGCTCGGGAACGTGGTGGTGCCGAGGATGGTGCCCTTGGCGCCGCCGGCGAACTCCAGGATCACCATGCCCAGGTCCTCGGTCTCGATCTGGTGGGTGCATATCGCCGTCTCGGCGTACAGCCGCACGGGATCGCCCATGAACCACAGCAGCAGGTCCAGCAGGTGCGAGCCCTGGTTGGCCAGCGAACCGCCGCCGTCCATGGCCCAGGTGCCCCGCCACCCGCCGTTGTGCGCGTAGTACTCGTCCGAGCGGAACCACTTGAAGCGGACCTCGCCCAGAATCAGCCGCCCGAGCCACCCTTGCCGGACGGCCTCGGCCACGCGCACGTTGTTGTCGACGTACCGGCTCTGATAGTCCACGCCGAGGATCACGCCCGCGTCCGCTGCCGCGGCGATCAGCCGGTCGCAGGCCGCCGTGGTCACGTCCATCGGCTTGGTCGTGAGCACGTGCTTGCCGGCCCGCGCCGCCTGGATGCCCACCTCCGCGTGCAGGCCGCTCGGGGTCATGACCATGACCACATCGACATCGTCTCTGGCGAGGGCGTCGTCCAGGTGCGGCGACCAGTCGCAGCCGAGCTCCTGGCCCACCTGACGGGCCAGCTCCTCCTTGATGTCGACGACGATGCGCACGCAGGCCCCGGCAGTCTCCCGCTGGATCTGTCTGGCTCGGGTCCTGCCCATGCCCAATCCGACCACGGCAAAGCCGATCATGGCACCCCCTTGGCTCCTGGTCACCGCCAGTGGACCCCGCGCCGTGCCTGCCCATCCAGCCCCGGCGCCCGCCGATCGATCAGGCGGCGTACCTAAGGCCCGCGTTGCCGGCATGTCAAGCGCGACCGCGCTGGCGCGGACCGGGGCCAGCCGCGGCCGGCGCGGCCTGACGCACGGCTTGACGCGCGGCTGTCGCCCGCCTTTCTTGCCGCGACATGCGGCCCGCAGCACGGCCGCAGCCGACAGCGAGGCCAGTGCCGGAGCCGGCGCCCGCGCAGCGGCGCTGGGGTGCAGCCCGGCCTGCAGGGGCAGAGGACGTGGCGATGGAAGACCGGCGCGTGTTCGTGGGAGACCTGACCCGCAAGGAGTTCCGGGAGCGCATGGAGCAGGGCATCATTCAGGCCGCGGTCGTCCCGGTTGCCTCCACCGAGCAGCACCACGAACACCTGGAGATGATCCACGATGCGCTGCACGTGGCCCACATTGCCGAGCAGGCCGCGCGGCGTCTGCACCCGCACGTGGTGGTCGCCACGCCGGTGTCCATCGGCATCTCGGAGCACTGGATGGCGCACCCCGGCACGCTCACGGTGCGTCCCGAGATCTTCTGCGAGTTCGTGTTCGACGTCTGTCATTCGCTGCAGCGGGGCGGCCTGCGGCGCATCCTCATCCTCAACGGCCACGGCGGCAACGTCAAGCCGCTGATGCGCCGTCTGGACGAGTACCGGGAGAAGCTGAAGATCGACCTGCGCTTCAACTCCTACTGGGACGTGTACGACCCCGAGCTGGTGCGCGAGCACATGACGCTGGGGCGTTTGCCCGGGCATGCCTGCGAGTACGAGACCTCGACCATGCTGGCGCTGGACCCCCGCCGCGTGCACCGCGACGACGTGCAGAACGAAGGCGCCAGGCTGGCGACCCGCGACAAGGGAGAGGCGTTGCTGGAAGCAGCCATCGCGGGCGTGGCGGACCTGCTGCGGCGCCTGATCGCCGGCGACGCCCCGAATCTGCCGCCGGTCTCCTTCCGGCCCGAGGGCCGCATCCACCTGGTCACGGGACAGCCGCTGTGAGCGCCGGCCGGCGCCCGGCCGCCACGCCGTCGCCTACAGCTCGAGGCGTTTCTTCCGCTCGGCCGCGATCAGCCCGCCGTCGACGCGCAGCACCGACGAGGTGATGTAGTCGGCCTCGTCGGAGAGCAGGAACGCCACCGCCCTGCCGACGTCCTCGGCCTGGCCGATGCGCCCCCACGGAATCAGCTCGCGCGCGACCTGCGCCAGTTGCTCCTCGCTGAGACTGCCGGTGCTGCCCGGCGTGCCCACCCACCCGGGCTCCAGGGCGTTCACGCGGATCCGGTAGGGAGCCAGCTCGATGCCCAGCGTGGCCGCGAAGTGGTTGAGACCGGCCTTGGTGAAGTTGTAGATCGAGCTGCCCGGGTAGGCGCTCTCCGCATGCACCGAGGTGATCACCACGATGCTGCCGCCGCGCTCCTTCAGTGCCGGCAGTGCCTCCTGGCACAGGTTGAACGTGCCGAAGAAGTTCACGTCCACGCACCGCCGCGCCGCCTCCTCCGAGGTCTGCTCGAACATCGTGAACGTGTTGATGCCCGCATTGCAGACCAGCATATCCAGGCGACCCAGCACACTGGTCGCCGTCCGCACGAGCTGGGCGCACACCTGGCGGCTGGCGGCGTCCCCCGCCACCCCCTCGGCGCGCCGGCCCGCCGCGCGGATCTCCGCCACGGCCTCCTCGACGCTGGCGGCGGAGGCGCTGTTCAGGACCAGATCCGCGCCCTCGCTGGCCAGGACGCGGGCGATGCCGCGCCCCATGCCGCGCTGCTTGCCCACCGCCGTGACGATCGCCACCTTGCCCGCCAGTCGCATCGCGGCACCTCCCCAGTTGGCTGGT
>CAZPXM010000063.1:17470-20688 GCA_964591015.1 uncultured Gemmatimonadaceae bacterium
GACGATCGCCACCTTGCCCGCCAGTCGCATCGCGGCACCTCCCCAGTTGGCTGGTCCGTCTCCCACGGCATCGTGGCGCGCCGCACCAGCGCGCGCCGCGCAGCCCGCGCGCCGGCCCTGTCAGGGGCGCAGCACCACGCCGAGGGCCTGTTCCGGCGTCTCCACCAGCGCGTCGATGGCGGCCGCGATCTGGGCCAGCCGGAACTCGTGGGTGAGCAGGGGCTTGATCAGGAGCTTGCGGCACGCCATGGCGCGCACGCACTCGGCCAGATTGCGCTGCGTCGTCCACGGCACGAATACCGGCGGGTACCCGGCGCCCCGCTCGTAGGCCGCGTCGTGATAGCCCGGTCCGGTGCGCGCCGCGCTGCGCACGTCGACGTTGCCCAGCGCCGCGGCGAACACGTGGCTGATCCGCGCCCCGCCGACGACGACCACCCGCCCCATGCGGTGGCCGTCGGGGGACAGCGTCAGGCAGTCGCGCAGCTGCTCGAAGGCGGCACTGGCATCGCCTCCGAAGGCGATGATGCCGAAATCGATGCCGTAGCCCCCGGAGAACTCGGCGGCCGCGGCGACCAGGTCCTGTTCGCCGGCCAGCACCACCCGCTCGATGCCGACATCGCACGCGATGCGCGCCCGCAGCGGCAGGCGGTCCACGGCCATGACGTGGCACCCGCACAACTGCGCCAGTTGGGCGCTCAACTGCCCCACCAGGCCCAGCCCCATGACCATGGCGTTCTCGCCGAACTCGGGCTCGGCGCGCCGGACGGCCTGCAGCGCCGTGGCCGCCAGGTGCGCGGCCGCCGCCTCGGCGTAGTCGAGCTCGTCGGGGATCGCCACGCACAGATTCTGGGGCACGCAGGCGAAGTCCGTATGGAGCGCGTAGCCGGCCCCCATGCAGGCCACGCGCTGCCCCGGGACAAAGCGCTGGACCCCGGCCCCCACCCGCACCACGACGCCGGCGTTCGCGTAGCCGAACAGCCGCGGCGGGCGGTCGGGATCGGGTTTGGCCCGCAACGCCGGCACGCCTCCCAGTTCGGTTCCCGGGCTGATCAGCGACGCCGCCACCTGGACGCCCACCAGGCCGGCGCCCACTTCGGGGGCCTCTTCGGTCACGCACAGGCCCCGGCCGCGCCCGTCGATGGCTGCCACAGTGCGCTTCATACCGTCCCTCCGCTTCTGCTGGAACGCCGGCTGAAATAAGGCGTCTGCACGGGCGCCGGGCAAGCAGCCGCCAGCAGGGCCGGCGGCGGGCGCGCAGCTCGGCGCGCTTGCGACCGGTCCGCTCGCACGCCTATACTGACTCGCGCCGGGCGGGGGTTCGGAGACACGGCCCCGGCCGGGGCCCTCCGGCGGCCGACGCCCGACCGAGCCCGTGGGCCGGGTCGCGTCCCAGGCGCGGGGACTCAGGCGGGTGTCAACGCCCCGGCACTGCCCCGTCCCTCGGCGACCTGCATCGCAGCGAGGTGCGCTCGTGACCACCATCGTCGCGGGAGTGGCGGCGGGGATCCTTCTGCTGTGGGGTGGCACGTGGGGGATGCTGCGGCTCGCGCCTGCCGTGGGGCGCAGGCACCTCGTGCTCCTCGGCGCGTACGCGACGGTCGTCTGCGGCGCCCTGATGGCGGTGGTGCTGGTGGCCGACTACGAGCGGCAGAAGGAGAGCCGCCGCGAGCTGCAGGCCCAGATGGAGGACTTCAGCGCGCGGCTGAACGGCTTGAGCGAGAAGCTCGTCCGCCAGCTCGACGAGAAGGCGCAACTGACTGCCTCCGAGTTCGAGATCCGCGCGCGGCTCCAGAACGAGACGAAGAACCACCAGCGAACGCAGGCCGAGCTGGAGGCGAAGACCGAGGAGTACCGCGCCCTCAAGCAGACGCTGGACACGGAACTGGCCAGCCACCGCCAGTTCCAGGAGCAGACGGAGCGGCAGCGGCAGGAGCGTCAGGCGCAGGAGGACGCGCGGTACGCCGGCCTGCGCGAGTCTCTGGAGGCCCAGCAACGGACCGTGCAGACCATCCAGAGGCAGCTGGGCACGAGCCAGGAGACCCTGGCGGAAGCCACCGCCCAACTGGCCGCTCTGCAGAAGTCGCAGGCGGTGCTGGCCACCAGCGTCGCCGCCCACTACGAGACGCTCCACGGCCGCATCCAGCAGGTCGAGAAGAGGCTCGACGAGGCGATCGCCGCGCAGTCCAGGGCGCGCCAGGATCAGGACCTGATGCGCGCCAAGATCGACAGCCTGTACCGCTGGGAGAAGAAGTGAACCGGCGCCCGCGTCGCGCCGGCTGACGCGGGCGCGTCCGCCCCTCGGGCGCGCCCGCCCCTATCGTCAGGAGGCGCCCATGTCACGCCGAGCAGCTGCACCGGTGGTGGCTCTTGCCTTCGGCATCGGTCTGTGTGCCTGCGGGCCCAGCAAGGAGCAGCTGGCGCTCGCCCAGCTCGAGAAGGATCTGGCCGCGGCCAACGCGGTGATCGACTCGCTCAACTACACGGTCGAGTCGTCCAACCTGTTGATCGACCAGTTGCGCGCCCAGGTGGACAGCACGCAGGAGGTGAACGAGAAGCTGCTGGCCTCGGTCCAGCAGCTCAGCCGCGAGGTGCGCGAGTGGCGCGAGCTGGCCGCCGAGTACGAACACACCAACGAGCGGTTTGCCGTGGAGATCGCTCGCCTGAAAGAGGAGAAGCAGGCCGACCAGCGGCGCGTCGCGCGCCTGCAGCAGGAGTCCGACAGCCTCGCCGCCGCGCTGCTCGAGGCCCACGCCAGCATTCACCGGCACAGCGATCGCCTGCGCTCGATGGAGACGGAGCTGGCGCAGGCCCGCAGCCAGATCACCCAGCTGCAGCGGGCCACGACCGGCGTGACTGTGCTGACCGGAACCGAGAAACAGCTCCAGCAGAGCGGTCATCTGGAGACCACCCGGCCGCTGGGGCGAAGCCTGCGCAAGGTCCACCGCGCGGCCCGACCACTGGACCCGGCCGACCCCGGCGTCCGCGTGGTCGACATCGGCGAGAGCCTCGCGGTGGAGGGGCGCGTCTCTGCCCTGGTCGACCGGTACGGCGAGCTGAAGAAGGGCCAGGACTACAAGGTGTCGCAGCAGGACGGCCGCACGACCATCACCTTCGTCAGCGAGCTGCTGAGCGGCGCCGACGTCCTCGTGATCGCGGGCGAGTGACCCGGCGGCGCGCCAGCGCGGAGGCCGGGGCGGGCGCCAGCGCGGAGGCCGGGG
>CAZPXM010000064.1:0-20462 GCA_964591015.1 uncultured Gemmatimonadaceae bacterium
GCACCGAGACATCCGCCTGCACCACCCGGCGATAGGCGGCCAGGATCAGGGCGATGACTTCCTCGGCGACGGCGTTGGCGTTCGCGCCGGGCGTGTTCATCACGTCCACGCCGCGGCGGCGAGCGTGCTTGGTGTCGATCGTGTTGTAGCCCACGCCGGCGCGGACCACCAGCTTCAGGCCCGGCAGCGCGTCCAGGAGGGCCGCGTCGACGACCTCGCTGCGCACGATCAGGGCACAGGCATCTGCGTGGGCCTTCGCCTGCTCGGCGAGCGGCGTGTTGGCGTCCTGCACAACGGTGAAGCCGTGGGCCCGCAACAGCTCCGCGGCGACCGCATCCAGCTTGGTGGGGATCAGTACTGTGCGCATACCATCCGTTCTCGAGTTCTGCGGTGAACGGCACCAGGGCCCGCGCGGCAGTCCCGCAGCGGCCGTCGCGGCAGGCGCCCCGGGCCGCAGCGGAGCTGGCGCCTGGTGCGGGCCGGACGCGCAGCGGGCCGCGCGCCGATCCGGTGCCGAGGGCAACCCGGGGCGGACAATCTATTCAGGGCGGTGTGCCCGCGCCACGGGCGCGCGCCCGCGCCCCGCGCCCGCGGCTTGCGGCGGCTAGAAGGCGGGGTGCTCCGCCCAGTCGCGCGCGTCCTCGCCGTCGCTGATCACCGGCAGGCAGGCCAACCGCAGGCGCGCGCAGCCCAGCGGCACCAGGCTGATGCGTTCGTCCGGCGCCGAGGAGCGGATCGGGCCGGGCCGCAGCTCCTGCACCGTCTGGTTCTCCAGCCCCCAGCCCGGGATGCGCCGTGCGCGCGCCGTGATGCGCACCGGCGCGGCCGCGGGGGTCCACGGTTGCGGGTCCACCCGGCCGCTCTCCTCCACCGCCAGATCGGCCAGCGGCGCCTGCGGATCCAGCACCAGCCCGTAGTTCCAGGGGGTCGTCGGCAGGACCTCCCACTCCGGCCACTCGTCCGTGCCGCCGCAGCGTCGCCACTCCTCGCCGATCGCCACGGAGTAGCTCAGCGGGCCCCGATCGATCGTGACGCTGCCGGTGCGCGGCCAGCGGGTCAGGCTCAACTCCATCGGCATGGTCAGCGCCAGGGCGTCGCCGTCGGCCCAGCAGCGCTCCAGGCGCAGCCAGCGGCCGGGCGCTGCCCGCACCGGCGCCGGTTGCCCGTTGACCGCGACACGCATGCCCGCGCACCAGGCCGGCACGCGCAGGTACAGGGGGAACGACACCGGCGCCGGACAGGAGACCGTGATCTTCACCGTGCCGCGGAAGGGATAGTCCGTCTCCTCCCGCAGAGTCGCCTCGGCGCCCCCCGCGCCCACGCGGGCGCGCACCTGGCAGGCGGCATACAGCCAGGCTGCCAGTCCGCAGTCGGGCGTCGCCATCCACAGATGCTGGCTGTACCAGGGCCAGCCCATCGCCACGTTGTGCTGGCAGCAGCGGTAGAGGTGCGGCGAGTAGTCGATCTGCCGGCCCTTGTTGCAGTACTCGTGCTGCCCCGAGCAGTCGAGCTGGGGCTGGTTGGAGGCCGTCAGGTAGTGGAGGCTTCTCAGCCAGGGGTCGGCGGCAGCCGGGAAGTGATTCAGCGTCACGTCCTCGCAGCGATCCGCCCACAGCGGGTCGCCGCTGATGCGGCCGAGCTGGTAGAAGCTCTTGTTGAACTCGACCATGGCGCAGGTCTCGATGGCCTGGCGGGGGTCCGTGCAGCCGGAGCGGACGTTCTCGTCGGCCCCGAAGATGCCGCGCGGCTGCTGTCCCCACGTGGCGAGGTGCTGCCGGTACCAGTACTCCGTGCGCGCCCACAGCGCCGGATCGTGGGTCTGGACGTAGCGCAGGGCCGGGTAGCTGAAGCGCTGCGTGAAATGGACCACATGGACGTCGAGCCACTCGTTGTGCGCGGGGCGCAGGTGCCGGTAGAAGCGCGTGGCCAGCGACAGCAGCCACGGTTCGCCCGTGCGGTTGTAGAGCCAGTAGAGGTGCGGGATCATGTCGCCGGCGCGGTCGCGCTGGATCGCCGGCCGCCAGTCGCCGAAACCCTCGCCCAGGGGCTGCACGAACTGCTCCTCGGGCAGATCGCGGCAGAAGGCGAAGAACCGCTGGAGGAAGGGGACGATGCGCGCGTCGCCGCTGTGTTCGTGATGGTGGATGAGCGCGTCGATCATCACCATGTGCGGCCACAGATCGACCAGAATCTGCCCGTTGGCGCCGCGGCAGCGCCGCTGGTTCTCGGCGCCGAAGTACCCGTCCGGGCGCTGGCTGCCCAGGATCGCGTCCAGCCAGCGCCGGGCCTCCGCCAGCAGCCGGCTCTCGCCGGTCAGCACGGCCAGATCGTGGAAGCCGCGGAACCAGTAGCCCTGTTCCTCCCACCCGTCCTTGGCGCCGCCCAGCCAGCCGTTGTCCGGCGCCAGAAACGAGCTGAGCTCGGTCAGCCGTCCCGTCATGCCGTCGGCCATCAGGGCCAGCTGGCGCGCCAGCCAGCCGTGCGGCTGGATGCTGCCCAACGGCAGGCGCACCAGATGCTCTGCGGCCAGCGGGGGCTGGTTGGTCGGGTAGAACGGGTGGCGAGTGTCGTTCGGCGGGGCCGGGACGGTACTGGCGCGCATGGCGTCCATTCTCCTCGTGTGTGTGGGCTGGGGCCTGTGGTCAGGTCCGGAGACGCGTCTTCGCGGCTGGCAACGCTCGCTCCTGGCGGCTGCGGGCCTCAGCCAGCGACGCCGGCAACGGCGGCGCGCGCGCCTTCCAGCAGGGGCTGCTCGATGGCCTGGCCCGCGGCCCGCATGGCCTCCAGAGCGCCTTCGGCGGCGGTCTGGTCGGTCACCAGGTAGCCGACGGCATCGTTGGCCAGCGAGATCACCAGCGTGTGCGGGCTGGGGCTCAGGCGGCGGAACTCCGTGGCGAGCTCGCTGAACAGCTCGCCGGGCGCGGTGAGCGCGAACAGGTCGCCGGCTCGCAGCGCCATCACCTCGGTGCGCACCGTACCGCCCTGGCGGCGGCCGCTGCTCGGCGGCCAGGCGTGGCTGCCGACGAACTCCCACGGCACGCGGCAGGTGCGCACCGGGCCACCCGCCAGCGGCCGGGCCTGCGCCAGAGCGGCCGCACAGCGCGCGCCAAGCGCGCGGCCCATGGCGCGCGGGAACTCCGCGCCGGTGCGGATGGCGATGCGCGGATTGATGTTGGCCGCTCCGGCCAGGGCGAACAGCGCCACCTCGGCCACTGCCGCTTCCTCGAGGTAGTCCTTGAGGTACCCCACGTAGTCGGCCGAGATGGCCGTGCTGGCGGGGCCCAGCGTGACCGGATGGCAGCCGTAGTTCACGACGACCGCGGCGCGCCGTCCGTCTGGCCGCCGCACGCCCACCAGCAGCACCGCCGGGTCGCAGTAGCCGGTGTGCCGGCCCTGCGGATCCTCCCACTCGTTGCGGGCGCGCCCGTCCGCGTCGATCACCCGGCGATTGTGCGCCAGCTCGCCAGCCTCGGTCCAGGCCGCCTCGAAGGTGCCCGGCTCGACTCCTGCCCAGGCTGCGGCGGCCACCGCCGCCAGGGCCGCCTCGGCCTGCTCTCGGCAGGCGTGGTCCACCGGCTCCAGCTCCGCGGCGTACGTGCGCAGGCCGGCCGGAGCCGAGTGCGTGTGGGTCGCTGCCAGCACGATGGCGGCCTCGGGCAGACCCGTGGCCGCCGCCACCTGCTGGCGGACCCGGGCGACCAGATCGCAGGGGAAGCCGATGGCGTCGGCCGTCACCAGCACCCAGCCGCCGTCGCCCTGGCGACAGGCCAGTGCCTCCGCACGCAGGGGGTGGCCCACCTCGGCGGCGCGGCCGCTCCGGGTTCCGTACCCGGCCAGGGCCACGCCCGGCGGCGGGGTGATGTCCTCGGTCGCCACGCCGATGCAGAGCTGTTCGGGTTCCGCCATACGCACCATCGCGTCCCTCGGCGCGCAGAAAGTGGACGCGGTCCGCCGCCCCTGCCCTGTCAGGCCGTTGCCGCCGGTGGCCCGCACGGGCAGCTCGGCGCCTGGACAGCAGCTCAGTCGGTCGGGCCAGGGTTGTCCATGAACGAGCCGCCGGCGCGGACGGGCGGGGTCACTCGCCCCGCCAGCACGTCCAGCGCCCGCCGGCCGATGCGCCCGGCGCAGAACTCGACGATTCGCCTGCCCAGCGCCGCCGAGGCGTGCTTCAGGGGGTTCCAGCCGCCGATGCCCTCCGGGTCGCTCATCTGCAGCTTGTCCAGATCCTGGCGGCCGCTGGCCTGCATCTGCGTTGCCAGCTCGCCGAGATCCACGCGCTCGGGATAGGCGTACAGCATCACCGAGGTCTCCCAGGCGCCGGCATGGTCCATGCTGTAGGGCAGCGAGGTGCCGCCCAGCCAGTTCTCGCCCTCCATCACGCCGAAGCCGCGGGCCTCCGTCCCGGCGCAGGCGCGCTGGATGCCGTCGTGCAGGGCGTCGCGCTGGGCCTCCACGTCGTGCCCGGTGACCCCCACCAGCACGCGCCAGCCGTCGGCCACCAGCCCGCGCGCCACGCGGTGGACGGTGTCCTCCATGCTGCTCTGCTCGTGCACCGTCACGGTGAGCCCCGACCAGCCCGGGGGGCCCCATCCCGGCCCTTCGCCCAGGATGCCGAGGAACAGCGGTGGGAGGACTACCCCGCCGGAGGCGAGGGCCGCCTCGCAGCAGACGGCGAATGCCTTCAGTCCGTCGGTGCCGAGCGGGTTGTGCCGGCCGTGCCATTCCAGCGAACCGATCGGGAGATAGACCACCGGGCACTCCTGCTGGCGCACGCGCACCTGGGACGGGCGGAGCAGCGAGTACTGGACCGTGGTATAGCGCTCGATCATCGGCTGTGCCCCCTTCTGCTGCCGGGCGCCGGACCCGTGGCTGCGGGTGGTTGCGCCACGAAGCGCAACGCCCTATAATGCGGTCGCGACCCAACCGTAACAGATTCGTCACGCAACGGCAACATCGAGCGTCGGCAGCGGGTTGGGCGACCAGGCGCCGCCCGACGCACAGGCGCAGGCTGCCGTGCAGGGCTCGCGGCGATCTGGCGGCGCGCGGGGTCCGCGCCCGGGGGCGCAGGGTCGTCTGTTGCTGGTCACGGAACACGGGAAGCCGCGCGTCCCGGTGTCCGCCCTGAGGACCGGGGCGCCGGGGTCTGCCGACGCAGCCTGGCGGTGACCGAGATGAGCCGCAGCCTGGGCTCGTGGTTGTGCGTGGGACTGGCGCTGATCGGGCCGGTGCGAGCCGCCGAGGAATGCGTCCTCGGGGGCGCGGCGCGGCCGTGGGCGTCTTCTGGCGCGGCGACCGCGGGCGTGGTGGACTACGCGGACGACCTCGCCAGCGTGAGGAACGACCTGGGCCAGGCCCTCTTCGGCCAGGCGGGGAGCGATACCGTGCGCGGCTGGCTCATGCCGCGGCGGCTGCGCTCGGACTTCAACATCTCGCGCGACGTGCTGGCTGGCGGCGGGGCCATCACCGTCAACCTGCCCTCCGACCAGGTGCCCGAGGAGCAACTCACGGGCATCCTCTCGGGCGACCACACGATCGCCTTCGACCGCAAGTTCGTCGCCGGCAAGATCGTCCAGAACAATGGCGTGGCCGTCGAGGTGGATCTCGGGGCGCGCTACGGGGTGAACCGGGTCGTGTTCTACCCGCGGATGACTGCCGCGTTCCCCTTCCAGAACGATTTCCTGCGCGCCTACGAGCTGTACACGAACGACGGCCTGCCGACCAGCCTGTATGCCAGCGGCCGCCCGATCTACACCTCGCCCGCCATCCGCGTCCCGGACAACAGCTCGCCGCGCGTCGAGGCCGAGCTGGAGGCCCAGTTCGTGCGCTTCCTGCGCCTCAAGTCCATCACGACGGTCGGCTTCGAGATCGACGAGCTGGAGGTGTACGGCACCGGCTTCGTGCCCGAGGCCACCTACGTATCCAACGTGCTGGATCTGGGCAGTCCGCGCGTCTGGGGCGCCGTGCGCTGGGTGGAGCGGCAGGCGGGGCCGACCCGTCAGTCCGACGTGCAGGTGCGCCTGCGCTGCGGCAGCGACGACACGCCCGACGTTTACTATCGGATTTTGACCGTCGGTACGCGCGTGGTCGGCCGCACCGTGCTGGACGAGCGCGGCGACACGCTGACCAAGGCCGCGTACGAGGCCCTGCTCCGCAGCGGCCAGCGCGGCGAGATCGAGCCGGACGCGGCGCACTGGAGCCAGTGGCAGGTGCTGGCCAACGGCGGCAGCCTGGAGCTGCCGGCGCCGCGGCGCTATGTCCAGCTCCGCGTGGACTTCGCCAACTACGCCCTGGACGCGGCGCGGGCGCTGGGCGAGATCGCCTTCGGCCACGGCGCCCCCGCGCTGGACGGCATCGTGGCGGAGATCAGCCCTGCGGTCACCGAGCCGGGGGCGCGCACGCGGTTCACGCTGGTGGCGCGGGTCGTCAACCACGGCGCGGCGCCCGGTTTCGAGCGGTTCCGCGTCGAGACGCCGTCCCGGGTGGCGGCGATCCACTCGGTAGAGGTCTTCGACCGCGACCTCCACCGTGTCGACGGCGCCGAGTTCGGCGCCGATGCCGACCTGTCGCTCCTGCCCGTGCGCGCCGGCGCCTTCGCGATCGAGGCAGTGACGGACGGCTACTTCAGCCTGCGGGTGCCGCGCATCGCTGCGGACGGCGCGCGCCTGCGCGTGGTCTTCGACGCGGCGGCCTACCGCTACGGAACGCGGTTCCGCGGCAGCGTCTTCGCCGACGACCGCGCGGAGCTGGCGCAGCATACCGAGGCCGGCGACGCGACGCCCGAGCTGGACACCGACGACCTGCTCGTGCGGGTGTCGGTGGGATCGCAGGTGCTGGCCGGTGTGGAGGTGATCCCGCCTGTCCTTTCGCCCAACGGCGACGGGATCAACGACCGGGCCGAGGTCGTGTGCACGGTGCTGCACCTGCTGGCGCCCGCGCCGCTGCGCGTCCAGATCCGCGATCTGGCGGGCCGGAGCGTGCGCAGCCTGACAGCGGGCGCGGCGCAGAACGGCCTGGTGAACCTGAGCTGGGACGGCCGCGACGACGGCGGCGAGCTGGTCCCGCCGGGCGTGTACCTGGTGGCGGCGGCAGTGGAGTCGGACACGCGGACCGAACGCCGCGTGTGCCCCGTGGCAGTGGCCTACTGATCCAGGAGGTAGGGCGTGCGACGAGACGACGCAGGGCGGTGGGCTCCGAGCTTGGCGGTGGCTTGCCTGCTGCTGGGTCTGTGGCCAGGGGAACCGGCGCGAGCTCAGGACTACGGCGTTCGGCTCGGCACCGTCGTCCGCGGCGGCGAGGTGAGCTACGAGCCAACCGGTCCGGGCGTGCTGATCGACGCGCTGGATCCGGCGGTCCGCAAGTGGTACGTGCCCCAGGAGCTGTACAACGAGTACCGCTGGCAGCAGTGGGAGTACACCAACTACGCCCGCAGCCGGTACGAGCGCTACGTGGACACCAGCCTGCAGGGCGACTACTTCTACGACATCTACGGCAACTACATCGTGCGGGGCTGGCTCATCTACGACTACCGCCAGGACCGGCCGCAGCAGTTCGGCAGCACCGTCTTCAAGACCTCGCGCTTCTCGGCCTGGTTCAACAACGTGGTGGTCGCCGCCGACAACAAGGGCCAGTACTACTACTCGCTGACGATCGGCGATCAGATCCGCACCACGCTCACCCCGATGACGTTCTCGAAGCCGGGGTTCAACGGCGTGCAGTGGGACTTCGCGGCCGACAAGTACCAGGGCACCGTCCTGCTGGCCCGGCCGAGCCGGCCGGGAACCGCCACCAGCGAGAACATTCCGGATACCCGCACCAGCGCCACCAACCTGCTGGGGGGGCGTGCGGTGGCTCAGGTGGGCGACTTCCTCAAGGTGGGCGCGACCTACGTCACCGCCTACCAGTCGCAGACCCTGCTGGAGGATGTCAGCGGCAATCCATTCCGGGGCGGCGCGCTGACCACCGACCAGAATGCCCTGCCGATATCGCGTATCATCATCCGCCTGTCGGACGACTCGCCGGCCGACGGGAGCGGCGGCGCGGCGCTGTTCGACGACGACATCGTGCTGACGGACATGGACGGCAACCAGGTGCGGGGCAGCGAGATCGGCTTCCGGCCGACCCGTCAGGGAGGCTACCAGCGCGTGGGCTATCTGGCGGCCGACGGCGACGAGCGCATCACGCTGACCTACGACTTCACGGACCCGGCCTACCGGGGCCCGGACCGCACCGTGCTGGCGAAGGCCGAGTTCGAGCTGGTCCTCTCGAACGACTACCGCGTCGAGGTGACCTCGGACCGGCAGACCAACGCCCAGGGGCAGCCCGTGTTCCTGGAGGTGGCGCGGGCGGCCGGCAACATCCGCGACAACTCGAACCAGCGGGTGCTGCGGTTCGCCTACGGCCTGCCCACCGCCAACGTGATCTACGGGTTCACCCTGGAGGCGACGGACGTCCTGGGGTGCGACTTCTACGGCGAGTACGACTTCAACCGGCAGTACCGGCAGTACCCGAACACGAATCTGGACGACCATCGCACGGCGGTCACCAGGGCCGACGCCTGGATGTTCAACCTGTCCCGCACCGGCTATCCCTTCTTCGGCTTCCTGGAAGGGTTCAGCATGGACGGCAACTACAGCACCCGCTCCTTCCTGGCGGGCACCAAGGGGCAGGACGAGATCGACTACGCCGACGAGCTCAACTACGTCTACGAGTTCGTCGATGACAACGACGACCAGGATCGGCGGCCGGACTGGTCGCGCTTCGGCCAGCCGCTGGTCGACAACGCCGTGTTCCCCGGCTACGACGAGAACAACGACTTCATCTCGGACTTCAACCAGAACGACGCGACCGACCGCCAGAACCTGATCCCCGACTACGACGAGCCGTTCCTGCGCTACCACTCGGACCGCCCCGAGTTCCTCTACGGGGTGGACATGAACAACAACGGCTGGGTGGACCGCTTCGAGAACGACGAGGCCCCTGATTTCCCCTACCCACGCGACCACCGGGGCTTCAACGCGTACGGCGGGGTGTATTTCACGCCCGAGGCGCGGCTGACCGTGGGGCACCTGCGCTCCGAGTTGATCCTCGGCGACGGCGCCAATCGCACCACGTACGGCATGTTCACCTACGATCGCGATTTCGCCGGCCTGGGACGGGTGCGCGTCTTCGAGTACCTGCGCCTGGCGCGGGACGATATCGCCGACAACCTGCTGCAGTGGGTGCAGCCGGCCAACTCGCGCGGCACCATGCAGCGCGTCTTCGATCCGCTGGCGGCCCAGGACACCTGGGTCAACACCTCGTACCTGCGCCTCGACGTGCGGCGCATCACCGGCCTCAACGTGATCAACAAGGTGAAGTGGGAGACCTACAGCCAGCGCGAGGAACAGGCGGGCCTGCGCGACCTGTCGACGTTCCTGGGGATCATCAACAAGGCGGACTACGCCCTGCAGCTGGGCCCCGTCCGCATCGAGCCGCGCTGGAAGAGCGAGTTCCTGCTGCACCGGCCGGTGCGGCAGGCCGATGCGGCGCGCCGCGAGCTGACCGAGACGGGCTTCCTGATCGCGCGCTTCCCGCTGCTGCAGCGCACCGCGATCGAGCTGGGCGCCGAGCTGTCGCACTTCGAGCAGTTCCGCGAAGATGCCACGGGGGCGCCGCTGGCGCGCTCGTTGGCGCCGGATTCCAACAGCCGGGTGCTGGCGTTCCAGTTGAGCAACTCGTCGGACTACCTGGGGTACCGGCTGATGGCGCGGACCGGGCTGCGCCTGCAGAAACGGACCAGCAGGGGCCAGCCGTCGAGCACCACCAGCTCGGCGTATCTGACGGTATACGCGGGGTTGTAGCCGCGCCCACACGGCCGTGGCAGGTGGCCGAGAAAGGAGGAAGCCAGGGGAAACAGCGAGGTAAGCGAGCGTTGGTGCTGGCTCTGACAGGCACCGGTAACCGCAACAGGAGGAGTGTTCGATGAACAGAGCAAGCCTGCTGGCGGTGGCTGTGCTGATCGTCGTGTTCGCCGCGGGAGGAGCCGTCGCTCACCTGGGCGAGATGAAGTACATGTACCAGTTCCCACCCGGCCTGGAGCCCGAGCTGGACGGCGAGATGTCCGACTGGGACATCGTCGGCGATTTCTACCGGATGCGGGCCGAGAACATGTTCAACCAGTTCGGCGCCCCGATGGACCTGAGCGACTTCAACTGCTGGATGGCTTGGGGCTACAGCCTGGCGACGAACAAGGCCTACTTCGGGTACTGGGTGTACGACGACATGATGCACAACACCGAGAAGTGGTCGGTGACCACGGACTGGGACCACACGGGCGGGCAGTTCCGCGCCTTCGGCCAGGGCGACGAGTACGAGAAGCGCTGGGACTGTGCCCAGGCTCAGCGCTATGACATCGCCGCCCCGATCTTCAGCTCGGGTGGCTTCTACACCAAGTGCCTGGGGAAGGCCTGGGTGGGTGTGGATCCGTATGTCCAGTGGGGCGGCAAGGTGCTGTCGGGCGACATCGGCACCTTCGAGCCGGCCGAGATCTTCGGCGAGGTCTCCTTCGTGCCGTTCGACGATGCGCATCCCGACGGCGAGGCATTCAGCATCATTCACCAGTTCAAGGAGGGGGAGATCGTCGGCATCGAGACGAACTGGGGGGACAAGGATCCCAACCCCGCTTCGTACGATGACGCCTACTGGTCCGTGTTCGGCGGCGTGGGGGCCTACCAGGATGCCAATCAGTTCGGCGACTTCCTGCTGGCCCCGGTCGAGATCCCGGTCGCGGCCCGCAGCAACACCTGGGGCCAGATCAAGTCCAGCTTCGTCTCGGAGTAGCGCCCGAGGGGACCCAGCGGCCGCGGAGAACACGCAGGTGGGAGTGGGAGCCGCGCTGGCGCGGCTCCCACCATCTGGCTGTACCACGGGGGCCCCGGTGTCGTGGCGCGGGGATTCCCTGCCAGTGAGCGGGTGAGCGGATGAGGGAGGCAGACGGGCGCGTGGTGCCTGCCGGTGCGCTGCCCCGGGCGGTGCTGGCTCTGTGTCTGTGCCTGGGCGGCGGCCTGCCGGCCGGAGCTCGCCAGGTGTACCAGCTCGGCGGGCAAGGTGGGCGAGCCTGGGCGGTCGTGGGCATGCTGAGCTTCGCCGACTGCGAACGGGTGCCCGGCGCGCTGCGGCCCGTGGAGGCCCAACCCGGGCAGAATCTGGCGGTGTCGATCGGTCAGCGGGGCGGCTCGCTGCACAGCACGGTGGACATGTACACGCTGCCGGCGGACTGGCTGAGCACCAAGGACCTGATGATCGACGGCGACTCTACCACCGCCTTCGTCCATCCGCCGCGAATCAACATCCTGGGCGGCACCGGCGCGTACTACACCGTGCCCATCTACATCGATCTGGGCGCCCCCTTCCCGACCGAGCTGATCCGCTTCCGGACGCGGCCGGACTACCCGGGCAACCAGATCCGGCAGTACGAGCTGTATACCAATGACGGCAG
The DNA here is from genome assembly GCA_964591015.1 of uncultured Gemmatimonadaceae bacterium. Taxonomy (GTDB): domain Bacteria; phylum Latescibacterota; class UBA2968; order UBA8231; family UBA8231; genus SLHA01. The sequence goes on from CAZPXM010000064.1 coordinate 11,477, forward strand.
CGCCGCGACGCAGAGCGCGGTGGGCGACCCGATCTGGCTGCTGCGCCGGCGGGAGAGCGACAACCTGAGCCGGGTGGTGGACCTGCACCTGGACCTGGAGCCCGTGCGGCACATCTATCTGCGGCCGGGGCGATGGGGGCCGGGCACGCCGAACACGGGACTGGCGGAGACCTGGGAGGTGGCCGAGCTGGAGGTGTTCGGACGGGGGTTCGTGCCTCTGGCCACCTACGAGACCGCCCCGCTCGACCTGGGCCAGCCGGCCGCGCTGGGCGTGGTTCGCTGGGCTGCCCGCCGCGATCCCAAGGCGTCCGTGGTCATCCAGTCGCGCAGCGGCAGCGACGATCAGCCGGAGATCTACTGGCGGCTGACGGGGGTGGGCGATCAGGTGAGCCACCTGGGCACGGACGGCCGGCCGTTGACGCGCGCCGCGTACCTGGCGCTTCCCCCGGCCCAGCGGGGCGGCATCACCGACGACCTGGAGCACTGGAGCGTCTGGCAGACCTACGAGCTGGAGGAGGGGGCGCCGGGTGTCCGCCTGCGCTCGCCCAGCCCGCGCCGCTATGTGCAGTTCCGGATCCAGTTCAACTCCAGCGGGCTGGATGGAGGGCAGATCGACTCGCTGAGTCTGGAGTACTCGCAGCCGCCGGTGGCCGCGGCGGTGATCGGCGAGATGTGGCCTGATGCGGTGCAGATGGGGGCGCCGGTCGGCTTCACCTACGCGGTGCGCGCGTACCTGGGGGCACAGAACCAGGGCTTCACGGGCCTGGAGCTGCGCACGCCCGCGCAGGTGGATTCGGTGACGGCGGTGCGCATCGACGGGACTCCCGTCCCCTATACCTGCACGGCCGGTGGGACGGGCGCCAACGGGTTCACCGTGACCTTCCCGCGGATACGCGTGGATCAGACGCTGTTGGAGGTGGACTTCACCGCCCGGGTGTTCGCGTACGGCACCCCGTTCGACGGCGCCGTCTTCGACGCCGAAGGCGACGAGGTGCCGCTGGCGGTCGAGGCCGGCGATGCCGTGCCGGCGCGCCCGGAGGACGCCCTGCGGGTGCGGACCTCGCTGGGAGGCCGGCTGCTGGGCAGGGTCGTCGCCAGCTCGCCGGTGTGCTCGCCCAACGGCGATGGGGTGCACGACGCGGTCCTCCTGCGCTTCGAGCTGCTGCGCGTGACGTCTCCGGTCCCCGTCCGCGTCGAGATCGTCGATCTGGCGGGTCGCCGCGTGCGCTCGGTGCACCAGGTGGCCGCGAGCAGCGGCCTCGCCGAGGTGGCGTGGAACGGCCGCGACGACGCGGGCGCCGTGGTGGCGCCGGGGATCTATGTCTTTCGCGTGGCGATCAGCGCGGACGCGGGGGAGGAGACGGGTGGGGGCTGCGTCGCCGTGGTCTACTGAGCGAGGCGCCCCGCCGGGGCGGCTCGGCGCCTCGCCCGCGGTGGCGGCAGCGGCAGCACTGGTCCTCGCGCTGGCGGGAGGATGCGGCCGCCAGTCGGGTCGGCCGCCGGCGGAGCCCGGGGTGGTGGCGCGGGTGGGCCAGCGGCGCATCGAGGCTGGCGAGCTGCGCGATTTCGTGGCGCGCATGCCGGCGGCGCTGCGTTCGCGCCACGGCGGCGCGGCGGCGCGCCAGGAGTACCTGCGCAGCCTGATGGCCCGCCACCTGCTGGGCATGGAGGCGCGTGCCAGAGGCCTGGACACCTTGGCAATCGTGCGCCAGCGCGCCCAGGCCCGCTGGCGACAGCGGCTGGCGCAGCAGTACCAGCAGGAGCACATCAAGCCGCGGGTGCAGGTCACGGAGGAGAAGCTGCGGCGCTACTTCGCGGCCAGCGGTCTGGCGCGGGAGCGCCAGTTGTGCGCCATCGTGGTGGACAGCGACACGGCAGCCGCGGCGGCGCTGGCCAGGCTGCGCCGCGGGGACGACTTCGCGGCCGTGGCTGCGGCGGTATCGAGGCACGCGCCCTCCGCGCGCCGCGGCGGCGTGCTGGGGTACGTGAACCTGGGGCAGGCGCGGCGGCTCAACATTCCGGACGAGGTCTTCCACCGGCTGCCCGCCGGGCGGATCGGGCCGGTCGTCTCGCTGGCTGGGAGCTATCAGGTGATCCGCTTCCTGGACGAGCGCCAGGTGCCCATGGACGCCCATCGGTCCGAGGTGGAGCGCGCCGTGTACGAGCAGGAGCTGGAGCGCATCGGCTCGGAGGCGGTGCAGCAACTGGCGGCCGAGTACGGCTGGCGCATGGACCCCGACGGCCTGGCGGTGCTGCTGGCGGTCGCCGCCAGCCGCACGCGGCTGCGGCCGCAGGAGCTGCCGCCGGAGGTGGCCGGCCGGACGCTGTTCCGCCACGCGGGCGGCCAGGTGGACGTGGGGCGTTTCGTCGAGTCCGTGTGGGGGGGCGATCCGCTGGTGGCTCTGCGGCGCTGGCAGGCAGTGGACAGCGCCTCGGTCGCGGCGGCCGCTGCCGCCGCGGTTCTGCCCGAGGAGATGCTGGTCACGGCCGCGCGCCAGGCCGGCATCGACACGCGCCCGGACGAGCTGGCCTGGCTCGAGCAGGTCACCGAGGAGCTGGCCATCCAGGAGCTGCGGCGACAGGAGGTGCTGGCGCAGGGCGACGGCGAGGCCGACGAGGCCCGGCGCTACTACGAGGCCCATCCGGAGGCCTTTCTGCGGCCGATGCGAGCCCACATCGTCGAGGTGCTGGTGGGCACTGAAGAGGAGGCCCGGCAGGTGCTGGCCGATCTGGAGCGGGGCGAGCTTCTGGAGGACGTGGCGGCGGCGCGCACGCTGCGGCCGGCCAGCCAGCAGCGCGGCGGGATCATGGTCGTCGACGCGCATGTGCGCCTGGAGGACGCCCGCCTGCACCAGGCGGTGAGCGACGCGCCCATGGACCAGGTCGTGGGCCCCGTGCCGGTCGCGGGGGGCTACTCGGTGTTCCAGGTGATTCACCGGGAGGGGGGCGACGTGCTGCCCTTCGCGGAGGTAGAGCCGACGGCGCGGCTGCTGGCCCGCCGGGAACGACGCGAGGATCGGCTCGACGAGCTGGTGGATGCCCTGTGGGCACGCCTGGGCGATCAGGTGGTGGTGTACGAGGACGAGCTGGCCAGGGCGCTGCCGGATTCGCTGCTGGCGAGCGCGGCCGCGCCGGCCGACTCGCGGCCGGGGAGTCGCTAGCCATGCGTGCGAAGCGGGCGCAGCAGCGGGCAGGACGGCGGCGCGGGAACGGCCGCTGGTGGCGGCTGGGTGCGGTGCTGGCGGTGGCCGTCGGCGTCGTGCCCCGGCCGCTGTGGGCGCAGGGTTACCGCCTCGGCGCGGATCGGGTCGAGGTGTCCACCCAGGCGCAGTGGGAGGCCTGGCAGAGGCCGGCGGGCGTGGCCTACGTGTCGCCGGCCGGCGAGGTGCGGCCCGCGTACCTGCCCGCCTCGGTGGATGCCACCGACGACGCGGCCAGCTTCTCGTACAGGATCGCCGCCACCGTGCGGAACCAGTTCGACACCGCCTTCGACGAGGGAGGCGTCGTCAAGGCGCGCGGGGGCGTGAAGAAGGTCGGTTCGAACAGGACGGCGGCCGCGCGAGCGATCGACGGCGATCCGGCCACCTACTGGGAGCCGCTGGCGTCCGATCCGCTGGAGAACTGGTGGCTCGAGGTGGACCTCGGACGGCTCGTCACCGCCACCAAGGTGGTGGTCCGCTTCGCGGACGACGCGCCGACGGACCGCGCCGATCCCATGCTGCAGTTCCGGGTCCACAGCGCCACCGGCCAGAGCCCCTTCGGCGCGGCGGATCAGAGCGGCACCCTCGACTACGTGCTGGTGGGCGGCACCAGCATGCCCAACAAGACCCAGCGCGTCTTCGAGTTCGACCTGCAGCCGCAAGGTTCCTACTCGTCGGGCTGGACGGGGCGCGTGCTGCAGTACCTGCGCGTCGCCGCCACGGCCAGCGACGGGGACCGCGCCGAGCTGCTCACGCGGGAGCAGTACGAGCGGCTGGGGGCAGCGGACCGCGGCACGGTGGAGTACGTGTGGCGGATCGGCGGCGAGGAGCGGCTGGTGACGGCGCAGCGGTATGGGGAGTTGCCGCCCGGCGAGCAGGGAGGCATTCGCTACTGGCGGCGCGAGCGCCCCAAGCTGGCCGAGATCGAGGTGTGGACGGTCGGCGTGAACGTCGCCCTGGGCGTCCTCGAGCGTGGCGGCTCGTTCACCGACCGCAACAGCACCGCGTTCCCCGAGCGGGCCTTCGACGGGCTCGTCACCACGGACTGGGGCGCCATCGTCTACAGCACGGTCGGCGACATCGCCGGCTGGGGCCTGCTGACGATCGATCTGGGGGCCCTGTACCGCGTGAACGCCGTGCGCACCATCACGCGCGTGCTGGGTTCCGGCCAGGCCGCCCTGTACGGCTACGAGCTGCGCGGGTCGGACGGCTCGCGCGCTCCGGACGGTAGCCTCATCTGGCAGGCCCTCAGCGGCGAGGAACGGCAACTCAACCAGGGGACCCGGCTGTTCGCCGACGAGTTCGCGCCGCGGCCCCTCCGCTATGTCGAGTTCCGCAACGTCGACGTGGCGCGGCGGACCCGCGCGCACGAGGGTCATCGCTACCCCAGCATCGTCTCGGAGATGCAGATCTACGCCGTGGGGTACGTTCCCGAGGTGGTGATGACCTCGGGATTCGTCGATCTGCAGCGGTCGCGCAACCTGATGGCGGTGACCTGGGACGCAGACGTGCCGGCCGGCACGGGGGTGCAGGTGCGGACCCGCACGGGCGACGAGCTGCGCGAGGTAATCCGCTACTTCAACGCGCAGGGCCAGGAGCTGGCCAACAAGGAGGCGTGGGACCGGCTGCCCAGCTTCGCGCGGGGCCCGACGATCAAGGAGGTGCTGGCCGGGTCGGGCTGGAGCAACTGGAGTCAGGCGCAGCTGGCGTCGGGCGAGCCCGTGCGCTCGCCGAGCCCCCGGCGGTACCTGGAGCTGGAGGTGCGGCTGCGCACCGACGATCCGGCGACGGCGCCGGTGCTGCGGGCCCTGAACGTCCATTTCGTCGATCCGGTGGCGGCCAGCGTGAAGGCGGAGATCCACCCCAAGCGCGAGGTGCCGCTGGCGGAGCCGGTCGACTTCGCCCTGTACGTGCTGCCCGAGTACGCCGCCGGCAACCCGCGGGTCGATCTGGTGCGCCTGATCGCGCCGGCCCGGGCCGCGCTGGTGCTGGCCGGCCTGTCGCGCGGCACGCCGGCGGCGCTGGCCGCCGGCACCGCCACGCAGTTCGTGCGCGGCGAGGATGGCCGCTGGCGCGACTCCGGGGGGCGCGCCCTGGCGGTGGCCGGCGACGGCACGGACACGCTCGATGTCCGGCTGCCGGCCGTGCTGGCGCACGGCGAGCTGGCCCGCCTGTCGTTCACCACGGCGGTGTACCAGAGCGGATCCACGTTCGCGGTGGCCGTGGGCAACAGCGGCCGGGCGGGAGTCTGGCAGCTGGCGTCCGCCGGCGATGCGGCCGGCGATGAGCTGGCGCCGGGCGAAGGGATGACGGTCCTGACGCCGCTGGGAGGGGCCAGCCTGCGGCTGGTGGCCGGCGGCCCGCGAGTGGTCACCCCCAACGGCGACGGGGTGAACGACGTCGTCTCGTTCGAGTTCACTGTGGTGCGCATCAATGCCGAGCGCCGGATCGAGGTGCAGATCTACGACCTCGGTGGGCGTCTGGTCCGCCGGCTGGTCGAGACCCGCGCGGCAGCTGCGGGGCTGTACGCGGTGCCCTGGGACGGCACCGACGGCGCGGGCGAGCGGGTGCCGCCTGGCCTGTACGTGGCGCGCATCGTGGTGGCCAGCGACGCGGCTGCGGCCCAGGCGGCAGCGAGTGTCGTCCACGTGGTGTACTGACAGCGTGGCGCGCGGCCCGCGCCGAGCGGACGGCGCCGGGCCCAGGCAGGAGGGACGCGATGAGCTGGCTGAGGCTGCTGGCAGGTGGCGCCGGCGTGCTCGGCGCGCTGGTGCAGGCCTGTTCCTACCCCCACTATGCCGGACCGCTGCGGCCAGCCGACGACCAGCAGACGCAGATGCAGGTGGCCGACGACGGCACCGTGACTTTCGTGCAGGACAGGCTGGAGATCTCGGCGCGGCCGATGACCGACGAAGAGCTGGACCGGCGCTTCCTGACCCAGACCGCGACCGGTCCCAGCGCGGCCAACCCCTACACGTTCGCCGGCACCGGCGCCGACCAGTTCGGGCAGCGGCCGGCGCGCTTCACCGTGTTCCTGCTGCGGGTCAAGAACTACGCCTACCCCAAGGTGCGCCTCGATCCGGCGCGGATCGTGCTGCGGACGAGCAACGGGCGGGAGTACTGGAGCCTCGGGCTCGAGCAGCTCGATGCCTATTTCCGCGCCTATGCCATCGGGTTCCGGGGTAACGAGTACCACCGGTACCAGACGCAGATGGACATCCTCGCGCGCACCATGTTCCCCAGCCAGGAGGTGTTCAGCGGCCAGGAGGTTTCGGGGTTCGTCGTCTTCCCGGCCCTCCATCCTGACGTGGAGTCGTTGAGACTGGAGGTGCTGGCCGCGCACCTGCGCTTCGACTACCGCAACGAGCCGGTGGAGACCGCGCGGTTCGCCTACGCCTTCGTGCGGGAGATCGGCCAGCGCACCCCGCGGGGAGTGGAGACCACGCGCCAGCGATGAGCAGCGGCGCCGCGCCCTGGCCGCCTGCGGCCGCGGGCCGCGGGCGCCACCACCACGGGCGCGCGGCAGGCTCTCAGCGAGCCAGCGTGACCTGAGTGCTGGCGGCCGCGGGGCCGCTGCACAGCCGAACCACGTACACCCCGCTGGCGGCGGGGAACCCGGCAGCGTCGTTGCCGTCCCACTCGACGCTGTGGCTGCCCGGTGACTCGTGCCGGTCCACCAGGCAGCGCACGCGCTGGCCGATGGCGTCGAACACCTCCAGGCGCACCGTATCCGCGACGGCCAGCTCGTAGCGCAGCAGCACCGTGCTGTTGAACGGGTTGGGGTAGGGCGGCTGCAGTGCGAAGACCGGGGGCAGCGCGGCGGGAACGTCGGCTACGGCGGTGGCCGGCGCGGCGGCCGTGAGGGTGACGATGTCGTCATAGATGCGCCGCTCGTACGGCAGCCCGCCAGGCTGGCGCGGGGCCGGCAGCGGGAAAACGTACACCGGCTTGAGCACCGCCTGCCAGCCGCCGGCGTCCGCCGGCAGCACGTCGATCTCCAGGTGGCCGTAGTGCTTGCCGCCGTCGACCAGCACGCCGTCCTCCCAGCGCTCCGGGGCCTGGGTGTGCACGAGGAACGCCTGGTAGGGGTTCGTCAGGCCCGGTTCCGGAGCCCGCAGTCCGTCGCCGGCCACGCCGACGTCGAACACGTGCAGGCTGTGCGGGCGCGTGCTGCCGTCGCGCCGCGACTCCCTGCCGTCCACCTGCGAGCGTTCCCAGATCTCGTCGTGCCCCGCGATGACGGCGTCCACGCCGTACTGGTGGAACAGCGGCACCAGCGCACGCACCGGCACTCCGGACTGGGGGTCGAGCCCCGTGGCGGTCGGTCCCGGGGGCCAGCCGTGCGGCCCCACGGAGTAGGGCACATGGTGGAAGACGACGAAGGTGAAGGCGCTGCGCTGCTGGGCGTCGGCAAGCTGCGCTTCCAGCCAGTCGTACTGGCGCGTGCCGGGGCCGAAGCCGGGCGCGCCGCCCCCGCCCGGATCGCCCTGGCCGCGCAGATAGTAGTTGGTGTCGCTGGTCGACTGGTGGGGCGGGTTGTTCGCCACGTCGAGGAACAGCAGCGTGACCGGGCCGTAGTCGACGCGGTGGTAGCGGCCGTCGTCCGCCGGCTCCGGAGAGCCATTGGCCCGCACCTCGAAGTAGGTGAGGAAGCGGCGGATCGCCCGCTCCGAACCCGGCTGTTCGTAGCCGTCCAGGCGCGGGCCTTCGTAGTACTCGTGGTTCCCCGGCGCCGCCAGCAGTGGGATGCGGCCGGCGAGGTTGCGCCCGGCGACGCCGGTCACGTGCCACCAGAACTCGTCCCAGTCGCGCTGTTCGCCCCCCGACTCGACCAGGTCGCCGGCAAAGCCCACCAGGTCCGGTTGCCGCGACCAGACCACCGCCAGATTGCGCGCGAAGCCCTCGGTCTGGTCGATGGGGTAGAGGCGGTCGGTCTGCCCGCCGGTCGGGTCGGCCCAGGCGGCCGGCTTGCCGGTGGACTCCGGCTCGGTCTCGCTGTCCGCCATGAAGATGAAGCGCACCGGGCGGCGCTCGTCGGGTGCGGGCGCGGTGCGGAAGGTGTCGGTGAAGGCCTCGTCGCCCTGCGCCACGCTGTAGGCGTAGCGCGTGGACGGCCGCAGCCTGGACAGGCGCACGCGGTGCCGGTAGGGCGGCTCCGGAGCATGGCCGGAGAAGAAACTGGCAGCTTCCCAGGCCGGGTAGGCCAGGTCGGCAGCCAGCTCGGGTGCGGAGCGGACCTGGCGAACCGGCGCGGACGGCTCGTCCACCGCCGTCCAGGTGACGGTGCCGCTGTCGGGCCGGGCCGACAGCCACGCGATGGTCATGGCGTCGGGGGCCGGGTTCTGGACGTAGGGAAGCACGCGAAAGGCGCCGCCGGCGGCGGCCGGGGCAGCAGCCAGCAGCGCCAGCGCCGCCAGCGCTGCCGCAGCGACGCGAGTCGTGCGGCGGAGGTGGCCGGAAAGCCATTCACGAGGCATGTCGCCCTCTCCCGGTTGGCGTGGCTCCTGGGCGCGCCGCCCCGCAGCCGGCGGCGCTGCCAGAAGATAGCAGCGCCCAGGCGGATGCCAACCGGTCTGGTGGCCGACAGGCGGGAGCCGGCGGGGCCGGAACGAGGTTGACAGCTCTCGTCATTTGGTACTAGGTCTTGCGGTCCACGGCCCGTGCGCCTGTGTCCCTGGCGGCCGGCGGGCCAGTGCCTCGCTGGCGGTGCCCGAGCGCGCCGCCCCTTCCCTCAGCACAGCGACAGCGCAAGGAGTGGCGCGATGACCGATGGCGGCGCAGCGGCG
>CAZPXM010000065.1:0-20109 GCA_964591015.1 uncultured Gemmatimonadaceae bacterium
CCGCTGACCGAACGACTGCCGGCGGCCGGCCGCCGGCAGTCGTTCGGTCAGCGGGAAAGACCCCAGTACTTGAAGGTCATGATGAAGTCCTTGGTCCCCAGACGCTGGTCGCGCACCCGATGGTCGTACACGTCCCAGCCGACTCCCAACATGAAGCGATCCTTGTAGAAGGACAGGGCCAGGCCCATCGAGACGGCGATCGAGTTCTCCGTGGACAGGGCCTCCAGCACGTTGCCGATCGCGGTGATGTGCACGCCCGAAAGGCCGTCGCTGTCGCTGTTGTGGAAGCCGAAGAAGGCCAGGGCCGGCAGGCCGATGAGCCTCTCCGTCCTGCCGCGCACGCGGCTCCCGTTGCGATCGGTGTAGCTGCGCGACGGGCGCACGGAGAGGAACGAGACGAGCGGCTTGGCTTCGAACTCCCATTTCCAGCCGCCGGCCTCGAAGATCTGCGAAACACTGTACACCGGGGCGTTGGCATGGTCCTGGGTGCTGACCCTCAGCCGCACACGCCTGTTGTCCTGCTCGAGCAGGCGCAGATTGAGCTGTTCGAGCAGCACGCGCGACTCCCCGGTGTCGTCGATCTGGAGCTCGTGGGTAGTGGGCCCTCCCTGGGGATCGAGATTCTGGTCGAGCTTGACCCACTCGACGCAGAACCTGCGGCCAACCATCGCCCGGCGCAGCTCGGGCGGGATGCGGAACACCAGATCCAGCTTGGTCCCGTCGTGCAGGACGACGGGGCTGTTGTTCCAGCCTATCGGGAGCGTGTCGCATCGCCCGGCCCGCGAAGCGAGCACGGCGATCGCGCGTTCGAGGTCCACCGAAGGCAGGGCCCCTCTCCCGGTGATCCGCAACGGCAGGGCGCGCTCCTGGACCGCGTTGCTGATGAGCTGCACGGTGCCGGTGCGCACTCCCAGGGCGGCGGGAGCGAACAGCAGGCTAAGGGTCGCGGACTCGCCGGGGGCGAGGGCGAACGTCTGCGGCTCTATGCGCACCTCCTCGGACTCCGGATGGGCTTCCACCCGCAGCTCGGTGTCGCCGGTGTTCGTCGCCACGACGGTCTGCGCTGCGGCCTCGCCGAGCACCACGTGTTCGAACTCGAAGGGTCCAGCCGGGTGCAACTCGATGTCGGCCGCGATGCCGGTGCCGCTGAGCAGCACCTCGCGCGACTCGAACGAGCCGTCCCAGTGCCCCTGGAGCTGCACCGCACCGGTGAACAGGCCACGCGCCGGTGGCGAGAAGGTGACGCTGACCGGCAGGGGCCGCAGGCCGTTGGCCGGCAGCACGAACTTGCTGCCCGGGCCCACCGGCGATCTCACCGCGAAGACCTTGGGGTCACTGGAGACCACGCCGGTGACGGTGAAGTCGGCGTTGCCGAAGTTGTACACGTCGACGGCCACGTGCAGGCTCGTGCCGACTACTGCCCGGTCGAGTTCCAGCGTCGTGGGCGTCAGCTCCAGGAACTTGCCGACGCCGAGCAGGCGCACCAGCTCGACGCCGGTCGGCACGGTGAGCTGCAGCTCCGCCTCGCGGGGCCCGGTCTCCTTGGGGCAGAAGTCGACGGCGATGCGGCGCACGTCCCCGGGAGGCACCAGGACGGAAGGCGGGTCCAGGGCGAAATCGGCCGCAGCCTCGCCGGCCAGCAGCGCGCCGACCGTGCAGGGCGCGCCGCCGCGGTTCCACACCCACAGGTGCTGCTGATCCGTCCTGCCGACGGCCACGCTGCCGAAGTCGATGGCGGACTCGTTGAGGATGGCGATCTCGGGCGGCGCGACGGTGGCGCTGCCGATCACCGGCAGGACCAGGCGCGGCTGCGCCGGATCGTTGCAGGAGATCGTCAGGCGCGCCTCGCAGCGGCCCTCGTACCGCGGACGGAAAGTGACGGCCAGCTCCTGTCGCCCCCCCGGGGGTATGGGGCTCCCGCTGCCTGGCTCGTGGACGATGGCGAAATCGGCGCTGGAGACCTCGGCCCCGACGATGCGGAGGTCGGCCTCTCCTTCGTTCACCACGGTCACCAGGCGCGTGTCCGACTCGCCCAGGTTCAGCCTGCCGAACGAGATGCCCACCTGGGGCGCCGGAGATACGAGCGCCCGCGGGGCCAGCCCTCTGCCCGCGATCGGCATGCGGACGCGCTCGGGCACCAGGTCGGCGCCGACGAGCACGAGGTGGGCCTCGTGCAGTCCGCCTCGATCAGGACAGAAATCCACCTGGAGCGCGACGGTCTCCTGGGGCTGGACGAGGATCCTCCCGGCACGGGTCACGCTGAAGGCACTCCCCGGGCCCTCGACGAACGCCGTGTCCACGACAGCGGGCGTGTTGCCCAGGTTGCGCAGCGTGACGGTGCCCGCGGCCGTGGAGCCCACGGGGACGCTGCCCAGGTGCAGACCCAGCGCCGGCGCGGGGGTCATGCTCAGGCGGACCTGCGCCACCGAGACGCTCAGATCCACGTGCTGGTCTTCGTCGGCCGAGCCTCCCTGTGCGTGCACGGTCAGCTCGCCCAGGAACCTTCCCAGCGACTGGCCGACGAAGGTGATCTCCAGCCACTGCTGAAGCCCGGGGGCCAGGACAGCCCGGGACGGCTGCACCGAGAAGCCCGTGCCCCTCAACGTCACGCCGATCTGCAGTTCGGCATCGCCGTTGTTGGCCAGACAGACAGCGCCTCGAGTCGGTTCGCCCGGCCCCGTGCTGCCCAGCTCGAGATGCCGCGGGAACACCATGAGTGGCGCGGCGCCGGCTGCTGGTGACCACAGGAGCGGCAGGAGGGCGACGGCGGCCGCGCGCAGCCACCGTCGAGTGCGGCAGGCTCGATCCATCAGTCAGTAGAGGGTACAAAAAAAAGAGCGACCAACCCGCCCGAATACCAAACCCGTTTTGTCGAAGCTCCACATTCCAGGAAGTGGAGAGCTTCCTGTGCGGTATTCATCTGCGGGTTCAGGTCACTCTCTGCGGCACGAAAATACTGCCCGCCGGCAGGCATGTCAAGCTCGCTACGTCCTCAGGTGAGGGCCCGCAGGCCTGCTACCAGACGGTCCATGCCATCCTCGGCGCTCTGCTGCGACAGCGCGCCGTACGCGATGCGCAGGCTGCACGAACCGTCGATGCCGAAGGCGCTCCCGGGGATCACCGCCACTTTGTGCCTGCGGATCAGGTGCTCGACCAGGGCCATGGACGAGAGCCTGGTATCGACGCTGGCCAACAGGTAGAAGGCGCCGTTGGCGCCAGGGACCCGGCACCGCTCGCCCAGTTCGTCCAGCCGCTCCAGACACCGGCAGCGGACGCGGTCCAGACGCGCGGCGTACTGCCGGCAGTAGCTCGATCCGACCTGGAGTGCCGCCAGCGCGCCCCGCTGCGACGGCATGGACGGGCAGATCAGCACGGTGTCCTGGATCTTGGCCATCGCCCGCTGCAGGTGCATCGGCACCACGGCGTACCCCACTCTCCAGGCGGCCATGCCGTAGGCCTTGGAGAAGGAGTACAGGGAGATCGTGTGCGCTTCGGCCCCGGGAAGGCCCGCCGGCGAGAAGTGCCGGGCGCCGCCGTACGTGAAGTACTCGTAGGCCTCGTCGCAGATGTGATACAGACCCCGCTCGGCGCACAGATGGTTGATGGCCGCCAGGCGCTCCGGTTCGTAGACGACTCCCGCCGGATTGTTCGGCGAGATCGTCACCACGGCGCGCGTGCGGGGCGTGACGGCGGCCGCGATCCGCTCGACGACCGGCTGGTAGGCGGCGTCCGTGGGCACCAGGATCGGACGCACGTTCGCCATGGTCGCCGCCATCTCGTGGTTGAAGTAGTAGGGCCACATCATGATGATCTCGTCGCCGGGGTCGGCGATCGCCAGCACGCAGTGGCAGAAGGCCATGTTGCTGCCGGCCGTCACCATGACGAAGCGATCGCTGTCGACGCGGATCCCGTTCTCTTGGCGCAGCTTGGCCTCCAGAGCCGCCACCAGATCCGGCTGGCCGAACACGGACTGGTACTGATGGAGGGGTGCGTCCGGTTCGATCTGGGCGGCGGCGCGCAGCACCGCCGGCGGCGGCGGGTAGTGCACCACTCCCTGTCCCAGCGATATGGTTCCCGGATGGGCGCGTATCAGCGCCGCCACCTCCGGGATGATGGGGCTCTGCACCTGTTGGAGCCGCCGCGACTGCATGGGAATCGCCTAGGCGCCGGCGCTGCCGCCCAGCGCGGCCTGGAGGCGGCCGTAGAGACGGTCGATCTCGGCCACGGTGGCAGCGTCCAGCGCGTACCCCGCCGGCCCGCGGCTGGCCTGGGTGGGAAAGATGCCGCGCCGGTGCAGCAGATACCGCTCCACCGCGATGAAACCGTCCAGGCCGCCCTGGAGCTGCAGGGCCACCAGGGCGCAGATCGGGAAGTACAGGGTGTAGATCCGGGACTCGTCGGCCTGCGCCAGGGCCCGCCACAGGGCCACGATGCCGTCCAGCAGCTCCACGCCGGGCATGGTCCCACGGATCCCGCGACGATAGGCGTCGACCAGCAGGATGCCGCCGCTGCCCTCGAAGATCGGCGCCTGGCCGCCGGTCTGCCGCAGCAGCGCCGAGATCGTGGGGCCGAGCGGCGCCGCTTCGGGCTTGAACATGATGCGGTCGCCGTGGTCGCGGAACAGGGCGGCCTGGAACTCCACCGTCATGGCTCTGCCCACGTACGAGCTGGCATCCTGGATCAGCAGCGGCAGCGGCGCTGCGTCCAGCAGCGCCTCGAAGTACCGGCGCAGCTCGGCCTCGCCGAGGGCGACGGACAGCGGGGGGATCGCCATGAGGGCGCTGGCGCCCGCGGCGGCGGCGGCGCGCGCAAACTCCTGGGCCTGGAAGCTGCTCTCCGCCCCCACGCTGATGACGACGGGGCCGCGCCCGGCCGCGCACTTGACCAGGTGAGCCGGGATCGTCAGGCGCTCGGCTGCGGTCAGCCGCAGCGTGTCGGAGACCAGCGCCAGCGCGCAGCCGTCGGCTCCCGTGTCGAACAGGTAGTCGATCTCGCGGGCCAGCGCGTCCAGATCGATGGCGAGGTTCTCGCGGTAGGGCATGCAGAGCACCGGGACGACGCCTCGCACTGCGTGTCTCACGGCGTTCCTCCTGGCAGGGCAGCGCGCAGCATGGCGCGCAGCTTGGCAGCGGGCCCCGCACCGGCGGCCGCCATGAAGAAGGCGAACATGCACCGCCGGCCATAGCGCGGCGCGCGTCCGTTGCGGAGGAAACAGCGCGCCCCCGCCTCTTCGGCGATCAGCGATGGCGGACCCACGTCGTACACCTCGACCTGGCGGGTCAGGTAGGCGCAGAGCGCGCCCTCGGCCAGGCGCGTGAGCACCAGCGCGGCGCCCACGGGGTGGTCGGTGGGCTCCAGCTCGGGGCGAGCCAGATCCCGGTAGGCGCGCGCCTTCGACGAGATGTAGGCGGCATTCGTCCGGGGCCTGGGCGGCAGGCTCAGGCGACGCGGAGGCGCCGTCGGGGCGTGCACCCAGGCCCCGGCTCCGCGCGCAGCAGTGAAGATCTTGCCCTCGGTGGGCCGGGCGACCACCGCGGCCAGCATCGTGCCCCTGTGCGCCAGCCCGATCGAGATGTGGTACGGGGCGTCGCCGTTGCGGAAGTGCACGGTGCCATCGATGGGATCGACGATCACCGCGTACTCGGAGCGGCTGCCCGCGAACCTGCGCCGCAGCGGCGTGGCCTCCTCGGCGATGCACCGCACGGACGGGAAGCGCTGCAGCACGACGCTCAACAGGATGTCCTGGATGGCGCTGTCCAGCGCGGTCAGCACCGTGGAGGCCTGCTGCGCCAGCGTTCCCGTCAGGCGCAGGTCCGCGGGCTTGCCGATGTCGGCGACCTGCCCATAGAACACCAGCGATGCCTGGGCGCACTGGCGGACCACGGGCAAGAGGGCATTCACGAAGCACTGCGGCTCGATCGGCACGGGCATCGGCTGACCGGGGCATGAGGTCGAGGGGTGGACGCGCCAGGGCAATGTAAGCGCCTGGCGCCTCCATGGCCATCCCCTTTCAGCCGGCGTTCGCCCAGGTCTCGGCCCACACCCCGCGCGCGTCCATCTCGAACTCCAGCTGCTCGACGGGCGGCCTGCTGTAGACCCAGCGCAAGCCACTGGTCCCCGCCAGCCTGCCCAGCCGGGCGAACAGCGCGGCCGCGCCGGCAGCCGGGAACGCGTGCGCCGTGTACGCCGTCACGACGGTGGTGTCGCTCCAGATCACCCCCAGGCGGCGCAGCCGCCCCTCGATCACCTCGAGCACGTACTCCATCTTGGCGAGGAGCGCCTGCGCCGACGTCTCGCCCGCGCGCACGATCCGCGCCGCGTCGAGGATGCCGTCGCGCAGCTCGCCCGCGCCGGCGACCACGAAGCTCGGTCGGGAGCCCCCGCGGCCGAGGGTGGGAGCAGGCCGGACGTAGCTGAAGGCGTGCAGGTGCACCGCGGGGGGCGGCTCGATGAGCGGTGCCACATGCGTCCGGGCGATGGGATTGGCGTCGCCCACCAGCAGCCCCCAGGCGCGCAGCCGCGTACACCAGCGCCGGTTGAAGTCGGCGAAGCCATCGAGGGTGAAGGGCGCCGGACAACGCAGCTCGGCGGCGCACAGCGCCTCGCGTGGCAGGCCGGCAGCGCCCAGGTGCGCCTCGATCAGCTCGAATCCCGCCGACCATTCCACCGCCTCCCGCACGACCGCTCTCACCAG
The DNA here is from genome assembly GCA_964591015.1 of uncultured Gemmatimonadaceae bacterium. Lineage (GTDB taxonomy): Bacteria > Latescibacterota > UBA2968 > UBA8231 > UBA8231 > SLHA01. The sequence goes on from CAZPXM010000065.1 coordinate 6,695, forward strand.
CTCGAAGCCGGGGGCGGCCCGCACGCCGCCCGAGTAGGGCTCGATGCCGGGCAGGAACCGGTACTGCCCGGCCGGGTGCCTCAGCAGCATGCCGAACCTCCGGTCTGCAGACGGAACAGCTTGCCGGCCGCGCATCGGCCGGGATGCCGAAGATAGGCAGCACGGGCGCCTCGTGACGCATCGTCGGCCTGCGTGGGCTCGCGGCCAGTTGCCCGCCTGGGGGCTCGCAGGTATGTTCGCATCGCGTGGCGCTCGTCCAGGTCCGGGCCGACAGGCGGCTGGCCGGGCCTGGGCAGCCAGACAGGTCGCCGGAGAGAAATGCGATGGGACAGCACCAGCACCGTCAGGTCGTCATCGTGGGTTCGGGGCCGGCTGGCCTGACGGCGGCCCTCTATGCCGCGCGCGCGGGCCGCGCGCCGCTGGTACTGGAGGGCATGCAGCCCGGCGGGCAGCTCACGATCACCACCGAAGTGGAGAACTTCCCGGGCTTTCCCGCGGGGATCCTCGGGCCGGAGCTGATGGACCGCGTGCGCGCGCAGGCGGTGCGCTTCGGCGCCGACTGCCGCATGCTCGTCGCCGATGCTCTGGAGCTGGCTGCCCGTCCGTTCGCGGTGCACGCCGGCGACGATCGCTTCACCGCCGATGCGGTGATCATCGCCACCGGCGCCTCGGCGCGGCTGCTGGACCTCGAGTCCGAGCGCCGGCTCATGGGCCACGGCGTCTCGGCATGCGCCACGTGCGACGGCTTCTTCTTTCGCGACCGGTCGGTGGTCGTGGTCGGCGGCGGCGACACGGCGATGGAAGAGGCCACCTTCCTGACGCGGTTCGCCAGCAAGGTCACGCTCGTGCATCGCCGGGAAGGGTTCCGCGCGTCGCCGGTCATGGTGCAGCGGGCCCGGGACAACCCGAAGATCGACTTCCTGCTGAACGCCAGGGTCGTGGAGATCCTTCAGGCCGACGGCGAGCTGGCGGTGCGCGGCGTGCTGCTCGAGGACACCCGCACCGCGGCGCGGCGCGAGTATCCGTGCGAGGGGGTCTTCGTGGCGATCGGGCATGCGCCGAATTCGGCGCTGGTGCGCGGCCAGCTCGAGCTGGATGCGCAGGGGTACATCGTCACCCGTCCGGGGTCGACGGCGACCAGCAGAGAGGGCGTGTTCGCCTGCGGCGACGTGCAGGATCACGCGTACCGGCAGGCGGTGACCGCCGCCGGCTCGGGGTGCATGGCAGCCCTCGAAGCGGAACGGTACCTGTCGCGCTGAGGAGCGGCGGCCGGCGCGCCGCGCGGGAGCGCTGGCGCCCGGAGGCGCGGCTGCGCGGGAGCGCCGGCCCGCGGCCGGGCGGCGTGCGCGCCTGCCGGCCGCTGCTTGGCCGGGTCGTGCACGCTGCCTATCTTGCGGCCACGCCGCCCTCGGCGCGCCCGACCAGCTTGGCGACGGCCCCGAGACCATCCGCGTGACTGCGGCTGCTGCTGGAAGATCGACCGATGCCACAGGCCAGACCACAGGTGGACGGCGTGCTCGTCCAGATCATGGACGAGGAGTACTGCATCGCCACGCAGCGCGACGTGGGCGAGGTGCAGCGCATCGCGGCGTACGTCGATCGGAGGATGCGCGAGATCGCGGCTCAGCACGCGCGGCGCGTGCCCAGGACGACGCTTGCGGTGCTGGCGGCCATGGAGATCGCCAGCGAGCTGCTCGGTTCGCTGGCCGAACAGGAGCGGCTCGCCGCGACGGCCCGGGAGAATCTGGATCGCCTGCAGCGGCTGGTGGACGCGCGCGCCGCCATCCCGGCGCGGCTGCTCGGCCGCGACTCCGGGGCCGCGCGCGGTGGCGTCGCGGAGTCACCGGCGCGCCCCGCCTCGAGCTGACAGGCCGCGGTTCCGCGCGAGGGGCGCGCGGCGGTGCCTGAGGCCCGGATCCGGCAGTCGGTGCGCTCGCGCTCACGAGGCGCCCAGCAGCTCCGCCGCTTCATCGCACAGCTGGCGCGCCTGTGCGGCCGAGTCGCTCTCGGCGATGATGCGCACCACGGGCTCGGTGTTCGATGGGCGCAGATGGATCCAGGGGCACTCGTACTCGCGGATCAGGTACAGCTTGGCGCCGTCCTGCACCGGGTGCAGGTACGCCGTCGGGTAACGCTTCCGCAGCGCGCCGACAGCGCGCGCCACCCGGTCGGCGCGTGCGGCCACCTTGCGCTTCTCGATCGAGTAGGCAGGCAGCCGCTGCGCGAGCGCGCTCAGGGGCGCGCCGCTGCGCGCCAGTGATTCGAGGATCACGGCGACACCCACGGCGGCGTCGCGGCCCGGGTCGATCTCCGGCACCACCACCCCTCCGTTGCCTTCGCCGCCCACCACGGCGTTCACCTCCAGCATCCGCTCCACGACATTCACCTCGCCGACCGCCGTCAGTACCACGGGACAGCCGCAGCGCAGGGCCGCGTCGGTGACGGTCTGCGACGTGGACAGGGTGGTCACCACCGGGCTCGTTCTCCGCACCGCCAGCACTCCCACGGCCAGCGCCAGCGTGTAGTCCTCCCCCAAGGGGCGCCCGCTCTCGTCCACCAGGGCCACGCGATCGGCATCCGGATCGATGGCGAAGCCCACGTTGCTCGACGAGCTGCGCACTGCCTGGGTGAGGTCGTGCAGGTTCTCCGGCAGCGGCTCCGGTTCGTGTGCGAAGCAGCCGTTGGGCGCGGCGTGGATCAGCGTGGTACGCACGCCCAGAGCCGCCAGCAGCTCGGGGACGAGGAGCGCACCCGTGCCATTGCAGGGATCGACGGCCGCGCTGAGTCCGGCACCACGTATGCGCTCCACATCGACATGGCGCAGGATGCGCTCCAGGTGCCGCCGGTTCACCTCCGCCGGGTCGATCCGGCTGATGCTCCCGCCTTTCTGGGAGCGGAACTGCCCCGTCTCGAACAGCTCGACGACGCGGCGAGCCTGGCTCTGGTTCAGGAAGATGCCGTCGCTGCGGACCAGCTTGAGGCCATTCCACGGGTTGGGGTTGTGGCTGGCCGTGACGATCATCGCGCCGTGGGCCCCCAGTTCCAGCACCATGAGCTTGGCTCCGGGAGTGGAGCACACGCCCAGGTCCATCACGTGACATCCCGCCTCCTGGAGGGCGCTGGCGACCTCGGCGGCGAAGCGCTCGCCGGAGGGACGGGTGTCGCGCGCGAGCACCACCTTGGCTGCGGGCGGCAGGAAGGTGGCGAAGGCCCCGGCGAAACCGCGCACGGTCTCCGTGGTGAAGGTCTCGTCCACCAGGCCCCGTATGCCGGAGATGCTGACGATGAGAGGTGCTTGCTTGGCCATCGCGCTCCGCTCGGATCGGTGGTATGGAAGCGTGAGTCGCCCGCTGGTGGCGGCGACGCACGGCGGCTCGTCATACATGAAACACGTGCACGGGCGCGCCACGCGCCAGCCCGAGACGAGCGGCGGCGCTGCCGTCGCGGACGGCGATCTCCAGCAGACCGGCACTGCCGACGAGGGCCAGCGCTTCGCCGCTGGCCACGTCGCTGTAGGTGCGCAGCACGCCCCGCAGCTCGGGCGCTGCGCTCGCACGGACGACGAGCCGATCGCGGGGCCCGGGCAGATCGGCAGCGCCGATGTTGGTCACCAGATTGCCGAAGTGGTCGACGACAATGACCTGGCCGCACACTGCCCAGGCCTGCCGGCTGGGCGGCGGCACGGGGGCGGGCTGCACCCCGGCGACGAGGGGACCGACCGCGGCGAAGGCGAAGCCGGCGGCCAGACTGCCGGCCGCACAGGCGAACAGGTCGCGACCGGCGAAGGTAGGGCTGAGGCGATCGGCGCGCAGTTCAGGGCTGTCGATGACCCGCGTCTCGCTCGGGGTGTGCGCGGCGACCAGGCCCAGCAGCCCATTGTCCGGAGCCACGAAGATGCCCCAGCGCGTCCGCATCGCCACGGCACGCCGCCGGGTGCCCACGCCCGGGTCGACCACTGCCAGATGCACCGTCTCCGGGGGAAACTCGCGCGCGGCGTGCAGCAGGACAAAGGCTGCGGTCAGCACGTCCTGGGGCGGGATCGCGTGGCTCAGGTCGACCAGCCGCGCGGCGGGCGCGCGCCGGAGCAGAACGCCCTTCATGGCGCCGACGTAGTAGTCGCGGCAGCCGAAATCCGTCAGCAGCGTGATGACGGGAGACGTATGCCGACCTCCTGCTGCGAGCGAGTGGCAGGGTCGGGGGAAGTTGAGCGCGGCTGGCGCTGGCGCTGCCCGAAATCTACTCAGGGCGCCGGGGTCGCTCCAGCGCTCCCAGACCCGTATCTGCCAGGGATGGGGGCCCGCCCGCGGGCTGCGCGCCGAGCGCCGTGCCGCCGGCGCGGCCGGCGTGAGCGCAGGTCGTGGCGGCGGGGGGCGGTCGTGCTTGACGGACCCCGGCGGCGCGGCTATCGTAGCGCGTCATGCGAGCACACTGGGTGGTGGCCCTGGCGGTGCTGACCACGGCCTGCGGCTGGACGCGCGGTCCCGCGGGTGTCGCCTCCCCGCGGTTCACTTTCGGCCGGCTGCAGGTGCAGTTCGACAGCGGGACGGCCAGCGCGCGCCTGAGCTGGGGGGCGGCCGTGGCGCCTCGCTTCTGTCGCTACGAAGTGCAGCGACAGGGCGACGCGGCGTTCGCCACCGTGGCCGTGCTGAACGACGTGGCAGATACGACCTACGTCGACAGCGAGATCCAGGGCAACCAGCTCTACCGCTACCGGGTGGCCGCACACCTGGAGGACGAGGGTGGCGGGCGCGTGCTGCTGACCCCCGTGGCGTCCGGGGGCGTCTACCTGTTCGCCGGCAGCTGGCCGACTGGCGGCGGCGGCCCGTTCCAGCCGACGCGTCTGGCGGTCGACAGCCAGGGCTGCGTCTATGCGACCGGCATCCGCAGCGGCCGCGTCGCCTGCTTCACCCGCGAGGGCGAAGCACGCGGCGAGCTGGTGTATGCACCGGAGCCGGTGGCCTGCCTGGCTCCGGGAGCGCTGGATGGTCCGGTGCTGGCCATCGACTCGCAGGACAACGTCTACGTCGCCTACAACGTGCCGCGCCGCAGCGACCGGCCCGAAGCGCTGTGGAGCAAGTTCACCAGCACTGGCGAACTGGCCTGGACCAAGCCCCTGGGAGGGCTCTTCGTGCGCCACATCACCATCGACGAGGGCGATCGTGTCTTCGTCGAAAGCATCAGCCAGGTGCAGCAGTTCACCACCGAGGGCGAGGTGCAGCAGGTGCTGCAGGTGCCCGCGCTGCTGGTGGCGAGCCTGCGGGTATGGCAGGGCCGGTTCGCCGCGCTGATCGAGCCGATGAGCGTGATGGAGCGGGACTGGCGCGCGGCGCGGCTGGTCGTCTACGAGGCGCCCGACCGCACGGATCCGGCGGCGGTGCTCGGACGGGATCCGCTCTCGGAGCGCGATCGTGGCGATGGCCTGCTGGTCCGGCCCACCGACTTCGCGGTCGAGGAGCGCACCGGCCGGGCGTTCGTCGTGAATGCCGGCCTCGACCGGATCGAGGTCTTCGCCGTCGAGGGCTTCCAGACGCGCTGGGGCAAGCCGGGGAATGGCCCTGGCGAGTTCGCGTTCGAAGGCGAGGTCGAGGTCCTGGAGGACATCGTCACCGGTCTGACCGCCCGGCGCCGGGTCCGCGCCGGCGGGGTGGCCTGCGATGCGGCGGGTCGGATCCTGGTCGCGGACACCTTCAACGATCGCATCCAGGTCTTCTCGCCGTGAACGTCGCCGCGCCGCGGGCCGGCGACAGGGGGTGCGGCCGCAGGGGGCGGGCTCTGGCCCCGAGGGCGACAGGGCAGCTCACCATGGCCGCTGCGCCGAGCGGGGCGGCGGACCGGGGGACACTGGTTGACGCACGCAACCCGTTGTCGTAGATTGCAGCCGCTTCGACGAGCAGAGGCTGCACCGGATCAGGGAGAGGCTATGGCCCGCTGAGTTCGCTCTGCACGGGGGTCGCCAGGCGAGCAGCTCTCTGGGAGGTCATCTCAGCGGCTGCTCGCCTTTTCGTCTGCTGGGGCTTTGCAGCGTGCCGTGCCAGGCCCTGGCCAGCCAGGCGGGAAGAATGGCCAAGGAAGACGCGATAGAAGTGCAGGCGGTCGTGAGAGAGGCTCTGCCCAACGGCTTCTTCAAGGTCGAGATGGAGAACGGCCACCAGATACTGGCGCACATCTCGGGCAAGATGCGCAAGTACTACATCCGCGTTCTGCCTGGGGACCAGGTCACCGTTGCCGTGTCGCCGTACGATCTGAGTCGCGGCCGCATCACCTTCCGCAAGCGGTGAGAGTGCGACGGCCAGTTGCGGCGGCCGGCGGCTGCCGGGCAGCACGGCGCCGCCGGCGCGGCCTGGCCGTCGACCACGGGCCTGGGGCGGACGGCAGAACCCACAGCCGGCGCCCCGCCGGAGGCGGCGCCGGCCGGCTTCTGTCCCCATCGACATGCCCTCACTCCGGTGAACTCCGGTGATCGATCCCGCCGAATACACCGCCTGGCCCTTCTGCGAGGCTCGGCAGATCATCGCGAGCCGCCGCCCCGGCGGGGAGCGCCCCGTCTTTTTCGAGACGGGATTCGGCCCCAGCGGGCTGCCGCACATCGGCACGTTCGCGGAAGTGGCCCGGACGACCTGGGTGCGCCGGGCGTACGAGCATCTCACCGGCCACCCCACGCGTCTGGTGGCCTTCAGCGATGACATGGACGGGCTGCGGAGAGTCCCGCTCAACGTGCCGCAGCCGGAGATGCTCGCCCGCCACCTCGGCAAGCCGCTGTGCGCCATCCCGGATCCGTACGGCCAGTGCGACAGCTACAGCGGCTACATGAACGACCGGCTGCGCCGCTTCCTCGACGCCTACGGGTTCGACTACGAGCTGCAGAGCGCGCGGGAGGCCTATGCGCGCGGGGATTTCGACGAGGGCCTGCTGATCCTGCTGGAGCGCGTCGAGAGCGTGCTCGCGCTGATCCGCCCAACGCTGGGCCCCGAGCGCCGCGACGCCTGGTCGCCGTTCTTTCCCATCTGCCCGCAGTGCGGCTCGGTGTACGCCACGCGGGTGACGGCCTACAGCCCGCGACCGGGAGCGATCGGGTTCGCCTGCGACGGCGAGATCGCGCCGGACGTGCGCGGCTGCGGCGCCAGCGGCGAGCTGCCCGTGACGGGCGGGCACGTGAAGGTCGGCTGGAAGGTGGACTGGGCCCTGCGCTGGTTCACCTACCAGGTCGACTACGAGATGTACGGCAAGGACCTGATCGACTCGGCGCGTCTGTCGGGACGCATCGTGCGGCTGATGGGCCGGCAGCCGCCGGTGGGCCTGACCTACGAGCTGTTCCTGGACGAGGAGGGCCGCAAGATCTCCAAGAGCGTCGGGCGGGGGTTGACCGTGGACACCTGGACGCGGTATGCCCCGCTCGAGTCGCTGCTCTTCTTCGTGTACCAGACCCCCAGGCGCGCCAAGCGTCTCCACTGGGAGGTCGTGCCCAAGTGCGTGGACGAGTACCTGGCGGCCCTGCGGCGCTATCCCACGGTTCCCGCCCGGCGCCAGCCGGACGAGGATGTCTGGCACATCTGCGACCGCGGGCGCCGGGTTCCTGCCTACCAGGCGCGGATCGACTTCAGCACGGTCAACAATCTGATTGCCGCGCTCGGGACGGATGCTCCCGAGGTGCTGGCGCAGTACCTCCAGCGGTACGATCCCGCCGCGAAGGCCCATGCCGAGGTGGTTCGGTCGCTGCTGGACAAGGGGCTGAACTACTACCGGGACTTCGTGGCGCCGCGCCTGCGCCGGCGCCCGCCGACGCCTGCAGAGCGGGCCCTGCTCGGCGCCCTGAGGGAAAGGCTGGCCAGCGCCCCCGCCACGGACGAGGACTCGCTCCAGGCGCTTCCCTTTGACGTGGCGCGGGCGGCCGGTGTCGAACCCGCGGCCCTGTTCCGCTCTTTCTACGAGGTCGTGTTCGGCCAGGCGCGCGGGCCGCGCTTCGGTTCGTTCGTCGCGCTGGTGGGCAAGGGGCAGATGCTCGCTCTGCTTGACCGCTCTCTGTGTGCCTGAGCGCTGGCGCGGCGGCGGCGGCTGTCTGCTGTGGCCTCGCCGTGATCCGGCAGCGGCGCGCCTGCAGGCCGGGGCCGGGGTCCGACGCCGGGCCTCAAGGACCAGAGCGGGCGGAGAACAACCTTCTGCGCAGCCTGCTGACCAGGGCCCGCCTGATCCATCGGCGCGAGACGGGGATCAGCAGTGCCAGGCCCACCGCATCGGTGATCAGGCCGGGGGTCAGCAGGAGCAGGCCGCCGGCCACGATGAGGGCGCCGTCCAGCAGGGGGGCGCCGGGAAACGAACCGGCAGCCAGGCAGTCGCGCACCCGCCGCACGGCTTGCAGTCCCTGGCGGCGGGCCAGGATGGCGCCCCCGATGCCGGTGCCCACCACCACGCCGATGGTCGGCCAGACTCCCACCCAGCGTCCGAGCTGGATCAGGAGCGCCAGCTCGACGATCGGAACGAGCACGAGCAAGACGAGCAGGCGAACCAGCACGGCACCGGGGCTTTCCGCGGCCAGCAGACCGCATGCGGACCTGGGGTGACCGAGACCCACGGGAAGGAGCCACCGCGCAAGACCCCTGCCCCGGGCAGCCCGGTGACGCGGCATGCGGCCGCCGGCGCCGCGGCAGGCGCTGGCAGCGACAGCGCCGGATGCGCGCGAATATAGCCCCGCGCTGCGGCTCGGTCGAGCCGCTGCGCCTGGAACGGCGATTGCAGGGCGGCCCGCATGGCGTCCTTGCCCTCGTCGCGTCGCCGTCCGGCTGTGCTGGCCCTCGCGGCCTGCGTGCTCGGAGTGCTGGCGGCGCACGCGCTGCACCTGCCGGCCCTCCTGCTGGCCGGGCTGGCCGGCGCCCTGCTGGCGGTGGCCGCGTGCCGGCGCGGCGCTGCCCGCCCCGTGGCGCTGCTGCTGGCGCTGGCCACCGCCGCCGCGCTGCGCCACGAGGCGCGCACAGAGCTGTTACCCGCAGACCACATCGCGCGGACAGGCGAGGTCGAGGCGGAGGTCACTGCCGAAGGTCGCGTGAGCCCCGGGTCCGGGGTGGCGCGAGACGGGCGCTGGCAGTGCGTCCTGACGCTCGAGCGGATCTGCGCCGAGGGCGTGTGCCGGCCGGCGAGCGGCGCTGTCCTGGTCGAGGCGACGCCGGGTCTGCTGGCCGCTGACGCAGGCGACCATCTGGCGATCAGCGGGCGCCTGCGGCGTCCTCAACCCGCGCGCAATCCCGCCGCCTTCGACCGGCGTGCCTACCTGGCCAGGCAGGGCATCCACGGCACGATGCCCGTGCACCGCCAGGAGCAGGTCCGGCGCTGGGACCCGGCGCCAGGCCCTGTCCTGTACGAGCGGGTGATTCACCCGGCTCAGACCGCCGCGTCCAGGGCCATCCGGGCGAACCTCCAGGGCGAGTCGGCTGCCCTGTTGCAGGGCATGCTGCTGGGCGACAAGCAGGCCATTCCCGACACGATCGAGACGTTGTTCCGCGCCACTGGCCTGGCGCACGCGCTGGTGGTGAGCGGCCTGCACGTGGGGGTCCTGGCGGGGTTCGTCTACCTCGTCCTCGCTTCGTGCGGGTGCCCGGAGCGCGTCGCCGCGTGCGTCTCGCTGGCGCTGCTGGCGGCCTACGCCCTGATCACGGGACTGCAGCCCCCGGTCGTGCGCGCCGTGACCATGGCGGCCGCGGCGGGTGGCGCCCGCCTGCTGGGCCGTCCGGCCGACGTGTACAACGGGCTGGGCCTGGCCGGCCTGCTGCTGTTGTGCCTGTGGCCGGAGGCCCTGTTCGGTCTCAGCTTCCAGCTCTCCTTCGGGGCGACGCTGGCGATCGTGTGCCTGTACCGCCCCCTCGAGACGATGCTCGGTGGCCTGGCGGCCGTCGGGCGCGCCTCCCGCCTCAGGCGCTGGGTCGTCGGCCCGGTGTGCGTCTCGCTGGCCGCCCAGCTCGGCACCAGCCCCTTGCTCGCCTACCACTTTCACGAGGTGGCGCCGCTGGCGCCGTTGGCCAACCTGGTGGTGGTGCCGCTGCTGGCAGCCGCCCTGAGCCTGGGCCTGGCCACGGTGGGCGCCGGGGCCGCGTGCGCGGCGGCCGCGCTCCCGTTCGCCGCCTGCAACAGCCTCGTTCTGGCGGCCATGCTGGCGGTGGTGCGTCTGGGCGCGAGCTTGCCCGGCGCGACGCTGGCAGTGCCGCGCCCCGGCCCGGTCTTCATGGTCTGGAGCGTGGTCGAACTCGTCCTGGTCGCGCGTCTGCCGGCGGGCCCGGGCGCGCGTCGGGCGGCGCTGCTCGGGCTGCTGGTGGGCGCGAACCTGGGCGTGTGGGGCTGCGTGGTGCGGAGAGGGAAGCCCGCCCTGGAGGTGGTCGTGCTGGACGTGGGGCAGGGCGATGCCGCCTTCGTGCGCTTCCCCAACGGCCGCACCCTGCTGGTCGACGGGGGCGACCGGACGCCCACCTGCGACTACGGGCAGTCGGTCGTGGTGCCGTTCCTGCGCAGTCGCGGCATCCGGCGCCTGGACGTGGTCGTCGGCACCCACGAGCACACCGACCACATCGGCGGCCTGCCAGCCGTGCTCAGGGCCGTGCGCGTCGGCTGGTACCTGGATAACGGGCAGGCAGGCAGCTCGCCGCCGGCGCACGAACTGCGCGAGCTGCTCGAACGCCACCGCGTCCGCTACCGCGCCGTGACGGCCGGTGACAGCCTGGCTGGCTTCGGGGACGGCGGCGTGCTGGTCCTGCACCCGCGGAGCGCGGCTGGCATGGATGGGGGTGCCGCGCCGCCGAACCCCAACAACAGCTCGGTGGTTCTCCGGGTGACCTGGGGCCGCGCCATCCTGCTGTTCACCGGCGACGTGGAGCAGGAAGCCGAGCTGCAGTTGCTGCAGTGGGGCGAACGGCTCCGCGCTCATGTCCTCAAGGTGCCGCACCACGGTGCCGCGACATCGTCGTCGCAAGCCTTCGTCGAGGCAGTGGCGCCACGCGTCGCCCCGATCTCCGTGGGCGCCGGCAACCGCTTCGGTCACCCTGCAGCGCGGGTGCTGCGCGTGCTGGTGCGCAGCGGCGCCCTGCCGGTGCGCACCGACCAGGCGGGGGCGGTGCTCCTCTCGCTGTCGGCGCGGACCATCGCCGCGCGGTCCATGCTGCCGGTGCCCTCGCTGCCCGGACGGTGGACGATCCCATGAGTGAAGGAGGCGGCCCCACCCTGGCCAGCGGGCGCCGCGCCGCCGCTCCACGCGGTCGCTGGCCACCGCGCCCGCGCCCTGGCGGCTCGCTGCTGGTGGTGCTGCTGTGGGGGGGGATCCTGCAACTGACAGCGCACGCAGCAGTTGCGCGCCGTCAGCCGCGAGGAGGCCGGCGGGCTCGGTACCCGCCGGCCGGTGCGTGTCTGGGGGACCGCGGTTGGGCAAGCATCGCGCTCGGCGCGGAAGCGGAGCTGTGACCATGACCTGCGCGACCAACCGTGCGCCATGGACACGCGCTAAAAGGACCCGCCAGCACCGCCGCGCGTTCCCGGCGGTGCCGGTCCGGATTCCAGCCTCGTGTCTAGCCGGAGCCGAGCCAGCCCGCTGGCCAGTCGCCGCCGCGGCTGTCCGGTTGCTGCGGCGCGCCTGCCAGCGCTGGCGGAAGCTCGCCCAGGTCGATCCAGAAGCGGAGTTTGCTCACCGGCCGCGCCGGGTCGCGGCCCTCCAGGAGCAGGACGTGCCGCGGCAGCGGCAGCGCGCACTCGAAGCGGCCGCCATTGCGCTCGATGATGCGGCGCGAGGCTTCGTTGTCCGCATCGCAGGTGACCAGCACTCGACGCAGGCCTAGCTGGCGCGCCACCGGCAGCGCCAGGGCCAGAAGACGCGTGCCATAGCCTCGCCGGCGGCGCGACGGGCGAATGCTGTAGCCGATATGGCCTCCGTACGTGAACAGGAACTCGGTGGCCAGTTGCGGGCGCACGGAGGCTTGCCCGACGTACTCGCTGCCGTCGACCAGCCAGAGCACGCGGTCGGCGGCGAGGCCGGCCCTGCCGGAGGTGCCGCTGGCCAGCGCCCGCAGCTCGGCGACGAACCGCGCGAAACTGGGGCGCAGGTCCTGGAGGCTGTAGCCCAGCAGCGGCACGTAGGTAGAGGAGGGCCTCCCCTCGGCGTAGAACTCGGCGGCGCCCTCCAGAAAGCTCTCGCACAGAGCGACCGTGGGCTCCACCAGGCGCAGCCTGGCAGGGCCTGGCTGGCCCTCGCCGTCGCCCCCGAGCGCGGCGCCGTGCGGCGGGTGTGGGGCGGCCATCACCGCGGGCCGATGAACCCTTCGGCCTGCAGCAGCTCGGCGGTGAGGATCGCGCCGCCCGCCGCGCCGCGCACCGTATTGTGGCTCAGCGCCACGAAAGCGTAGTCGAACAGATTGTCCTCGCGCAGGCGTCCCAGGGTCACTCCCATGCCGTCGCCGTAGTCTCGATCGAGGCGCGTCTGCGGTCGGTCCTCGGCTTCGAAGTAGTGCAGGAACGGGTCGGGCGCCGAGGGCAGGCGCAGCTCCTGGGGTCTGCCGCGGTAGGCAGCCCACCGGTCCAGCACCGCCTGCCGCTCGGGCTTGCGCGCGAAGCTGACGGCGACCGCCGCCAGATGGCCGTCGGTCACGGGCACGCGGATGCACTGGGCAGAGATCACCGGTGCGGTCGCCGGAACGATCTGTCCGTCGGCCACCTTGCCCCAGATCTTCAACGGTTCGCGGATGCTCTTGTCCTCCTCGCCGCTGATGAAGGGGATCACGTTGTCCACCATCTCGGGCCAGCTGGCGAACGTCTTGCCTGCGCCGGAGATCGCCTGGTAGGTGCACACCGCGACGCGCTCGGGAACGAACTCGGCCAGCGCGTCCAGAGCGGGTACGTACGGCTGGATCGAGCAGTTCGGTTTGGCGGTCACGAAGCCGCGCGCGGTTCCCAGGCGGCGCCGCTGGGCGGGGATCACAGCCAGGTGCTCGGCGTTGACCTCGGGAATGAGCACGGGCACGTCGGGCGTCCAGCGGTGGGCCGAGTTGGCCGACACGACCGGCACCTCGTGCCGGGCGTAGTCGTCCTCCAGGGCGCGGGTCGCTTCCTTGTCGAGGGAGATGGCGCAGAAGACGAAGTCGACCTCGGCGGCGATGGCGTCCACCTGGTTCACGTCCAGAACAGGCAGGCAGGCCGCTTCGGGTGGCAGCTCGGCGGCCAGCGCCCAGCGTCCGGCCATGACCTGGCCGTACGGTCTGCCGGCGGAGCGCTGGCTGGCTGCCAGGTGGGTGATCTCGAACCACGGATGGTGCCGCAGTCGGCTCACGAACTGCTGGCCGACCATCCCAGTGGCGCCGAGAATGCCGACGCGCAGCTTGCTCATGCTCTCCCTCCGCTGGTAGCTGGCTGGCAAACGAAAACCCGCCGCGCATCGCTCGTCGCGGCGGGTT
>CAZPXM010000066.1:0-19780 GCA_964591015.1 uncultured Gemmatimonadaceae bacterium
GACCCACCCCCAGCCCGCCACCGCGGTTCGGTGCCGGCGTCTGTGCCGCGTCCGCGGCAGGGGCGCGCGGGCGCCGCTGGCCACGCGGCGCCTCGGTCTCCCGCGAGGGCGCCGTCGGCGTCTTCACGCCGCTGCGGGTCGTCGCCTGGGCAGGCTGGCTGGGCCTGGCCGGCGCGGGCGTGCGCACCGCAGTGGCGGGCGAAGTGGTGCCGGGGCCGCCGCGAGGTCCGGTCTGCCAGTTCACCACGTCGACCGTGTAGATCCGCACGGGCGCTCCGGCCGGACGCTCGCGCGCGGCCGCGTACACGACCCCGATCACCAGCAGGTGCACGATGGCCGAGACGCCCAACGCTCGCTTCATCGCCCGAGACTTGCCTCATCGCCGCCCCGGCGCCTGCCTCACGGTCTCCACCACCAGACCGACGCGCTCGACTCCCGCGGCCTTCACCGCACCCACCACCTCGACCACCTTGCCGTAGGGCACGCGCTCGTCCGCCCGGACGAAGACCGGGGCATCGCCGCGGCGGGCCAGGACCGCGGCCAGCCGATCGCCGAACTGGGCGGCGTCGACGCGCTCGTGGTCGACCTCGATGACGCCGCCCTCGTTGAGCGTGATGACGATCCCCTCCTGCATCTGCGCCTGGCCGACGACCGACTTCGGCAGGCTGACGGGCAACTCCTGGAAGAGCGTCGGCGCGGTGAGGATGAAGACGACCAGCACCGTCAGCGTGACGTCCACCAGCGGCGTGACGTTGATGTCGGCCAGCGTCCTGTGGTGCCGCCGTCCAGCGCCGCCCATCATGCCGGTCGAGACTCGTTGTCGGCCGTCAGCACCACGGCCAGCTCGGCGACGAACCGCTCCAGTTCGCGCTCGACGCCGTTCAGGCGCGAGTTGAAGTAGTTGTAGGCAATGACGGCCGGGATAGCTGCGCCCAGCCCGAAGGCCGTGGTGGACAGGGCCTCCGCCATGCCGGGCGCCACCACGGCCAGGCTGGCGGATCCCTGCAGGCCGATCTCGAAGAACGCCGTGATGATGCCCCACACCGTGCCCAGCAGCCCCAGGAATGGGCTGACGTTGGCCACGGTGGCCAGGAACGGCAGGTAGCGCTCGAGCCGCGCCATATGCAGACCGGCCATGCCCTCCAGAAGTTTCCGCACGTCCTCTCGTTCGCCGGCCCAGCCGCGGCCGCGGCCGGGCTGCTTGACGAAGAAATCGTACACCGCGCAGAACAGCGCCGCCAGCGGCGAGCTGCTCAGCTCGCGCGCCTGGCGGTAGATGAGTCCGGCGTCGTGGTCCGAGCGGAACACTCTGAGGAAGGCGGCTGTCTGCCGGCGCGCTCGCCGCAGCTCGATCAGCTTCTGGCCCACGATGGCCCAGGAGACCACCGAGAAGGCGAGCAAGATGAGCAGCAGCAGCTTGGCCACCAGCCCAGAACGGGTGACCAGGTCGAAGATGCCGGTAGAGACCATCGCACCTGCGCCAGCAGCGGAAAGAGGGGTGCCCTCCGCGAGCGGCCACTACTAACGCCTGCAGGGAGTTCAGCGTCAAGTCATGGGCCGCCGGACGCCGGGGCGCTGCGCGCGGCCTTCAAGGCGCCGTCGCCAGCAACGAGTCGAGCCTGGCTGCCGGCACAACTGGCCTGGGCGAACCCGACGCGCGTCTCCAGCTCGAACCGCAGGCTGGCCATGCACAGACGCCGCCCCTGCCACACGGCCAGGCCGCGCACCTGGCCCTGCGCATCGAGGCGGACCCAGCAGGCGCGCGCATCCGTGCGCAGGCCCCACTCGGGCTGGATGGCCAGGCAGCGGCGCAGCTCCGGCGGGTTCTGCGGATCGACGGCCAGGAACAGATCGCGGCAGCCATCGCGCAGGAGGATCTCCAGCGCCACGTTGCTGTCGGGGAAGGAGCCAGCGCTGCGGCTGTAGACGGACAGCCGGCGGGCGGCAGCGATGGGCGGGCTGGATGCGTAGGGCTCCAGCAGACCCACGAAGGTGGAGGCCAGCGGCGGTGCCGCCGCCTGGCGGCGCACCATCAGCCGCGGGATCCACGTCTCCTCGTTGCCGCTGGCGCCGCCCAGCGACACCCAGCCGGCAGCCGTGTACGCCTCGGCGCCATGGGTGAGGTCGGTACAGCGCAGCCGCACCCGGGCGTCCGCTGCCAGCAACCGGTGCCGGTCCTCGACCTGCCATTCGACCTGCCAGCCCGGCGCCAGCGCCGCGTCGCCGTCGCCGCCGACCAGGCGCTGGAAGTCCCGCATCTGCGTGCCGTGGCCGTACTCGGGGGCGGGCACCAGCCGCAGGCCGGGCGCGGCCAGGCGGCCGAAGTGGCTGTGGCGAAAGAGCGCGTGGTCGACGCCGCCGACCACCCGGAAGAGGTCGATGACGTAGGACTCCTCCGCGTTCAGGTCGACCAGAGCCACCGTGCGCTCGTACTGGCGGCAGCCGGCCGCCGCCGTCGCCTCGGCCTGGACCAGCGCGATTCCCTGTCCGGCTCCCCACAGGAGCGTCCGGCCGTCGCCTGGCTGCTGGTCGGCGCCGTCCACCACGACGGTGTTGTGGGCCGCGGTGCTCCGATACCACGAGAACCGGGGGCCGCGCCAGCCGCCGTACTGCACCGGGGGATAGCCAAGATCTGGCATGAGGTCCAGGCCGCCGGCGAACAGCCCGAGGTTGAGGCCGTCGAAGTGCGCGTGGGCGCCGCCGGCGTCGTAGTCGAGCCAGACCGCGCGGGCGTGCCGGCCGGAACCCGCGCGCAGGATGGCCAAGTGCCACTGCTGCTTGTTGACGCTGGCGACCTGGGGCTCGGTGCCGTGCGCGCGGACGATGCGGTCCAGCCGCTGCTGGAACGTCTGGGGGTCCGGGTCGAACGGATCGTCGGGCAGGCCCGCCGCAGTCCCGCCGTTCGCCAGGGCCGCGAGCTGGGCGAAGGCCGGGTCGCCGGTGAGCTCGCTCAGGCGCAGGAGCAGGCCGTACGCGGACGGTTCGGTAGGCGCGCTGGCCGAGACCGCCTGGCCGGCGAGGCGCGGGCGCGGCAAGCGCATGCCGGCGTACTCGGCCACCGGCAGGGCGAAGCCGCCCGTGTCGCCGGACTGCGGGTAGTAGCGAACAGGGGGATCGCCGCCGGCCGAGCACCACGTGTCGATATGAAAGCGGTAGGTCTGCGCCAGCCGCGGCTGGCGCTGCAGCCACTGCGCCAGCGAGCCGGGCAGGGCGCGCTCCCAGGCAGCCAGGAACCAGGCCAGACCCTGGATCGTGTAGCTGCTGTAGGCGGCCAGTCCCTTCTCGCCCGTCACGCCATCCACCGCCGTGGCCTGCGCGAGCATCGCGTCGATCATGCCCTCCACTTCGGCGCGGTTGGCCGGCCAGTCCAGCACCGCCTTCAGCACGATCAGGGCGATGATCTGCCGCGGGTAGTTGGAGCGGATCTTCCAGGCGTTGGCGATCGTGTCCGCCAGGATGCGCTCGCGGATGTTGCGGTGGACGTCGGCCAGGGCGGTCTTGGGGTTGTCGAGGCCGCACCGCCGCGCCTGGGCGGCCAGGAAGGCCACCAGCGCCGCGTCCTCCGCGAAGGCGTCGCGCACCTGGTCGTACGCCAGGGCCAGCTGGCGCACCTCCTCGCAGGCATCGTGCCAGGTGGACACGTACCCGGCATCGGCCGGGCCCTCGTACATGATCGCCTGCGTCCTGAAATCGAACGTGGGGTACAGATCGGCGACGCGATCCAGCAGGAGGAGGGCACGGCGGGCGTACTCCGGCTCGCCGCTGAACGTGTAGGCGGCAGCGAGCCGGGTAACGCCGGCGACGATCCCCTGCTTCCACTGCCCGTACACCAGATAGGTGCCGATGAAGCGCCAGCGCCGGTCGCCCTCGGCATAGCCGTTGCCGTCGTCCACGCCGAAGCCGTGCTGCGGGTCGGCAGGGTCGGGGTGGTCGACGTTGAACAGCAGCGCGCGATCGGCCCGCTCCGGCGCGAACACGCCGCGTTCGTCCAGGCCGGAGCGATAGAAGGCATGGAAGTCGTTGGTGGGAAAGAAGAGGCCGCAGCACGGGCAGCGGACCTTCCACGGATGGGCGAAGAAGTCGATCTGCCATCGGTACATGGGCACGCCCTGGCGGCAGGCCGGGCAGAAGCCGCTGGACCAGACCATCCACGAACGAGTGAGGGTGGCCCCGAACATCAACTCCCAGAGCTGCTCGTAGGTCATCGCGAGCCAGGGCTGCGCTGCCTCGAGCACTGCCTGCCGCAGCGCAGCGGCCCACGGGTAGCGGGCCGCGTTCGCGCGCGCACTGGCGACGACGGGCGCGGGAAGGAACAAGGCTGCCTCCAGGCTGCAGGGCGGTGCAGGCGGATCGACCGCCGGCCATCACCGGCCGGCCGCGACCCGCACCTCGGCATTCCGGGTGGGCATACTGGGCCTGCCGTGGCCCGCTGTCAACGCCGGCGCCAGCCGCGCCTGGCTGCTTCCCTTGCCGGCCGGGGTGGCGCTGCGTACAGGTACACGCAGGGCGCACGACGGCGCGGGTCCTCTCGGCGCAGCGCAGCTCCTCGCCGCCGTGCGCAGCGCCTGCCTGGGCGCCGACAGGCTTCCTCATCTGCAAAGGACGCGCATCGTGAGCGAGCTACGGCTGGAGACCATGGAGATTCCCGCGGCGGACCTGGGACCGGAGAACCCGCTGCCAGCACTGGAGAACCCCGGGGACGTGCACGCCACCAAGCCCGAGGGCACCGGCATCCCCGACGAGATGCTGGAGAACATGGCGTACGCGCGCATCCCGAACATCCTGCCCTACACGCTGCAGGACGGGTACAACCGCCGGCGCCGGCGGCGCGGCCTGTCGGTGGCGGTGCTGGAGAACGACACGCTGCGCGCCACCTTCGCGCTGGAGCTGGGGGGACGTCTGTGGTCGCTGGTGCACAAGCCCAGCGGCCGCGAGCTGCTGTGCCGGAACCCCGTGTTCCAGCCGGCCAATCTGGCGCTGCGCAACGCCTGGTTCAGCGGCGGCGTGGAGTGGAACATCGGCATGATCGGGCACTGCACGTTCACCTGTTCGCCCCTGTTCGCCGCCCGCCTGCGGACTCCGGAGGGCACGCCCGTCCTGCGCCTGTACGAATGGGAGCGCATCCGCCAGACGCCCTTCCAGATCGACGCGTACCTGCCGGATGGCTCGCGGGTGCTGTACGTGCGCATCCGCATCCTCAACCCCCACGACCGCGTGATGCCCACCTACTGGTGGTCGAACATGGCCGCCCCCGAGGCGCCCGACACCCGCGTCCTGGTCCCTGCGGACCAGGCCTACGGCTACGGGTACGGGGCCAAGGGGCTGCACCTGATTCCCATCCCGCACCTGGAGGGCGTGGATGCCTCCTATACCGTCAACGCCAAGCATGCGGGCGATTTCTTCTTCCACATCCCGGATGGCGAGCGGCCGTGGATCACCGCGCTGGACGGCGAGGGGCGCGGCGTGGTCCAGACGAGCACGGCGCTGCTGAAGGGCCGCAAGCTGTTCTTCTGGGGCACGGGCCCGGGTGGCAAGCGCTGGCAGGAGTTTCTCTCCGAGCCCGGGCACCCCTATCTGGAGATCCAGTCCGGCCTGGCGCGCACGCAGATGGAGCACCTGCCCATGCCGGCGCGCACGGAGTGGGCGTGGCTGGAGGCGTACGGGTTGCTGGAGGCCGACCCGGCGCGGGTGCACAGCCCGGACTGGCGCGCGGCGCGCCAGGCGGCCGCGGTTAGCCTGGAGGCGCTGATCCCGCGGGCGGCGGTGGATGCGGAGTTCGCGCGCGGCGCGGCCTGGGTGGACCAGCCGCCCGACGAGCTGATCCAGCGCGGCTCGGGTTGGGGGGCGCTGGAGCTGCGCCGGCGGGCGGCGGCCGGCGAGCGGCCGTTCTGTTCGGCATCGATGGTGTTCGACGAGGGGAGTCTGGGCCCGGAGCAGGAGCCGTGGCTCGAGCTGCTCGAGCGCGGGACCTTCACCGCGGGCAAGCAGGCCACCGCGCCGCTGGGTTACATGGTCCAGCAGGAGTGGCGCGCGGCGCTGGAGCGGGCTGCGGCCGCCGGCGACGACTGGCTGGCGTGGGTGCACCTGGGCGTGATGCGGTACCATGCGGGCGACCGCGACGGCGCGCGCGTCGCCTGGCAGCGCTCGCTGCAGCGGCAGGACACCCCGTGGGCGCGCCGCAACCTGGCGGTGCTCGCCTGCGAGGACAAGGACCACGAGACCATGGCCCAGCTCTATCAGGACGCCTGCCGGCTGCAGCCGGACCTGCTGCCGCTGGCCGTCGAGGCGGGCGAACGGCTCCTGCAGGCCGGCAAGGCCCGGGAGTGGCTGGCCCTGGTCGAGCAGCTCGGTCCGGCCGTGCGCGGCGCCGGCCGCGTGCGCCTGCTGGCGGCCCGCGCGGCCCTGGCGCTCAAGGATTTCCCGCGGGTCCAGGCGCTGTTCGACGAGGGGATCGTGGTCGACGACCTGCGGGAGGGCGAGGGCTCGCTGTCGCATCTGTGGTTCGAATACCACGAGCAGCGGCTGAGCACCCAGGAGGGAGTCCCGATCGACGCGGCGCTGAAGGAGCGGGTGCGCCGCGAGTACCCGGTGCCGCCGGAGATCGACTTCCGCATGTCGTGAGCAGACGGCCAGAACCGCGCCGGCGGGGCGGTCGCGCGCCCGCCCCGCCTCAGAAGTCGCGGATATAGCCGGCGGTCCAGCCGCCGTCTACCGGCAGGACGGCGCCGTTGACGTAGCTGGCCTCGGGCGCCACCAGGAAGAGCACCGCGTGGGCGATCTCGTCGGTGGTGCCCGGGCGGCCCAGCGGAATGTGCGCCAGCAGGCTGGCGGCCTTCTCGCTGTAGGCGCCGTCCTTCCCGTAGAACAGCGCCTCGGTGCCGGCCGTCAGGGTGGAGCCCGGGGCCACGCAGTTGACCAGGATGTTCGCCGGCCCCAGCTCGAGGGCCATGGAGCGGGTCAGGTTGGCGACGCCGGCCTTGGCCGCCACGAAGGCGCTCTGCAGGCGCAGGGGCACCAGTCCGGCGACCGAGCCGATGTTCACGATCCGCCCGCCGCCGGCCTTCCGCATGATGGGCACGACGACCCGGCTGGTGACGAACACGCCGGTCAGGTCCACGCGCAGGATGCGGTGCCAGTCGTCGTCGCTGTACTCGTCGAGGGGCACGCGGCCGCCACCGGTGTTGATGCCGGCGTTGTTGACGAGGATGTCGAGCCGCTGCCAGCGGGAGAGGATCGTCGCCACGGCGCTCTCCATGGAGGTCGCGTCGGCCACGTCGCCGCCCAGTCCCAGGCAGCTGCCGGCCTCGGCGGCGATGGCGGCGGCGGTGGCCGCGGCCGCCTCGGCGTCGATATCCACGATGGCCACCGCGGCGCCGTTGGCGCTCAACGCGCGCGCGATGGCGCGGCCGATGCCGCGCGCGCCACCGGTCACCAGCGCCACCTTGCCCCCGAGATCTACCTGCATGATGGTTGCTCCCCGTCCGAGATGGGATGGGCGCCCGCGGCCTGGCTGCGCGAGACCGCAGCGGGCCTGACGGGCGCTGCTAAGCAAACACAATCTGGCTCTGGACGCAGCCCCCGCGTCGCAGCAGGTTCGGGCGCTGGCAGGCGATCCGGGGGCCAGCCCTCGCGTCCGGGGCGGACGCCGGCGGTCCGTGGCAGGCGTCGCGGCGGCCCCGCGAGGCCGCGGTTCCGGCGCGCGGCGCGCAGCCGATGGGATCGGCCAGGGAGGTGCCAGAGATGCTGAAAGCGGGTGCAGCGCAGGTCGACATCACCCCGCCGCTCGGCGTGGGCATGCGGGGCTACTTCGAGGAGCGCACCGCCACCACCGTGCACGATCCGCTGCACGTGCGCACCCTGGCGCTGGAGGCGGACGCCGGGGCGGCGGCGATCGCGGTGTGCGATCTGATCGGCCTGCAGCGCCGGTACGTCGACCAGGCCAAGGAGCGCATCACGGCGACCACCGGCCTGCGCCCGGACCAGGTCCTGGTCGCGTGCACCCACACGCACACCGGCCCGCACACGGGCGACGACGAGTACACGCGGTTCGTCATCGGCCGCATCGCCGACGGCGTGCGGCTCGCCTGGGATCGGCGCGAGCCCGCGCAGGTGGGGTGGGGACGGGGCCGCGAGAACCGCGTCGTGTTCAACCGCCGCTACCGGATGCGGGACGGCACGGTGCAGACCAATCCCGGGCTGGGCAACCCGGAGGTGCTCGAGCCGGCGGGCCCGGTGGATCCGGAGGTCGGCGTCCTGGCGTTGCGCCGCCCCGACGGCAGCCCCATCGGCCTGCTGGCCAACTACGCCCTGCACTATGTCGGCATCCCGGACGATCGGCAGGCCATCTCGGCGGACTACTACGGCTTCTTCGCGGCGGCGATCCAGCGTCTGGTGGGCGCTCCGTTCGTGGCGGCGCTCGCCAACGGGGCTTCGGGGGACATCAACAACCTCGACGTGCTCGGCAACAGCCGGCCCCGCAACGAGCGCTATCAGCACGTCGAGCGCGTGGCCGCCGTGGTGGCCGCCGCGGCGCTCTGGGGGCTGAACGAGGCCCGCTTTGTCGATGAGGTGACGATCGGCTCGGCCCTTGCGGAGCTGACGCTGCCGCCGCGTCCGGCTCCCACGCCAGAAGACGTGGCCCGCGCCGCGGCGATCGAGGCGCGCATCGCCGCAGGCCAGCCGGTGCGCATGGGCGAACGCGCCTTCGCGCGGCGCGTGCGACGCACCGCGACCGACCGGCCCGGGCCGCGCGCGACGGTCGTGCAGGCCCTGCGCATCGGCGCTCTGGGCGTGGCCAGCGCTCCCGGGGAGCTCTTCGTCGAGCTCGGCCTGGCGATCAAGCAGCGGTCGCCGTTCGCCCAGACGCTGGTGCTGGCGCTGGGCAACGATTCGGTCGGCTACATTCCGACAGCCCGCGCCTTCGCGGAGGGAGCGTACGAGCCCGAATCGAGTCCGTACGAGCCTGGTTTCGGCGAGCGGATCGTCGACACCGCCGTGGGCCTGCTCGCGGGCCTGCACCGCGGCTAGCTCGCCGTCGGTCAGGGGCGGCCTGGCAGTACGGGGCCGGCCGGCGCCAAGACGCCCGGCGAGGACGACGCGCTGGTGGCATCCGCCGAGGAGGAACCCCCGATGACCGATCCCGGGCCGGCGTCCGCATTCCCTGTCCGCGGCTGGGAGAGCCAGCTCGAGGACTTCTGGTGCAGGTGGCTGGGGGGCGACCCCGACTGGTTCCGCAATCCGCAGTACCTGGCGTATCTGCGCGATGCCCTGGCGCGCGCGCCGGGCTACGGCATCAACACCTTCATGCTGATGGGTCGGCACGATCAGGGCGAGATCCACACCTTCGTGGAGCATGGGCACTGGCCGGCGCTGGCCGCCCGGCTCACCGACGCGGATCGGGCGCGCGCCCGCGAGCAGGCGGCGGTGCTCGACGACCTGGCGCGCGAGGCCCGGCAGGTGGGCGTCGCCCTCTACCTGTGGGACCACGAGATCCAGTTGCCGCCCGGCTTTGCCCACCTGTATCCCGAGGCGCGCGGGGTGGGTCACGCCATCTGCCCGTCCGCGGCCATCGTGTGGCGCTTCCTGGCCGACCAGTACGACGAGTTCTTCCCGCGGGTGCCGCATCTGGCAGGCATCACCCTCGTGTTCGCCGAGGTGCAGCTGAAGATGCTGCAAGGGTCGCCCTGCCGCTGTGAACGATGCCGGCACCGGACTGGCGCGGATTTCGTGCGCAAGATGATCGTCACCGCCCGTGCGGCCTGCGAACGCCACGGCCGGAGGCTGGTGGCGCGGAATCACGGCTCCAGTTGGGAGGAGATCGAGGCGGTACTCGCCGCGGTGCGGGCGGTGGATCGCCCCGGCTCGTTCACCGCGATGTCCAAGATGGTGCCGGCGGATTTCTTCACGCTGCAGGCGCCGCCCGATCCCTCGACCGTCAAACTGGCCGGCATTCCCCGGCTGCTGGAGGACACGGCGGGCGGGGAATTCCGCGGCAAGACCCACACCGTCTGCCTGCCGGCCGCGTACTACGCCCGTCACCTGCGCCACGCCGCCGCCCACGGCAGCAGCGGCGCCGTAATTCGCCTCGATCACTCCGCCTATCCCCGCTCCGTGTTCGCGTCACCGAACGAGTTCAACGTCTGGGTCACGGCGCAGCTGCTGCGCGATCCGCAGCAGCCGCTCGACGACCTGTGGCGGCAGTGGGCGAGCGGGCGCTACGGGGAAGCCGCCGCCGCCGGGGTGGTCGCCGCCCTGCGCCGCTCCGCCGACATCTGGGAGCATTCGACCAACAGCTTCGGCTTCTACTGCACCTCGGCCCACGGCTGCATCGCCCCCTTCTTCTGGGGGCACTATAACTGCTACGAGAACCTGCTGCGGGTCGCGCCGTTTCTGACGCGCCAGTCGGCCGAGAATCAGCGCCGATACGAACAACTGCTGGACCCGACGCCGGCGACGCTCGACGAGGTCGTCGCCGAGCGCGACCAGGCGATCCGGTGGGCCGAGGAATCGGTCGCCGCGCTGGCAGAGATCCGGCCCCGACTCCCAGGTGAGGCATACGCGGAGCTGGCGCATTACCTTGGCGTCCAGCTCGAGGCCGCGCGCCTGTGGCGGGAGTTGGGCGAGCTGTTCTTCACCGGCCTGGCCATCGTGCGCGCGAACGAACTGCCGCCCGGTCTGCTGGCGCGGCTGTCGGCCGCCACCCAGCGGGCCCTGCAGCAGGGACGCCGCATGGAGGAGCGGTTCGGGCGGCGGTGCTGGCCGGTCGAAGTCGACGCGGACCGTCGCGGCACCTCGCTGGAGCGGGCGCTGGCAGCCCTGTGGGGCGAGTTCCTCGACCGGCTGTTCGGCCTGGAGCCACTGACCCTGGGCGAGGCGAAGGCCCCGGATCGCCCGCCGCGTTCCGATGCCGAGCGCCTCTATCTGGCGGTGCTGGAAGCGGCCGCCGGGATGGGCGCCCGGGCAGTCGACCTGGCGGGCGAGCCCGAGGGAGCGAGGCTGCACGGCGAGGACGCGGCGCTGGTGGCGACCGCCGCGAGCGGCGCGCAGCTGCGGCTGCCGGCGGCGACGCCGACAGGCGCTCCGGAACTGAGCGGTGCGTGTCGGGTGAAGGTCGCGGCGGATGGCGAAGGAGGCGTTGCGGTCGACCGCGCAGACTGATCGGCCGTGGCGGGAGTGGCGGGATCGGTGCCTGCTGCCGCCGGCGGAAGCCAGGACGACGATGGCGCGTTTCGCCGAGCGCCGCCTGGAGCCGCTGCCGCTGCCGGCGACCCGCGAAGAATGGCTGGCGCAGTGCGAGACCCTGCGCCGACAGGTGCGAGAGATCGTCGGCATCGACGCGCTCGTGCCGGCATCCTGGGACCTCGGTGTGCGCTGCACCGGCGTCCTGCGCCGCGCCGGCTATCGGATCGAGAAGCTCACCTACGAGAGCTATCCGGGCTACGCCGTGCCCGCGTTGCTCTACGTGCCGGAGAGCCTCTGTGGGCGCGCGCCGGGGGTGGTCTCGCTGGCGGGCCACGCGTATGCCACCGGCAAGGCGACGGACTATCTCCAGCAGCGCAACGCCAACCTGGCGCTGCGGGGCTGCGTGGTGCTGGTCTACGACTACGTCGACTGCGGGGAGCGCAACACGGGCCCCGATCCCGGCCACGACCAGCCCTACGGCGGGGGCAACGACCACGGCATCAGCAGCTTCTCCTTCTCCCGGCGCACGCCCACCGCCCTCGATGTGCTCGACGGCATGCGGGCGCTGGAGGTGCTGCTGACTCGCCCCGAGGTGGATCCGCAGCGGCTGGGCTTCACCGGCGAGTCGGGGGCTGGCAACAGCACCTACTGGATGGCGGCCCTCGACCCGCGGGTGAGGCTGGCGGTACCGGTGAGCTCGGTAACGACCTTCGACTACTGGATTCGCCACGACCGCAACTGGGACTGGCACCAGCGGCCGCCGGGCATCCGCCGCGTCGCCGACATCGGGACGCTGCTGGCGCTGCACGCGCCCGCGCCGCTGCTGGTCGTCAGCAGCGCGCGCCGCACCGACGATACCGAGTTTCCGTGGGAGGAGGCGGAGAAGTCGGTGGCCTGGGCGCGGCGCGTGTACGGGCTGCTGGGAGCCGAGGAGGCCATCGCCCACGTCGAGTCGGTCACGGGTCACGGGTACCAGGAGGACAAACGGCGGCATCTGTACCGGTGGGTCGAACGGTGGCTGGATCCGCCGTCTCCCCAGGGGGACGCCGAGCTGCCGGTGCGGGTGGAGGCGTTCGCCGAGCTGCGGTGCGGGCTGCCCAAGAACAGCGCCACCCTGCGCAGCATCTACGCCGAGTGGCTGGCACCCCTGCCGCGCACGCCGCGGACGCCGCCGCCGAGCCTGCACGGGGAGCTGCGCGCATTCCTGCGCGCGCGCCTGGGGCTTCCCGAGCCGCTGCCAGCGGTCGCGGCCGCACGTGCCGGAGCGGAAGACAAGGACGGTTGGCGCGCCGAGTCGTGGCTCTTTCAGCCGGAGCCGGACATCCGCCTCTCGGGGGTGCTGATCGGCGCCGCGCAGGCCGATGGGACGGTGGTCCTGATCCCCGGGCGCGACGAGGAAGCGATGGCCCGCGCGCTGGCGGCCGGGCACCGCGTGTTCGCCTTCGATCCGCGCGGGACCGGGGAAATGGCCGACAGCGGCGTCGCGCGCAACTGGGCGTGGTTCGCCGGGCGGCCGCTGACCGGCCTGTGGGCGCTCGACCTCGTCCAGGCCGCGCGCCTGTGCCGCGAGCGGCTGGGGGCCAGCGCCGTTGTCGTCGACGCGCGGAATCGGTTCGGCTGGGCAGCGCTGCTGGCGGGGGCGGCAATGGAGGACCTGCTCGAATCGGGCGCGATCGCCCTGCCCTGGACCACGCTGCGCGAGCGCATCCACGCCGAGGGCGACGGCGCGCTGGCCGAGGTTTTCGGACTGGCGGAGCGGCTGGATGTGCCGCAGCTTCGCGTCCTGTGGCCGGGAGCGAAGGTGAGTGTCGCGCGGTCCGGATGACTGCTGTCGCGCCCGTTGGGCGCGGGATCGCTCTCGCAGGATCGGCGCCTGGCTCGCGCCTGGACGGCGCCTGGCGCCGAGCCCTACCCGCATGTCCTGGAGGAGACCCGCATGACGACGAACGTCGAATCTCGCGCTGGCGAACCTCGCTGCTGCGGCCCGCTGCGGCCGCACCCCGACAACGGGCGCTATTTCACCGACGACCGGGGCCGTGCGATCTACCTCACCGGCTCGCACACCTGGGCCAACCTGCAGGATATCGGCCTGCCGGGGGATCCGCCGTTCCCCTACGAGGAGTACCTCGACTTCATGCAGGCCCACTACCACAATTTCATGCGCTTGTGGATGTTCGAGCAGCCGGAACGGGCCTGCTGGACCGAGTCGCGCCTCCTCTTCTCGCCGCTTCCCTGGGACCGTCCCGGACCGGGAAACCGCCAACGACGGGCTGCCCAAGTTCGACCTGACCGCCTGGAACGAGGCCTATTTCGCGCGCTTGCGCGCCCGCCTCGTCGCGGCCGGCGAACGCGGCATCTACGCCGCGGTGATGCTCTTCCAGGGATGGAGCCTGAGCGTGACCCGGAAGGGCCTGGATCCCTGGGTGGTGCACCCGTTCAACGGGCAGAACAACATCAACGGCGTGGATGTGCCGTACACCGGCTGGGACGACGAGGAGCACCCCTCGCTGCACAGCGTGCACAACCCGCAGGTGCTCGCCCACCAGGAGGCGTACGTCCGCAAGGTCGTCGAGACGGTCAACGATCTGGACAACGTGCTCTACGAGATCATCAACGAGGGGGGTTCCCTGGCCTGGCAGTTCCACATGGTCCACTTCGTCCACGAGCTCGAACGCCGCAAGCCCAAGCAGCACCCGGTGGGCATCACCTCCGGCATGCCGTGGTCCCGCAATGCGCCCCTGCTCACCGGTCCCAACGATTGGTTCTCGCCCGTCTCGCAGCCGAACCGGTGGGATCGCCCCGACATGCCCCGCCTCGAGGACTACCGCGAAGACCCTCCGGTCGCCGACGGGCGCAAGGTGGTCGTGCCGGACACCGACCATCTGTGGGGGCACGGCGGCAATCCACGCTGGGTATGGAAGTGCTTCACCAGAGGCCACAACCCGATCTTCATGGATCCGTGGCAGAGCCTGTACCTGGGCGCGACCGAACAGATCGCTCCCTGGTCGTTCACCGGCGGCATCAGCAAGGACCAGCGGGACTACCCCGACTGGGAGCCCACGCGCCGGGCCATGGGCGATACGCGCCGCTATGCCGACAGGATGAACCTGGCAGCGATGACGCCCCGTCCCGACCTGTGCTCCACGCGCTACTGCCTGGCCAATCCGGGCGAGGAGTACCTGATCTACCTGCCCGACGGGGGCGCCGTGACCCTGGATCTGTGCGAGGCGGCGGGCCAGTACGCCGGCGAATGGTTCCTGCCGCAGCTGGGCCGCACCCTTCCCTGCGCGCGGCCGCTTGCGGGAGGGGACTTCGCCGTCACCACGGCGCCGTACACAGGCGATGCAGTGCTGTACCTGAAGAAGACAGAGACGTGAGCGCGGCGACCGAGCCCCGCTCCATGCGGCCGTTCCGCGCGGCGGGCAAGGGGCGACTCCGGCCGCGGGCCGGGTGCGGCTAGGGCGCCGCCCGCAGGCAGGCCAGCACCACCTGGGCCACGGCCGTGTTGTCCACGAACGGGCCCCGATGGGGATCGACGCCTGCGATGCGGTCGAGGAACTGCTCCGCCATGGGACCGCGGGCGAACAGGGGCACGAGGCTGTTGGTGTGGCTGCCGCTGTTCCACTGCAGCCCCGGCACCTGCCCCTGGCCGCGGCTGACGAGCGGCTCGTGGGCCCACGGGGTATCGTCCGTGCCGGTGGCGGCGCGTGTCAGATAGCCGGTCTCGTGGTCGCCGGTGATGACGATCAGGGTGTGGGCCGCCCGTCCGTGCTCGTCGACCCAGGCCAGCGCCGCCTGCACCGCCTGCGCGAAGTCGTGCTCTTCCTCGATCAGGCGGTCGGCCCGGTTCTCGTGACAGGCCCAGTCCACCGCGCCGCCTTCCACCATGAGGACGAACCCATCGGGATCGCTGCCCAGGATGGCCAGCGCCGCCCGCGTCATCTCGGCCAGAGTCGGCACTCCCGGGTTGAACGGCGTTGCGAAGGGGGCGGCAGCGGCGGGGCCGCTGCGCCGGCACTGCAGCGTCGAGTGCGCTCGGGCCAGCCCGAGGACGCGGCCGCCAGATGGCTCGGTGGCCAGGGCGAGGAAGTCCGCGCGATCCTCAATCAGGCGCCACGGGTCGTCCAGCGCCCCGTCATGGTCGGCGTCCACCGTCAGGCCGGCCTGGCCGGCGACCAGCGCCTGCCACATCTCCTCGCCGCCCACGTACCGGTAGCCCTGGGGTCTGTCCGTGCGGCGGCCGTCGTCGTCGTACCATGGATGGCCGCAGCCCATGATCACGTCCACGGCACTGCGCTCGAGCATCTGGCGGGCGATTTCCTCGTAGTCGTTCCGCGACTTGCTGTGCACGACGAAGCCGGCGGGTGTGGCATGGCTGAACTGCACGGTGGTGACCACGCCGGTCGCCTTGCCGAGGCTCTCGGCGACTTCGAGCACGTTGGTCAGCGGGTTGCCCTCCGGATCCACGCCCAGGGCGCCGTTCTCGGTCTTGGTGCCGGTGGCCATGGCCGTGGCGGCGGCGGCGGAGTCCGTCGCGTGCCGGCGCACGTAGTCGAAATCGGTCCATGCCGCCGCCGGATCGTACCCCTTCTTGCCTGCCGGCGAGGTCTGCATGGCCAGGACCACCGGGAAGCGCTCGTACGGCTGGGCCACCGGCTCGCCGGTCATGAACAGGTTGGTGGCCGCGATCTGGTTGTACCCGCAGCCGTCGGAGATCATGACGATGGCGCTGACGGGCGTCGGCTCGGTGCCCGCGTCGCTGCACGCCAGGACCAGCAGGACGACGAAGGCCGTAGCGACGGGCAGCCGCGGATGGCAGGGGTGCATCGCGATCGTCTCCGCGAACGAGGGAGCGCCGACGAGCGCTGGCACGGATGGAGCGGGACCGACTTCACGGCCAGCTCCCGCGCGGCTGCCCTGGCTGCGGGTGCCGGGCGGGCAATGGATGGACTGCCTCAGATATTGCTGGCTCGCGCGGCTGGGCGCAACCCCGGCGGCAGCGTGCGGGGCGGACATGCGGCCGCCTTGACCTCGGCGCGCCTCCGGGATCGGTCCCGGGCCGCGGGCCGCCGACATTGACCTGCCACCGACTGGCAGCGCATCTTGCGGCAGGTGCGCCAACAGCAGGAGGGTCCCCGATGGAAGCAGAATGTCCGCTGGAACTGCCGATCGTCGAGCTGGCCGGCACGCCGCAGGCGATGGGCGAGGCGTTCGGCGAGAGCTGCCGGGCCGAAGCCCGGGCGCTGTACGCGCTGCGACTGGCGGCGGCCTGTCGCCACGCAGGCGAGTGCGGCCGCCCGTGCACCGAGGCGCAGGTGCTGGCGGTGGCGCGCGCCTGCCTGCCGCTGACCCGGATATGGGACCCGCCGGGATACGCGGAGCTGGCCGGCATCGCCCGCGGGGCGGGTCTGTCGCTCGCGCAGTGCTACGTCCTCCAGGGTCTGACGGACTTGCGGGACCTGCTGGGCCACGGCCCGCCGCTGCCGCCGGCCGGGTGCTCGAGTTTCGTGGTGATGCCTGGCCGGTCGGCCACCGGCCAGGTGCTGCTCGGGCAGAACTGGGACCTCCTGACCGACAATCTGCCATTCGTGCGTCTGGTGCACCGCCGGCCCGCCGACGCCCCCGAGACCTGGGCGGTCACGCTGACCGGTTGTCTGACGCTGATCGGGGTCAATGCCGCCGGGATCGCCGTCGGCAACACCAACCTGGTCACGCGGGACGTGCGGCCGGGCGTCCAGTATCTCACGGTGCTGCACCGGGCCCTGCGGGCGCGCACCTTCGCCGAGGCGGTGGCCGCCATCCGCTGGGCGCCGCGGGCGGCGGCGCACTACTACTACGTGGCCGGGCCCGACGGTCAGGTGGCCGCCCTGGAGTGCAGCGCCACCTGCGCCGTGCCGCTGCCGGTGGGCGACGGCACCTTCGTGCACTGCAACCACGCGCTGAGCGAGCAGATCGCCGCCCTGGAGGTGGCCCCGCCAGGCGCTTCCACGCTCTTCCGGCAGCAGCGCCTGGCCGCGCTGCTGGCGGCCCACCCGGGACCGCTCGGGGTCGACGACCTGCGGCGCTACCTGGCGGACCACGAGGGCGGTCCCGAGCGGTGTCTGTGCCGCCACGACCATGGCGGCGTCAGTACGAACGCCGTGGCCATCCTGTGCCCGCAGACCGGCGAGATCCACGCGTGCCGCGGCCAGGCGCACGTGGGCGCCTGGGTGAGCCGGCGGGCGGATCTCCAGGCAGAGAGCGAACGCCAGCGCCTGGCTGGCGAGCAGGCAGCCGCGCGCAACGCCGAAGTCGAGCGGGTTCTCGAGGCTGCGGCGACTGCCTGGCGAGCGGGGGACCCTGTCGAGGTGCGCCGGCTGTGCAAGGCGGCGCTGGCCCGGGAGGACTGGCCGGCTGCCGCTCGCAGCCTGGCCCACCTGCGGCTGGCGCAGAGCTACCGGCATGCGCAGGACACGGAGGCCGCCCGCCGGGAGCTGGCGGCCATCCAGGCGCAGGCGGAGTATCCGGCGAGCCACCGGCGGGAGGCCGCCGAAGTGGAGCAGGAACTGGCAGCGGCCCGGCCGGCAGCGCCACCGACCGCCCCTGCGGACGCGCGTCCGTCCCGCAGCGGCCCGGCCGGCGGCGGGGCAGTGCCGAGGCCGGCGGCCGGCTCCGGCAGCGCGGCCCGTGTGCCTGGGCGCACGGGTCTGGCGCCGCTCGGGCCCTTGGCAGCCGAGCTGCATGTGGCCCCGCACGGCGACGATGCCGCAGCCGGCTCGGCCGCGCGGCCGTTCGCCACCCTCGCCCGGGCGCGGGACGCGGTGCGACAGTTGCGCGAGGCCGGCGTGCAGGGGGCTGTGGCCGTGACGCTGGCCGCCGGCGAGTACGCGGTCGGCGACACGTTCGCGCTGAGCGCCGCCGACGCGGGCAGTCCGGAAGGGCCGGTCGTGTACCGGGCGGCCCGGCCAGGCACCGCGGTCCTGTACGGCGGCCGGCGGCTGTCGGGCTTCGCCCCCGTGACCGACCCGGCCATCCTGGCCCGCCTGCCCGCGGCGGCGCGCGGCCGCGTGGTGCAGACCGATCTGGTGGCGCAGGGGATCACCGACTTCGGCGCGCTGCGGACGCGGGGCTTCAACCAGCCGCCCTCGCCGCCGACCCTGGAACTGATGTGCGACGGGGAGCCGCAGACTCTGGCGCGCTGGCCGAACCAGGGTTTCGCCACCATCCGCCGCCTGGTGGATCCGGGCTCGCCGGCCGACGGGCGGCCCGCCGTGCTGGAGTACGAGGGCTCCGGTCCCGAGCGCTGGACGCAGGCCCCCGATCCGTGGCTGTTCGGGTACTTCCGCTATCTGTGGGCCGATGCCGCCATCCCGCTGGCCGCGGTGGACCCGGTCGCGCGCACCCTGACCACGGCGGAGCCCTACCGCTACGGCGACCAGGGCATGAGCATGGAGCAGGGCATCATCTTCTACGCGTTCAACCTGCTGGAGGAGATCGATCGGCCGGGGGAGTGGTACCTGGACCGCCGGACCGGGCTCCTCTACTGGTATCCGCCGGTGGAGGACCCGAACGCGGCCGTCGTCGACATCGGCATGTTGGACCGTCCCATGATCACGCTGGACGAGGTCACCGACGTCCGCCTGGAGGGCCTGCGGCTGGACCTGGGGCGCCACGACGGCATCGTGCTGCGCGACTGCCGCCGCTGCGCCATCGTCGGCTGCACCGTGGCGCGGCTGGCGGGCAACGGCATCTGCATCCACGGCGGGCAGGACAACAGCATCCGCAGTTGCCACCTCCACACGATCGGCCGCCGGGCCACCGAGGTGATGGGCGGCGATCGCGCCACCTTGACGCCGGGTCGGCACGTGGTGGAGAACTGCCGCATCCACGCCTTCGGCCGGCTCGACCGCACCTACACCCCCGCGATCCAGCTCGAAGGGGTGGGACACCGCGTCGCCCACAACCTGATGTACGACTGCCCGAGCAGTGTGCTGCGCGTCGAGGGCAACGACCATGTGATCGAGTACAACGAGGTCCGCGACGCGGTGCAGGAGTCGGACGATCAGGGGGCCATGGAGCTTTTCCTCAACCCGACCTACCGGGGTGTGGTCTTCCGCTACAACCTCTTCGTGGACGTGGGCAAGACGGGCACGGAGAAGGCCGTCCACGGGCAGGCGGCGATCCGCCTCGACGATGCCATCAGCGGCGTCGAGGTGTACGGGAACGTCTTCGTCCGCTCGGCCAACGGCCACTTCGGCGCGGTCCAGCTCAACAGCGGCCGCGACAACGTCATCGACAACAACCTGTTCATCGCCTGCCGCCAGGGGGTGAGCGGCGGGTACCACGCCGGCAACGTGGTCTGGCAGTGGCTGCGCGACGGGCAGGTACCGCCGGACTTCCACCTGGACGAGCGGTACCTGACCCGCTACCCCGAGCTGGCGTTCCTGCTCGCCGAGCCCGGGATCAACCATTTGTGGCGCAACGTGTTTTGCGATTGCGGACGGCCCATTGCCGGCCGCGAGGAGTCCTTCGCTCGACTGGCCAGCGTGACGCTGGCGGGCGCCGCGGCGGCCGAGCTCCAGGCCGCCGTCGATGCCCGCTCGGTCTGGCCGGCAATCCC
>CAZPXM010000067.1:0-19749 GCA_964591015.1 uncultured Gemmatimonadaceae bacterium
CTGGCGGCTGCGCCGGCGCTGCTGAGCGTTGCTCGCTTCGCGGTCTCGGGGGCGCTGCTCATCGCGCCGACCACGTTGATGGGAGCGACGCTGCCGCTCTTGAGTCGCCTGGTCGCCGACCGCGAGCAGCGCCTCGGGCGGGACGTGGGGGCGCTGTATGCCGTCAACACGCTGGGCGCCGCCCTGGGTGCCGGCCTCACGGGCTTTGGCCTGATTCCGGCGCTCGGGGTGCGGTACACGATTATGGTCGCGGCCGCCGGCAATCTGCTCGTCGGCGCGGTGGCGCTGTGGCTGTCGCTGCAGCGCGAGCCGGGGCCCGCCGGTCGGGTCGAGGCAGCCGCGGCGCCGGCCGCCGGGCCGCCCCGGCGCTGCCGCGCCGACCGGTTGCTCCTCGTGGGTATGGCGGGAGTCGGAGCCGCCTCCATGGTCTACGAGGTCGCGTGGACGCGGGTGCTGTCCATGCAGATCGGCTCGTCCGTGTACGCGTTCACGTTGATGGTGGTCGCCTTCATCACCGGACTGGGTTTCGGCAGCCTGATCTCGGCCGGTTGGGTCGACCACCGGCGCCATCTGCGGCTGACGCTCGGATTCCTGGAGCTCGGCGTGGGGGCGGCAGCGCTGACGGTGGTGCCCTTGTTCGGCGCCATGCCGGAATACGTGGTGCAGCTGGTGACCCGCTATGCCTCGTCCTTCGCGCTGCTGCACGCGCTCGAGTTCGCCTCGGTGTTCGCCCTGATGCTCGTCCCGACCCTGGCCATGGGGGCGGTGTTCCCGGTGGCAGCGCGCCTCTATGCCCGCGACCTGGCGGGCGTGGGGCGCTCGGTCGGCGAGGTGTATGCCGCGAACACCGTGGGGTCGGTGCTCGGCTCCTTCGCGGGCGGTTTCGTCCTGGTCCCCTGGCTGGGCGTGCAGGGCGCGATTCTGGCGGCAGTCGGCCTGAACGTCGGCATCGGCATCTGCTTCGTCCTCGGCAGCGCGTGGCGTTCGCGGGGGATGCGGGGCCTGGTGGCGGCGATGGCCGCGGTGGTCGCGGTGGCGGCCGGAGCGGCGCTCCCGCGCTGGGACGTGATGGAGATGAACAGCGCGCCCTACCTGTACGCCTACCGCTACAAGAACGCGGCCGAGACCGACGGCACGCCGCTGGCCAACGTGATGACCCGCAACCGGCGCCTGCTGTTCGCCAAGGAAGGACTGACGGCCACCGTGACCGTGGTGGAAAGCGGCGGCGAGCTCTTCCTGAAAGTCAACGGCAAGACCGACGCCTCGTCGCAGGACGACCTGCGTTCGCAGTCCCTCCTCGCGCATCTGCCGCTGCTGCTGCACGCGCGCCCGGACACCGCGCTGCTGGTGGGGTTGGGCAGCGGCATCAGCCTGGGCAGCCTGCTGCGCCACCCCGTGCAGTACGTGGAGTGCGTGGAGATCTCGCCCGAGGTGGTCGCCGGGGCGCGCTTCTTCCGCCACGTGAACCACGACGCTCTCGACGACCCGCGGGTGCGCCTGATCGTCACCGACGGCCGCAACCACGTGGCGCTGAGTCCGCGACGGTACGACGCGATCATCTCGCAGCCCTCGAACCTGTGGATCGCGGGGATGGCCGATCTGTTCACCGTCGAGTACTTCACGGCGTGCCGCGAACACCTGGCTCCAGGGGGTCTGATGTGCACGTGGGTGCAGGCGTACTCCATCGGCACGAACGACTTCCGCACCGTGGCGAGCACCTTCGCCGCCGTCTTCCCACACGTGACGCTGTGGGAGTCGGTGCCTGGCGGCGACTACTTCCTGATCGGCACCGAGACCCCGCAGCGCCTGGACATCGCCGCTCTGCGCGAACGCTTCGCGACGCGCGGGCTGGCGCCCGACTTCCGGCAGATCGGCGCCTTCTCCGCCGAGAACATCGTCTGCTCGTACGCGATGGGAGACGAGCAGGTGCGGGCGTTCGCCGCCGGCGCGCCCGTCAACACCGACGACAATGCCATCGTCGAGTTCGCCGCTCCGGCGGGGCTCTACCGAGGGCTGCTGGGTGGCGAGGGGGTGTTCGGCCTGACGGCGCTGGACGGGCAACGCCAGACCGACCTGGGCTTCCTGGGCGAGGCGGCGCCCGATTCGGTGCTGGCGGCAGCCTGGACTGCCCGGCAGGAGTCGCTGGCAGGGCTGCGCAGCATGGCGGGCAACGACCTGACGACGGCGCTGACGCACCTGAACAGGGCCTACCACTTGTACCCCGAGGACATGGAACTGCGGCGGGTCTTTCCGCAGCTCGGGTTCCGCACGGCGGATGCGCTCGAGCAGCGGGGCGAGTACCAGCGGGCGTACGAGGTGCTGGAGACAGTTCTCCGGGTGGTCCCGGACAACGGCGTGGCTGCCTATCGGATCGGGCGCGTGTTCGAGCACTTCAGGCGCAACCCCGAGGCCGTCGAGTACTACGAGCGCGCGCTGGCGCTGGCGCCCCGCTTCCTCGCGGTGTATCCGGCGCTCGCCGGGCAATACGCCGCGACGATGCGTCTGGAGAAAGCCGAGGAGACCTACCGCGCGGGTCTGGCTCTGGCACCCACGGATCCGGAGCTGCTGAGCGGCATCGGCAGGTTCTACCTGCAGCTGCACCGCTACGATGAGGCGATCGCGGCATACCGGCAGGCGCACCGCGTACATGCGCGCGATGCGCAGGTCTGCAACAACCTGGGAGTGGCCTATCTGCAGCGCGGGGATGCCGCGGCGGCGCGCGACTGGTTCGAGCGGGCGGTGAGGCTCAGCCCGCAGTACGCGCGCGCCTACGTGAATCTGGGCGAGGCGCACAAGGCGCTGGGGGACGTTGCGGCGGCGCGCCGGGCCTGGGAGCGCGCGCTGGCCGTGGATCCGCACGAAGCGCGTGCCTTGCGGGCCCTGCGGGCGCTGGAGGCGGAGCGATGAGGCTCGCTCGGGCGGGTCCTGAGGGACACACCCGGTCTCGGCTCGCCTGCGGCGCGGAATTGCGTTTGATGAACTAGAGCTTTTGCAGTAGAATTGGGGGCGATCGCCGCACAGAACTGCCTGGCGCGGTCGCCCTGCGGTGCGGGGGGTTCTTCATGTTCGAGCGGAGATGAGGTTAGCGATGGCGAGAGTGCGCTGTCTGCATGGGGCTCCCGAGGCCTGCCGCAGTTCGCTCTGGCGGCTGTGGTCCGTTCTCTGGTGCACGACCCTGTTGGCGGCGAGCCTGGCGGGGCCGGCAGCCGCGAAGACGTGGCGTGTGGGCGATCGGGATCAGCCATGGATGCTGCAGCCTGTCAGCTTCCGCATGGACCGCGGCTGGGTCTTCAAGCCGGAGTACTTCCTCGGTGGTAGCTGGGCCTGCGAGATCGTGGTCGACGACGATGGCGACGGGCTGATCGACGAAGACGGCGTGGACCTGCTGGACAACGACCAGGACATGCTGTGGAACGAGGATCCTCCCGACGGGCTGGACAACGATGGCGACGGTCTGGTCGACGAGGATGGCCCCGAGCCCCAGATCGACAACGACGGCGACGGCCTGCTCAACGAGGACGGTCTGATCACCGGCGATCTGATCTGGGACAAAGACCTGCGCAATACGGTGGCCGGGGTGCCTTTCTACCGCTACAAGACGCAGGCCGAGGCGGAGGCCGATGCCCAGGGGTACGGCACAGGGTACGGTTGGGGAGACGACGACCACGACGCCCGCTTCAACGAGGACAAGCTCGACGGGCTGGACAACGACGGTGACGGACTGATCGACGAGGACGCGACCCAGCCAGCCTACGCCTTGCCTGCCTCCTGGGAGCGCTGGGTGTTCGCGTACGATGCGCCCGAGCTGTCGGTCGCCGAGCGACAGGCCATCAGGTGGCTGCTGCAGCCGGGTGGGACTCGCTACCTGGGGGTGCGCATCGCCGGCCAGGACACCGTGCCCGTGACCACGACAGCGGGCGATACCTTGTTCGCCAACCGCGTCCGGCGCACGTTCAGGCCCGCTGACTTCGTGCGGCCGGCGCGCATGGACAGCACGCGCTCGCTCTTTCACTGGGTCCACGACCAGTTCCACGCCGGGCAGTACGTGCAGAGCACCTTCGACGCGCAGGGCTACGGGGCCCAGCAGCCGGTGATCTACGAGACGACTTCCGGGTACGGCCAGATCGTCGACGGGAACATGTACACCGCGCGCATCCAGGATCAGGCGAACGCTTCGGCCGGCTTCCGCGGCGAGCTGCGCGGCAAGTTCCTGGTGAACCGGATCCGCTTCCGCCCGCGTCCGGGTTTCGACGATCGGACCCTGCACAGCTTCTACGTCCTCTACTCCAATGACACGCCGAGCCACTACCAGGAGGCGCTGTCCGATGGGGAATACGTCAAGCGCATGGTGGTGAGCGAATGGCTGTTCACGCCTGCCGTCAAGGAGTGGTACAGCCCGGCGATCAAGGACGTGCGGCTTGATGGGGGGCGGTTCGGCCCGCCGCGGGAGGCCAGGTGTATAGACATCCGCGGGCAGATGGCCTCGGGCGTCGCCTGGGAGTTCGCCGAGGTCGAGCTGTTCGCCACGGGGTACGCCATGGACGCGTACTACACCACCGAGGTGATCGACGTCGGGACCAGCAAGCCGCAGTACCGACGGTACTTCGAGCCCACCGAGTTGACCAGGCGGGCGCTGATGGAGCGGGTGACCGCCCAGGACGCGAACAAGAACAACAAGATCGACCCCAACGAGACTCCCAGAGCCATCCTGAACTCGCAGTTCGACTTGGATGCAGCGGGGACGCCGGTGACGTGGGGGCGCGTGCGCTGGTCCGGCACGCGCGAGGGCCGGGGCGGCGACGTCCAGATCCGGATGCGCGCCGGCACCAGTCCGGATCCCTATGTGTACCGGCGGCGCCTGGGCAAGGGGGTCTACTCGCAGTACATCGAGACGCCGATCGTGCTGGACTGGCCGAAGCGCGGCGAGACCATCGACGGGTTCATGTACGCGACGATGTCCGGTACGGATCGGGCGCCGGGGTACTCGCTCCCCTACAACACGATGTCGGACACGGACGGTGCGCCGGGCGGCTGGAGCTTCTGGTCGGTGCCCTTCAACTTCGAAGACGGCCTGGTCGACGCTACCGGTGCCGGCGGGGTGATCATGCCGCTGCCGCCGCTGACGCGCTATGTCCAGTTCGACGTGGCGTTCATCGTGCCCAAGGATGCTTCCAGCGGCGTGTCACTCGACTGGATCGAGTTCGACTACTTCGATCCGTACGTGCGGGGCGGCATCCTGGCGGAGGTGTTCCAGGACACCCTCACGTCCACCGGGGGCGAGGTGCCGGTCGTGCTGGGGAAGCCCTTTCCTTTCAAGTACGTGTTGAAGCCGTCGTTCCAGAGCCGCCAGGATCCTGGGTTCAACCGCATCGACATGCTGGTGCCCACGGTAGCGGCAGACCTGGAGGCCTTTCTGGTCGACGGCCTGCGATGGACCCGGTACGAACCGCCGGTCCCGAGCGGTCTGTCCGCTGAGGCGGCCGCGGCCTATCGCGACAGCCTGAGTCACAGCAAGGCGTGGCTGGACCAGCTGGTGCTCACTCAGGCCCGGACCTTCGCCGTGGCGACCTACAACGACCCCAACCACAGGGGTGCGGTGCTCAGCGTCAAGACGCCCAAGATGACCTACGATCAATTCCCCGCGGGGCAGGGGCGCGATATCGAGATGCGGGTGC
Source organism: uncultured Gemmatimonadaceae bacterium (assembly GCA_964591015.1). Classification (GTDB taxonomy): domain Bacteria; phylum Latescibacterota; class UBA2968; order UBA8231; family UBA8231; genus SLHA01. The sequence continues at coordinate 5,676 of CAZPXM010000067.1, forward strand.
GCACGCCCGTGTACACCTTGCTGACGGACCTGGCGAGCTGGGTTCGCGACGACGCTCAGCCGGAGGCTGTGGTCCAGGCCACCACGGCCGGCAATGCCTCCGACTTGCTCCCTCTGGATCGAACGACGATCGCCGCCCAGGGGGCGCCGAAGGCCCTCGAGGTGGCGCGCGCCGAGCCCAACCCGTTCTCTCCGAACGGCGACGGCATCAACGACCGGGTCGAGTTCGGCCTGCAGCTCTACCTGCTGACCACGGAGGTGGAGGTGCGCGTTGACATCTATGACCTGGCGGGGCGGCGCGTCCGTCGCCTGGGGCCGCTGATGTACGGAGCGGGAAGCATGACTCTCACCTGGGACGGCCGCGACGAGGAAGGGGATCTGGTGGCCCCGGGTGTGTACGTGTACCAGTTGAGCGCGGAGAGCGATACGGACGAGGGCAAGGTCCGCACGGGCTCGGTGGCCGTCGCCTACTAGCGCAGCTTGCGGGTAGGCTGCGGCCCGAGAGTCGTTTGACGGGCGTCGGGGTCCGCTGCCACGGTGGTGCGTGGCGGCAGTCGCGGCGCCCGCTTCGTTGGCGGCCCGCGGAGACCGACAGCCGGTCGGTCTACGGCCCGGTCAAGGCGTGGCAGGCATCGCCTGGGGCTCCGTGCCGCTGCCGTGCTCTGCAGCGGCAGCGCGTGCCTCCGCCAGCGCCGCCCGGAAGCTGGCGACGGCTGGGTCCTGGGCGACGGCGCGCAGCAGCAGCTCTACCGCGCGGGCCGGGGACCCCGACGCCAGCTCCACCCGTCCGAGATTGCCCAGAGCGTAGGGGTCGTCCGGCGCCAGCGCGAGGGCCCGGTCCAGGTACTGGCGGGCCCTGGCCACGTCGCCAGCGGCGAGCGCCGCGTTCCCGGCGGCAACCCATCCTTGAGGCCGCCGCGGGTCCAGCCGGCAGGCGGCCTCGAACTCCCGGAGAGCCGCCGCCGCGTTCCCTGCCCCGTTCAGGGCCCGACCCGTGTCATACAGCACCCAGTAGCCTGCTGGCCCGCTCCGTCGCGCCTGCTTCATGTGGTGGACTGCCTCGGTAAAGCGCTGCTGGCGCATGAGCAGGTCGGCATACTGATGGTGGGTGGCGCTCCGTCCGGGATCGAGCTCGAGGGAGCGGCGAAACGCAGCCTCCGCCTGCTCCAGGTCGCCAGTGGCTGCCAGGCACTGGCCGAGCACGGCCTGGGTGTCGGCCCGTGGCGGCTGCCAGCGCAGCGCTGCACGCGCCGCCGTGCGCGCCTCTTCGTACCTGTGTTGCTCCAGGTATGCCACAGCGAGGTTGTGCCAGGCCGAGGCGTAATCTGGTTCCAGCGCCAGCGCCTGCTGCAGGTGGGCCATCGCCGGTTCGTACTCCCGCTTGCGCAGGTGCGCCTCGCCGATGTCGTGGTGTAGTTGCGCGTCCCTTTCGGGCACGGAGGCGCGTTGCTGGTTCAGGAGGACGGTCAGGAGCGCCACGGCGGCCACCGGCGCCGCGGCACCGGTCCAGGCCCGGGCCCGCAGCAGCGCGGCCACCCGGAGGACGGTCCAGGCCGCAAACGGCAAGAGTGCCGGAACGACGGGCAGGCGGTAGCGAGCCGTGACGAAGAAGAGCAGCACGGACGCCGAGTGGGCGAGGGCATACAGGCGCAGCAGCGTCGCGGCCCGGTTGCCGGTGCGTCGGGTCAACGCCAGACCAGCCAGGGCCAGGGGCGCCACCAGGCCAAAGGGGAACGCGATGCCTCGGTCCCAGATCAGCAGGCGCAGCAGGCGCGAGTAGCTGCGCGAGTAGTACACGTCCTGGTTGCGCTTGATCTCCGCGCCGTTCAGGTAGAGCCAGACCTTCTTCGCCATCAGCCGCGCGTAGCTCAGCGGTTCCGCCGCGATGAACGCGACAGCCTTCCGCACGAAGTACCGCGAGCGGGCGGAGGGGGCGGCGATGCCGGCCAGAGCAGGCTCGGCCACCAGGTTTTCCCAGTGCTGGCCCGGATGGATGGCCACGGTGCTGTCGTAGTGCGCGTTGTTGCCGATATAGAAGTTGATCCCCGCATTGTGCGAGATGAGGACCAGGTCGTTGCCGACCAGCAGGTTGCGGGCGGTCACAGGCGCGATCGTCAGCGCCACGCCTGCCGCGAAGAGCAGGCAGCGCGCCAGCCGCACGCGCACGGGGAGCGCCTGCGGCCCGGCACGGCGTGCGGCGGCAGTCCAGAGGGCCGCGGCGGCGGCGAACAGGAGGACGTTCGGGCGCGTCAGCGCGGCCAGTCCTGCCAGAGCGCCCACCGCCAGCCATGCTCCGGCACGGCGCCGGTCCGTGGCCCACAGGAGGCTGCGAACCAGGAGCAGGTTCAGGAACGTCTCCAGCGAGACGGCCAGCAGCTCGCCCTCGAAGTAGATCGCGACGCCGTATGCTGCGGCGGCCATGGCCGCCAGTCGCGCCGTGCGGGTGTCGAAGGCCCGGGCGGCCAGGTCACGGACCAGCAGGCAGGTGAGCACCCCCAGGAGGGCCTGCGCCAGGCGGACTACCGTGAAGAACGACGACGGGAAGAGAGCGTACCACAGCGCGAGAAAGTACGGGTAGAGGGGGGGCTGCCAGAATGGGCGGTCGCCGCCAAGCCAGTCGCCGGCCGCGATGCGCTGCGCCTGCTCGACGAAGTCCTTGGCGTCGACGATCGGTGCGGCGTAGAACACGTTGGCGCGGCTCTCCCACAGGTACAACAGGCGCAGGCCGACGGCCACCAGCAGCAGGAGGGCGACGAAGAGGCGGTCGGAACGCCGGCACAGGGGGACCCGCATCGTGTCTCCGTCCGGACGCGCGACGGCTCCGGGCACCGTTCGGCGCGCAGCAGCTCGACGTGGCCGCCCGCCCGCGGCAGCCCCGACGAGGGCTGGACTCCCAGGACAAAGTCGCGGGCCTGGGCGGGAGGTTCCGGGAGGTTCCAAGTGTACGCATCGGCCGGTCTGGCGGCGACTGGCGACCGACTGAGCCCGCGAGCTCACCCCCGGCAACCGGCGGTTCCGTCCCCAGAAATCGGCCACCGGCGCCCCCCTGCTGTGTCGGGCTGGATTCGTTCTTGACTTGCCCGGAACGCGTGGTTATCATTCACCGTCGCACACAAAAATTTGTAAAACATCCACGCATGCCGTGGCCGGGTGGGAGCAGCACGGTGCGGGTCCGGTGGGTTGGGCTGGCGGTGTGGGCGCTGGCGATGCCGCTGGCCGGGCACGAGAGGGCGGGTGCCATATGGTCGGCCGGCGAGATCCCGGATCACGCGTTGCCGGTGATCGACGGCGACCTGCGGGAGTGGGCTCTGCTCGGCTTCGAGGGCGTGCTCACCGAGGATGACTTCGTCGATCTGGTCCACGGCCGCGCACCGTCGCCTGCGGACCTGGGGATCCGGCTGCAGATCGGCTGGAGCAGAAGCACCAACAGCCTGTACCTGGGCGCCAGCGTGTACGACGACGTGCACCAGGTCGATCGGCCGTTCGGCGCCGCCAGCACGCGGATCTTTCAGGACGATGCGCTGGAGGTGTTTGTCGACGCGGATCACTCAGGCGGCCAGTATGCGGACTTCGCCGGCCTGGAGCCCGACGAGGCGCTGCGGATTACCGGCACTCAGGCCAACCATTTTGTTCTGGCCGGTCCGCACCCGGACGGGGTGCACTTCGTCAACTACTCGGCGGCGGCCTGGTACGCTCTGCCAGATGGTCCGTACACCGAGGCGGTGGTGCGCTACGACGCGGCGGCGCGAGTGACGCGGTACGAGTTGCGGCTGGTGCCGTTCGACCGCATCGACGTGTACGCGGCGTTCCAGAGCGACGAGCACCAACTGCAGGCGGGTCAGGTTCTTGGCTTCAATGTCGAGGTGGACGACTTCGACGTCTGGTCGGAGCTCTACGACGCCAAGTGGTCGCTGTCAGGGGCCCAGGGCTCCTACCGTTCGGCCGACCGTTTTGGCGACTTGATACTGCTTCCCTTTGAGGGTATCTTTCCGGCCAGCATCGAGTCGCTGTCGTGGGGCCGAGTCAAGGCGGCGGTGCCGCGATAGGGATGGTGGGGCTTGTGGGCAAGGACGCGAGAACTCCGGATACGACTCCGGATCCTGATCAAGAAGGAGGAGATCGCTGATGAGGACCCCTAGGGTTTTGGGAGTAGCGGCGCTGACCGTGGCGCTGTCGGGTCTGAGCGTCGCCGCGCATGCGGTGAACAACATCCAGAACGTGGGGGCGGGGGCGCGCTCAGCAGCGCTGGGGAACAGCTTCGTGGCGGTGGCGGACGACGGCGACGCGGTGTTCTACAACCCGGCGGGGGTGGCGCAGCTGGACGCGCGCCAGCTCATGTACACCAACGTCTCCTTGTTCTTCGGCGGGATCGATGGAGACGACCTCGGCCAGCACGTCGTCAGCTACGCGCACCCGCTGGGATCCCGGCTGGGCGTGGGCCTGGGGTACGAGCGAATCGGCAGCCAGCTGATGAGCGAGAACGGCGCCTTCCTGTCGCTGGGCTATCGGCCGACGGCGGGGCTCTCCGTGGGCGTGAACGCGAAGTACCTCTTCTGGAGCGTGGGCGACATTCCCGACGACCCGGTGACCGGGCAGGCCGATCCGCTGTCGAACAAGAGCGCGGGCGCGATCGGGCTCGACGTGGGCGTGCTCTGGAAGACCCCGTTCTGGGGCGTCCAGATGGGCGCGATGCTGAAGAATGTGAACGAGCCCAATGTGGCCAGGGACTCGGTGCCGGGTGAGAGCGATGCGGGCGCCCTGCCGATGGACGCCTCTGTGGGGCTGGCCTACCGGATCGGCGGCGTGTCGCTGGTCAGCATCGAGTGGGTGGGGCGCGACCTGACCGGTGACGACATGGACAGCCGGCTGGTCGTGGGCGGCGAGACCGAGCTGGTGCAGGGCCTCCAGCTGCGCGCCGGTGGCAGCAAGCTGTTCCAGGAGGACGCCACGGGCGATCTGAACGCCGGGCTGGGTTACAGCTGGCGCGATGTGCACTTCGACTACGGGTACCACATCCCCCTGGACCTCACGGAGACGAACGGAGCACACCGCTTCTCCTTCGCCTATCGGTTCTGAGGCGAAGGCTGGCTACCGGCCGGGGCTTCGGCGGGCGCGAAGCGGGCGGGCGACGCGCAGTAGCCACAAAGGAGATAGGCTATGACGGTCTGGGCTGGACTGATCGCGCTGGGGTTGGGTCTGGGGGCCAGCATCTTCCTCCCGGTGCCTCAGAACCTGAGGACCAGCTTCGATGCGGGCCAGTCGCTGTACGCGCTCGGGGAGTACGAAGGCGCGATCGTCGAGTACTCGAAGATCGTGCGCTTCAAGAGCGCAGCGGTGCGCACGGACAGCGTTCGCGTCAAGTTTAGCGGCAACCTCGAGCTGCCGGTGGTGGCTGCTGCCTGGTACCAGCTGGGAAACGCCTACAAGAAGAGCGGCCAGCACGAGAAGGCGGTCGAAGCCTATCACCGGGTCGTCGAGGCGGGCGAAGTCGATGAGAGCTTCCGCTCGCTGGTCCAGTACCAGGTGGCGGAGACCCGCTTTCTGGCGAAGGAGTACCAGCAGGCGGCGGAGGAGTACCGGCGGTACGTCGAGCTGTTCCCGCAGTCCGATGTCGCGGGCAAGGCGCTGTTCTACGCCGGGTGGAGCGAGTTCAACATGCAGCAGTACGATGCGGCGATCGCCACCCTGATGGAGATGCAGCAGCGCTACCCGGGCGACCGCTACGCCCCGGATGCCCAGTTCCGCATCGCGAGCGCGTACTTCGAGAAGGGCGAGCATGCCCGCGCCATCGAGGAGGCGGAGGCCGTCATCGAGCAGTTCCCGAACAGCCCGGTCATCGCGCAGGCCACCTATTTGCGGGCGAACGCGCTCGACGAGCTGGGCCGCGACGACGAGGCGATCCTCGTCTACCGCGAGGTGCGCGGTCTGTATGACCGCATGTTCGAGATGCTGCGCGGGTCCTTCCGCGAGGGCAAGAACGTCGACTTCGAGAACTACCGGCAGCTGTTCGAGACCTCGTCCCTGCGCGTCGCGGAGATCATGAGCGACGCGGGCCGCTACGACGAGGCCCTGCAGGAGCTCATCGTGGCTCAGGAGACGGCGGAGGAGCGTTTCTACAAGGCCAAAGTGCAGATGCGCATGGGCGACCTGTTCATGCGCAAGGGCAAGGTCGACCCGAGCGCCTGGGCGGAGGCGTGGACCTCGTACAACCAGGTGATCGAGCTGTACGCGGATACGCCCTACCCGCCGAACGCTCAGTTCCAGAAGGGCGAGGCGAAGTACTTCGCGGGCGACTACGCTGCGGCTCGGGAGGATTACCACAAGGTCCTCGAGAACTATCCTGACAGCGATACCGGGCTGCGGGCCGCGGCTCTGTACAGCGCCGGCTGGTCGGCTGAGAAGTTGGGTGCCACGGAGGACGCGCTGGCCGACTATGCGCAGGTCGCCGAGAACTTCCCGCGCTCGGATCAGGCCCCCCTGTGCCTGCTGCGCATCGGCCGCCTCCGCGCCGAGCAGGGACAGACCGAACAGGCCCTGGAGGCCTATCGGGCCGTGGTCGAGGGCCACGCGGGAACACGCCACGCGGCCGATGCCTACTACGGGATGGGGATACTCCACCGCGACGCGCAGCGGTGGGAGCAGGCGATCGAGGCCTTCTCGCAGGTGAACCCGGATGCGGGCGAGACCTACATCGCCGCGCTCATCGAGGCTGCGAACATCCAGATCCAGCAGGGCCACTCGGAGCGTGGCAGGGAGATGCTCGCCGAGTTGCTGCGGGGCGTCACCGGCGATCCGGCGCTGGAGGCGCGCGCGTACTTCCAGATGGCCCAGCTGGACCTCAACAACAAGAACTACGCGGACGCACTGACCGGGTACAACAAGGTCATCGACGAGTACCCCAACAGCCCCGTCGTGCGCGATGCGCGGTACGGCAGGGCGCTGGCGCAGCACTGGCTGGGCAGCTATTCGCGCGCCCTGGCCGACTACGAGTGGCTGCTGGCCAACGAGCTGCCGGAGGGCATGCGGCCGCGGGTGGAGTTCTCCATGGCGCTCTCCTACGCCGCACTCGAACGCGACGAGCAGGCCCGCAAGCTCCTGAACGACGTCATCGCCACAGGCGACGAGGCGCTCGCGTCTTCCGCGCGCCTGCAGCTGATCTCCATGGCGGAGAAGAGCGATCCGGTCGACGCGATCCGCATCTACGAGGAGATGCTCCAGGGGCAGACCAGTGAGCAGGACCGGGAGCGTATCCTGCTCCGTCTAGCCAATGCTTACTTCCGCCTCGAGCAGTTCGACAGGAGCATCACGGCAGCGCAGCAGCTGATCGATCTGGCGGTCACCGAGGAGAGCGTCGCCAACGCCCTGTTCGTGCAGGGCAACAGCTACTTCCGGTCGGATCAGTACAGCAAGGCCATCGCCACGTACCAGAAGATCGTCGATTCCTACCCCCAGATCGGCTGGGCGCGCAACGCGCTGTTCCAGATCGGCGTGTGCTACAACAAGCTCTCGTCGGCGGGACATCTCGAGCTGCTGCCTGCGATGTCGCAGGCGTTCGTGGACTACTACACCAAGTACCCGGACGATGAGCGCGCCGTCGTCGCTTACTACTACGATGCCTGGGCGCGCTACCGGATGGGGAAGTGGGAGGAGTCTGGCCAGGTCTTCGCCAAGCTGGCGCAGAACCACCCGACCTCGCACTACGCAGCAGAGGCGCTGTTCCGGGCCGGCGACGCCATCTTCAACGTGCGGACCACGACCAGGGAAGAGAGCGACCGCAAGTACCTGAACGCCATGGCCTACTATGATCAGGTCATCCAGCGGTACCCCAAGTCGGAGTACACGGACGATGCGCTGTACAACAAGGCGTGGTGCCTGATCAACCTGGACCGAAGCCAGGAAGGGGTGGCGATCTTCGAGCGCATCGTGCGGGAGTTCGCCGATGGGCGCTACGGTCCACGCAGCCAGTTCACTCTGGGCGACTATTACTACGGCCTCAAGGACTACCCGAACGCGACGGCGGCATATCAGCGCTTCCTGGAGCTGTATCCGGAGAGCAGGCTGCGCAGCAGCGGCCAGTTCGACGCCAAGGACCAGGGACTGGCCCGCAAGGCGGAGGTCCTGCTCGGGCATCTGGCCGAGATCGACGCCTACAACCTGTACGCTCAGGGCGAGAAGACCTTCGACGAGAAGCGGTACGACGAGGCCATCACGATCTTCCAGCAGGTGCAGGAGAGGTACCCGAAGAGCGCTCAGGCCGTCAACGCCAAGGTCAACATCGGCGCTGCGTATCTGGCGCAGGAGAAGTACCGGCAGGCAGGGGCGGTATTTCAGGAGGTGATCGACCAGTACGGGGACAAGGCGGAGTTCGCTTCTCAGGTGGACTTCGCCCGTCAGCAGCTCGGCGCCTTGCAGGAGGCCCGGGTGCTGTGACGCCCGGGAGCGGGAGAGCAGTCGTGAGCGAAATGGGAGCCCGGCCGGAGATGACTTCCTGTGGGTGCTTCCACTCCACGCCAATCGAGGCCACGATCGTCGTGCGCAAACAGGAGGGATAACAGGCGATGCTAGAGTTCTTTCAGGACGGCGGGATCTTCATGTACCCCATTCTGCTCTGGTCGATCCTCTCGGTGGGGTTCTTTCTGGAGCGGCTGTACACCTATGTGCGGATGCGCTCCGAGGACCAGCTCGCCGAGATCACCAACGAGCTGAACAAGCGCATCCAGCGAGGCGACTCGCTCGACCAGCTCAGGGCTTACTGCGCCCAGGTGGGTCGGATGGAGGGCGAGGTGTATGCCGAGGGCATCAACCGCTTCGAGCACCTGTCCAAAGAGCAGCGGAGCATGGAGGAGATGCGGGCCGAGCTGAACGGCACGGTGGAGCGCGCCGCGCTCGGCTACTGCGAGCGGTACCTGTCGGTGATCAGCTTCGTGGCCAGTTCGGTCGTGTTGCTCGGTCTGCTCGGCACGGTGAGCGGCATGATCAACGCCTTCGAAGGCATCGCCGAGAAGGGGCTGGGTGAGCCCACGATCGTCGCCGCGGGCATCTCGGAGGCGCTGATCACCACGGTGAGCGGCCTGACGATCTCGGTGCCGTCGCTGGCTGTCTTCAGCTACTTCAGCTCGCGGGCGTTGAGCAAGGCCATCCAGTTCGAGCCGTACGGCCACGGGTTCGTCGACGTGCTCCTGCGCCGCTTGCAGAGCAGCAGGAACCAGGGCTGAGAACGAGGGGGGAGAGAATAGGCGATGGCAATCAGCAAGAGGATGGAGGGAGCCAGGGTCGATCTGACGCCGATGATCGACGTGGTCTTCCAGTTGCTCATCTTCTTCATGGTGACGGCCGTGTTCGCCATCACCCCGGGCCTCGACATCAAGCTGCCCGAGGCTGAGGAGGCGCAGGCCCCCGAGAAGGAGAACCTGTTCATCGTCGTCGACCAGGACGGCAACATGAAGCTGAACCACAAGTCCGTCACCTTCGCCACGCTGCGCGACGAGTTGACGGAGAAGCGGCGCCAGCTCGACAACACGACGATGATCATCATCCAGGGCGATGAGCGGTCGACCCACGGGCAGATCGTGCAGGTGATGGACATCGCGCGTCAGGTCGGCATCGTGGACCAGGTGATCGCTACGGAACCGCAGCGTAGGTAGCTCTCTGCGCCCACGCGGCCAGGAAGGGAAGGAGCGTAGTGGACGAATACACGAGGGCCCGGCTGGACGAGCGCAAGAAGGTCGCGTACGTGGCGATCGGCGGCGCCGTCGTCATCCACGTGTTGTTCATCCTGTCCCGGTGGGTCATCTACGGGCTTGGCATCGCGGGGGCGATCCTGCTGCTGCTGGCGCTGTGGAAGGCTTCGGCCGGAGCGCGGCGGGTTGCCCTATACGTCGCCCTGCTGCTCTCCGTGATCGGGCACGCAGGCGCCTTCGTCTACGACTACTACTTCGGCAAGGTGGTGGAGGAGGAGGAGCGCAAGCTCGTGCGCTTCCAGGCGCCGCCGCCGATCCTCGAGAAGAACTTCGACCTGGCCAAGCGTCCGGAGATCTCCGAAGTGCAGATGGAGATGCTGGCGTCGATGGCGCCTCCCGATCTGCCGACCGACATCTCCGCCGTGGTGGACGTCAGCGCGGTGGGGAGCGACCTGTTGGGAGCCGCCCTCCCTGGCATGTACACGACGCATTCCTTCAGCGGCGCGAAGGCCGAGGAGCTGTCGTTCGACGGGGTCGAGATGGTGGCGCTGACCGAGACTGCGGCGCCGGTGCAGGAGGCGATGAGCCTGCGCCAGGAGCTTCTCAACGTGGGCGACCTGGATTTCGGTCGATACCAGGCGATCATCATCCAGGACCCCGAGAACAAGCGGAATGTCAGCGGCTTCCTGAACATGCGCATCATCGACTACGACGTCGCCGACAAGAACCGGGACCGGTTCCCCACGGCGGTCGAGGACCTGATGCGCTACATGCGCGACCACACGCGGATCAAGGCCCAGATCCAGGGAACGACCATCGAGTTGAGCGATCCGCGAATCATGGAGGCGCCGCTGCTGTACATGACGGGCAACGACGCCACGCTGCAGATCACCGACATCGAGAAGCGCAACCTGGGGGAGTACTTGCGCAACGGCGGCTTCATGTTCGCCGAGGAGATCCGCCAGGCCAACGCCACGACGGGCCTGGAGGGCTCCGGCGCGGGGGTGGCTGGCACGCCGTTCGATCGCCAGTTCAAGGCGCTCATGGCGGATCCGTTGGTCCTCGGCAGCGAGGGCGCCAAGTGGCAGAAGATCCCCAAGACCCATCCGCTGTACTCCAGCTTCTTCGACTTCGACGGGCCGCCGATGGGCGGTGCGCCGGGAGGGAACGTGTTCGATCTGGAGATGCTGGAGTTGCGCGGGCGCGTGGCGGTGATCTTCAGCGATCTGAACATCAGCTATTACTGGGGCGACCCCCTGTGCGACGCTCGCGAGCGCGGCCTGCAGTTCGGCGTCAACCTGGTCGTCTTCGCGCTGACTCAGCCCGGTGGCATCGCGAATGTGACGCAGTACGCGGAGTAGTAGCCGCTGCCCGGTTGCGGCGGCGGACAGGAGACACGAGAACGTGAGGCGCCTGCTCCCGCAGAAGGAACAGGCGCCTCTTGTCGTCCATGGCCCGGGCCCAGCGGCGCGCCGGCGTCAACTCCACTCCCACCCCGCGCCAACGGGGGGCCATGGGTGGGCCGGGGTCAACGCTGGCGGTGCTCCGCAGTTACTAGCGACACCAGGGCAGGGATCCCTTCAGGCGCGCCCAGGATGCGCCCCGCACGGCAGTGGTGCCGCCGCCTGTCCGACCCTCCGTCTTGCCCTGTGACGAGCCTTCGAGGCTGCCCGGCGTACCCATTTCCGTTGCCCCCGGATCCCATCCGGAGGCAACGGTGGCAGTGGCCCAGCTCTCGGCCTTGGTGCCGTCGCCGGCAAGTTGGACGCGCACCATCGAGCGCTTGAGATCGCCGTCGCCGGCGAGGGGCACGCCGGATCCGTCGTCGGCTTCATCGACCAGACGAGCTCGCGCAGCCGGGTCGCCTGCGTACAACCGCAGCCGCAGCCGCGTGTTGGGCAGCGACACGGCGGCCGTGACCAGGTCCGGCACCGCCGCGAGGGCCGAGTTGGCGTCGGCGGCCGAGTAGTTGGCGATCAGGAACACGGAGCCAGGAGCCACCGATCCGGACTCGATCACCAGCATCGTGGTCTCCTCGTCGCCGCTGAAGCGCGTGATCGTCCACCCCGACAGGTCGACGGCCTGCGCGCTCCGGTTGGCCAGCTCGATCCATTCGTCGGCGCTGGAGACGGTGCTGCCCATCCACATCAGCTCCGAGAACACCACTTCGCCCGGCTCCGCAGCCACGGCGAAGGGCACGAGTGCGGCGATTGCAGCGGCTAGCAGACGCATGGCAGGTCCTCCTCTCTGGGTGAGGTGCTCCGGTCGCGCACGATGCCGCGGCCCGGCTTTGACCCTCGCCCTCGCAAGAAGCATGCCCGGGGGCGGCTGGCGGTCCTGGGCAAGGCGGGGGCACAGGCGGAGCCGCCAGGCAGCGGTCCAGGCGCACGGCTCGCCGGCGAGCGGAGTGGGAGAGTCGTGCCACACGAGCGTCACGAGCAGGTGACGCGGTGGGGTGAGGTGCGGCGACGGGTGGGCGCGCCGCGTCGAGGGGCCCCGGCGCCCGGCGGTCGCCTAGGCCTGGGCGCCCAAACGGGAGAGCAGCAGCGCGGCGATGCCGCCGAATGCGCCGTTGCTCATGATCACCACGACATCGCCAGGCTGCACCATGGCGGCGACGCGCTCGACCATGTCGTCCACCGCTGGCAGGTAGGCCGCGCTGTGGCCAGCCGCCCGCATGGCCGCAGCCAGACGCTCCGGGTCGAAGGGGGCATCGGAGCGCGCCCGTTCGGGGCGCGGGACACGCCCGATGAGCGTCAGATCGGCGGCGCTGAAGGCGTCGATGTACTGAGCCTCGAAGATCGCGCGAGCGTTGGTGGCACTGGCTGGCTCGAAGAGCGCGATGAGGCGCGCACGGGGGTGAACCTGCCGGAGGGCTTCCAGCGTGGCGCGGACCGCCGTCGGATGGTGGGCGAAGTCGTCCACGACGGTCACGCCGCGGGCGCGCCCCACCAGCTCCAGGCGACGGCGCACGCCGCGAAAGTCCCCGAGCGCGGCCTGCAGCACGTCGGGTTCGAGTCCGGCCCACAGGCCGACACCGAGGGCAGCCAGCCCGTTGCGCACGTTGTGCCGGCCCGCGAGGGGCAGGCGCAGCCGCCCCAGCGAGGCGCCGCGCCATTCCAGCGTGAACGAGGTGCCCTCCGGTCCGGGCTGGAGGTCGATGGCGCGCAGATCATGGTGGGTATCGCCCAGACCGAAGGTCTGCACGGGCGCGGGCGCACCGCCGAGCAGGGAGCGCACGGCCGGGTCGTCGCCGTTGGCGAGGATCAGGCCGTTCTCGGGCACGGTGTTGATCAGCAGCCGGAAGGCGCGCTGAATCTCCGCCAGATCCCGGTAGATGTCGGCGTGGTCGAACTCGATGTTGTTGATGACGAGCACGTGCGGAAGGTAGAAGAAGAACTTGGCGATCTTCAGGTAATAGGCGCTGTCGTACTCGTCGCCCTCGATCACGAAATGCTCGCCGCCAGCCAGCCTGTACGGCCGATCCCAGTTGCGCGGCGCGCCGGCGATCAGGAACGATGGGCGCAGGCCGCCGCGCTCCAGCAGGTAGGCTGCCAGCGCGGTGGTGGTGGTCTTGCCGTGGGTGCCCGTGATGACGACGGGGGTCCGGTCGCGCAGGAACAGCTCCCGCAGCACCTCGGGCAGAGAGAGGTAGGGGATCCGGCGGTTGAGCGTGGCCTCCAGTTCCGGATTCCCCCGCGATACCGCGTTGCCCACGATGACCAGGTCGCAGTCGCCGAGGTTGCCGGCTGCGTAGCCTTCCGCCAGCGGGATCCCGAGTTCGGCGAGCAGCGTGCTCATGGGCGGGTACACGCGTGCATCGGAGCCGGTCACCCGGAACCCCCGTTCGCGCAGCATGCCGGCCAGGGACGCCATGGCGGTGCCGCAGATGGCGATCATGTGAACTCGGGCGCCGGGCTGGAGCAACATGGCATTCTCCTCGTGGACCATGCCGGGGCGATGCAGCAAGCATCCTGCGGCGCGAGCATCGCGTCAACCTGTGCCTGGTTGCCGCGCCCCCGGGGCCATCCTACATTACGCAGCACTGTGGTCTCGCTGCCCCCATTCCAGGCTGCCGCCGAAGATGCGCCGCGATCCCGTCAGCCGGTCCTGTCTGTCGCGAGGAGCCGGCGCGCTGCCGAGTCGGCCAGGGCTGCGGCGCGCCGGTGGGGTTCGCAGGCTCGAGCGGCCGGGCTGGCCGCCAGCGGTTCTCCCTGCCAGCGCCACGCCTACAGCGGCGCGGGGTGGTCCGTCCCGCGAATGCCGGATCCTTGCCGCGCCCAGCGCGCAGCCGAGGTCTCCTCGGCGCCAGCGGGCGGCACGCACGGTCCCATGCCGGTGGTGAGTGGGCCTCGGCTTCCGGACTCGCTGTCGCTCGGTCCTGCCGGCGCCGGC
>CAZPXM010000068.1:0-19390 GCA_964591015.1 uncultured Gemmatimonadaceae bacterium
AGTTCTGGCGCGAGCAGGGCGAACAGGTGCGGCGGGCGCTGGCGGAGTAGGCCGGCGGCAGGCGGGCAGGGGCGCGGGGCGCTAGCGCCCCGCCCAGCGCTCGAGGAGCGCGGCCACGTACCGCGACTGCAGCTGCTCGGCGGCCAGGGCGCGCTGCACGGGCGGCAGGCGCAGGACCGCGCCGAGCACGGCGGCCATGGCGCGGTGGGAGCGGTGCGCCTGGTTGTCGAAGATCAGATGCTGCAGGCGGCCGCGCTCCACGGCCATCAGCACCAGCCGGTGCACGGTGTCGACCGGTGTCAGCCGCCGCCGGCCGCGCGCGGTCAGACGGAGCGCCGGCGCGGGGCAGGCGCGGACGCACAGGCCGCAGCCCAGACAGCGGTCCGCATCCAGGCGCGCTGTGCGGGCGCGCGGGCGCTGGGGGTCGACGGCCCGGACGAGGGCCATGGCCGCCACCGGGCAGGCGTCGACGCAGCGGCCGCAGCCCGTACACCGCGCGGCGTCCACCACCGGCAGGAAGGGCGTCGTCTGCAGCGGCTGGAGCACGCCGAAACGCCGCGCCGCGACCAGCGCCTCGCAGCAGCAGCCGCAGCAGTTGCACAGGAAGCTGACCTGTCGCTGCACGTTCTCGGCGAACTGGACCAGGCCGGCCGCGTGGGCCTGCGCGAGCAGGTCCAGCCCCTCCTTCACGTCCACCAGGCGGGCGTGCCCGTGGCGCGCCAGCGAGGCTGCGGTGCCGTTGAACGTCAGGCAGATCTCCGGCGGGGCGGCGCAGGCGCGCCCCAGATGCGCCATCTTGTGGCGGCAGTAGCACAGGCTGACGGCCCGGTGGGCCGCCGCGCGGATCACCTCGCTGGCGCGTTCGTAGTCCAGGACCTGCAGCGCCTCGTCGCCGGCGGGCAGCGCCGGTTCGTGGACGAGCACGCGCCCCGGCCGCGTCCGGCCGGCCAGGAACAGCTCGCGGACGAAGTCCTCCTCGACGTTCAGATACTGGTAGAACAACTCGCTGAGCAGGGCCTGGTCGAGATCCTGGCGCACGCGCATGAGCGAGAACTCGAAGAAGCCGGCCATCGGCGGCGGCAGCACGTAGGTGGTGCGGTCGTCGCGCGTCAGGTCGAGGAGCAGGGCCCGCGCGGCCAGCTGCTCCAGGGTGCGGCGGGTCTCGGCCAGCGGCAGCTTCCAGAGGCGGGCAGCCTGGGCAGCGGTGAAGGGCCTGATCGGCAGCTGCGCCACCAGGGCCGCCTCCCGCTCGCTGAACAGCAGCGCCAGGATCCGGAACAGCAGCGGACTGGGAGGCGCTCCCTGCGGGAAGCGGTTCAGCCTCTCCGTGAGGTGGAGATACGCGGTCGGCGCGGTGGCGATGGCGTGGGCCATGGGGGCTGGGGGCGGGGCGCGCGGCCTCAGCTGGTGTACAGATAGCGCTTGATCTTCTTGGTCGGCGTCTTCTCGAACTCCTCGGGCTGCTCGATCAGGCGCTGCACGCGGCAGAACGGGGGAAGGCCGGCGTTGGCCGCGCGCCGGACGGTCTCCAGCCTGTCGGCGATGGCCGCGCGGAGCTGGGCGTCGGTGAGCCGGCGGCTGGCGAACTCCTGGTCGAACACCTCGTAGTTGGGGTGCACGCGGGCCACGAGCTGGCCGTCCTGCTCGTACACCACCGACTCGAGCACGCAGTCGAAGCGATTCAGGGCCGCCTCGATCTCCTCGGGGTAGATGTTCTCGCCGCTCGGCCCCACGATGACGTTCTTCAGCCGGCCCTTGATGTACAGGTATCCGTCCCGGTCGAGCACGCCCAGGTCGCCGGTGCGGAACCACCCCTCCGGCGTGAGCACCTCGGCCGTGCGCTCCGGATCCTTGTAGTACTCCCGCATGACGTTGGGGCCGCGCACCCAGATCTCGCCCTCGCCCGTCTGCGGGTTGGGGCTGTCGATGCGCACCTCGACGCCGGGGATGGCCGGGCCGGTCGAGCGGAACCGCGTCAGCGCCGCGCCACAGCCGGCCACCAGGGGCGAGGTCTCCGTCAGCCCGTAGCCCACGGCGTAGGGGAAGCCGCCGTCGCGCAGGAACTGCTCGGCCTCGGCGGACAGCAGGGCGCCGCCGATCCCGAAGAAGCGCAGCTCGCCGCCGAACGTGCGCAGCAGCTTGCGCACGGCGATGCGGTGGAGGCGGCGCCGGACGGCCGGCAGCCGGTACAGGCCGCGGAGCAGCGGATTGCGGGTGAACTGCGGCAGCACGCGCGTCTTGAAGATCTTCTCCATGATCAGCGGCACGGTCAGCATGATCGTGGGCCGGACCTTCTCCATGGCCGGCAGCAGCACGCGCGCCACCGGCGGCTTGTCCAGGTAGTACACGCACGCTCCCTGCATCATCGGCAGCAGGAAGCCGACCGTGCACTCGTACGTGTGCGACATGGGCAGCACGGACAGCAGCCGGTCGTCGGCGTTGATGTCCTGGATCTTGAGCGTCGCGACGATGTTGGCGACCAGGTTCCTGTGGGTGAGGACCACGCCCTTGGAGTTGCCCGTGGTTCCGGACGTGTAGATGATCGCCGCCACGTCCGTCTCGCCGGGCTCGGCGGCGGGCGGCTGACCGCGCTGCCGCACCGCCTCCCGCAGACGCGCGAACTCGCGCCGGCCTTCCTCCAGCAGGCGGGCCAGGCCGTCGCGGCGCGTCTGGGGCGGCAGCACCGAGAAGTCCTCCAGCAGCAGCAGGGTCTCCAGGTCCGGCAGCTCGGCCTCCTCGACCTTGGCCAGGTGCCGGTCGCTGACGAACAGGGCGCGCGCGCCGGAGTGGCGCAGGATGTGCTGGACCTGCGTGGCCTGAAAGTCGGGCAGGATGGGCACCGCGATGGCGCCCATGGTGGTGACCGCGAAGTAGGCCAGGCCCCAGTGGGGACAGCTTTCGCCCAGGATGGCCACCCGATCCCGGGGACGGACACCACGGTCGGCCAGCACGCCGGCGAGCGTGCGCACGTGCTCGCCGAGCTGGGCGTAGGTGATGGGCGGGCCATCCACCATGGACAGGGCAGGGCGGGACCCGAACGCCGCGACGCTGCGCTCGACGAGCTTCCTGATGGTCAAGGCGCCGAGAGGCTCCATGTCGTCCTCCTATGGTTGCGGCTCGATGCGCGGTGAGTCGGGGTGCGGCCGGCAGCGGACCTGCCACTCCATGCCGGGGTGGCTCACCTCCAGGGGCAGGACGATCACGCCACGGGCGCCGCGGCGCGCCAGCAGGGGGCGGCCATCCGCGGCCGCGTCCACCGCCGCCCCGTCGCAGCCGCTCACCACGAGCAGCCCGCGCTCGCCGGCGGGCCGGTCGATGCGGCCGCGCAGCACGCCGGCGTCGGGCTCCCAGGCTACGGCCTGCAGTTCGGTGCCGCAACTCTGATGGAAGGTCGTGCCCGCGATCCACGGGTGGGGCCGCGGGCGCCACAGCCGCACGAGCTTGGCGGCCGGCCCGAAGAAGGCCAGCTCCAGCCAGTCGGGCCGGTGGCCGCACAGCAGGTCCTGCGTGTCGCCGGGGTGGGCGTAGCCGCCGGCATTCCGGCGGCCGTCGCCCACCGCGCCCAGGTACTGCGCCGACCAGAACTCGAACGCCTCCAGCCGGTCGCCCTCGTTCCGCCCGCAGCGCGCCAGCGGGAGGGCGAACCGGCAGATGCGGGGCTCCTCGTCCGCCCCGGTGGCCGCGAAGGCGAACACCGCCACCAGCTCCCATTCGTCCCAGCCCGCGTCCACGTGCAGATGCCAGACCGAACCCGGCGGGTGCTCGCGCGCCTGGGCGGCCACCGCGTCCTCGCCGTGGCCCTGAGTCGCGTACGCGAAACCGCCGCCGTCGTCCACCGGCGCGAACAGATCGACCGGCCGGGCGCTTCGCCCCAGCGGCGGCAGGGTGGCCGTCAGCACGGCCCAGCGATCCTCCGGCAGCGTGGTCAAGGTGTCCGAGATGTCGATCTGCCCGCCGGCCATGAACGCCGCGGTGGCGCGCAGTCGCGCCTCCTCGAGCGTGCCCGGCAACCCCACGCACAGACAGGAGGGCTGGATGATGCCCCACCGCCGATTCATGAACAGGTGGCAGGCCAGCGTCTGGTGAGTCTCCTGCTGATGGGCGGGCCTGATGTACCCCGTGTTGCCGGTGTCGCCGCAGGCGTACAGGAGCGGCCAGTGGCCCGTGCCGGGCATGGGTGGTCCGCCGCAGTTTAGCACCAGCGCCTCGGGGAGCTGCTGGCGGACGATGGCCGCTCCGGCGCGGCTCGCCTCCAGGCCGCCGCCGCCGACCATGCGCGGGTCGTGCCGGCGCTTGGCCAGGTGGCTGACGGCGCAGCCGAGGAAGTCCGCTTTCAGGTACCGCACCCCGCGCGCGCGCAACGAGGCCATGCGCGCTGCCAGCAGGGCCCGGGCGCCGGGGTGCGTCAGGTCGAGGATGTACACGTCCCCGTGCGGCTCCCAGTACCACTCCGAATGGCGCGCAGGATGCCCTGCCTCGTCCTGGACCAGGTACTCCGGGTGCTCGGCAACCACCGGATCGCGGGCGGCGATCGAGTAGGGGGCGGTCCACACGCCCAACTGCAGCCCGAGCTTCTCCAGCTCGGCGGCCAGCCAGGCCAGCCCGCGACCGAAGCGGTCGTTCTCGTCCACCGTGCTGGAGAGCTGGCCCGCCTGCCAGCCCAGATCGATCTCCATGACCGTCAGACCCAGCGGCTTGAGGCGCCCGGCCGCCATGCGCGCCTCGGCCAGCACCCGCTCCTCGCTCACCCCGAGCCGGTACGGATACCAGCTGCACCAGGAGACCGGCGGCCTGGCGAGGATCTCCGGCGGGTGCCGGCCAGCGGCGGTCTCCGCGTACTGCTCGAGCAACGCCCAGGGATCCGGCCCCGCGCTCAGCATCAGCTCCTCCAGCGCCACGTCTGCGCCAGGGTCCAGCCGCAGGTCCCCGCCGTCGCTGCCCGCACAGAAGCGGGCCGCTGCCGGTTCTGCGGGCCGGTCCAGGTGCACGCGGCCCAGCCAGCGCTCGGACGTCACCCACCCGGCCAGCAGCGCCGCGCCCGCCTGGCGATCGAAGGCTACCCACACCAGCTCCGAGCTGCGCCTGGCGTCGGCAGCGCCGCCGCCGCCGGTGGCGGGCGCCAGCGGCCGCACGCGGCCCAGGCAATAGGCCTGCTCCAGGCTGGCGACCTGCTCCGGGCGGCCGCCCAGCACGCAATGCGGCGGTCCGGCCGCCGTCTCCAGGAGGCTCACGCGGGTCAAGGTCGCCGGCGAGGCGTCGGGACGCAGGGCCAGCCGCGCCTGCAGATGCACGGTGGCGGCCGACGGTCGCTGGAGGCGCAGCGTCAGTTCCACGCTCGGGCCGAAGTGGTAGGCGATGGCCAGGCTGGCTCCCGGTTCCAGCTCGACGGGGCCGCCGGCGGTCGCTGGCGCCGGGGCGCCCGCGGCCGGGTCCCCGGGCGCGACCGGCAGCCGGAGCGCCGCGGTGATGGCGCGCTCGGTCCCGTCCAGGCACAGCGAGGGGCGGCCCTGCAGGCAGAACGAACCGGCGCGGACGCGCAGCAGGCCGCCTTCCTCCGGCATCCAGCTCACCGACATGGAGGTCGGGTCGGCACTCATCGCTCCGTCTCCTCACCGATCCGATACAAGGAGGCGCCGATGGCGCAGTACAGCACGCCGTCGGGCGTCATCGCTGCCGTGTAGACCCGCCCCGGCAGCCGGCAGCCGAACTCCTTGCGGCCGGTCTGCGGCTCCACCCGCCACAGCTCGTCGCCGCAGAAGGCGGCCAGGCAGCCCGGCCAGGCCGGCACCAGGCACTGGCAGGCGGCCGGCAGCGCGACCGTGTCCACGAACTCCCAGACGGCCGGGGAGAAGACCACCAGGCGCTGATCGACGGCCAGGGTGACCAGTCCGCCCGTGGCCGCCAACGGACCCAGGCGCTGGCCAGGCGCGAACCGGTGCTGCCAGACGATCGACCCCTTGGGACTGAAGACCACGAAGTGCAGCGGCACCTCGCGGTCGCGCAGGCCGTTGGCGCTGCCGCTGGTCACGAAGTACAGGTGGCGATCGTCCGCGGCCAGCCCGGCGATGGCCTGCTCGGGCACCGGATCGGACCAGCTCGACACTTCGAGGGTGTCGGTGGCCACGCGCGACAGCCCGCCGCCATACACTCCGTACCGGGCCATCCAGCCCGTCCACACGTGGCCGTCCGGCCCCACCACGCTCTTGGCGGCCGGGCGGATGAGCGCCGGCCCGACCGCGGCGAGGGTGCGCGGGTTGACGTTGTCGAGCTGATTCCACGGCAGGCGCGGGTCGTAGACCACGTGATTACCGCCCGAGTAGCAGGCCAGGAAGAGCCGCTCCCCGACCGGCGCGATGCCGTAGACCTCGCCGCTGCTGAAGGTGACCACCGGCGAGTTCCAGCTCTCGCCGGTGGCTGGATCGAAGCGGAAGATCGTCTGCCCGAAGCCGGAGGAACCCCAGATGCGGCCGTGCGCGTCCGCCGCGATCGTCAGGATGTGGGTGGCCGGCGGTCGGGCAGGGATGGGCAGCAGCCGCGGCGGCGCGTCGCCGCCGTCGTCCAGGTAGTACTCCTGGCCGCGCACGACGAACGCGCGCCCGTCGCCCAGCCGCACGGCCCACTGCGTGCCGGGATAGCGGCTGCTGGCTGGCGGAGGCGCGAGCCGGTCGCTGTGGTCGCCCGCCAGCGGCTGCAGGCTGCGGCTGTCGTAGAACACGCGCTGCCCGCCGCGCATCAGGCAGAACACCTCCTCGCCCACGTGGTGCACCGCGTCGCCCGGCTCGCCGAACCGCTGCCACCTGCCGCTGGCCAGGTCCCAGATGGCCAGGTGCGGCGCGGCGGTGCCACACGCGATCAGCAGGCGACCGGGGAGGCTGTACACGGCGCGGCTGTAGAGGTTGCCGGCATCGTCGGAGACGCGGCCGAGGTTGCGCAACTGGCGCGCGACCGGATCGAACTGGAGCAGGACGCACCCCGGGTAGGTGCCGCCGTACACCTTCCCGTCCGTGCCCGCGCACAGGTTCCAGATGTAGGTCTCGTCCGGATCGCGCTGCGGCTCGGCGAACGTGCGCGTGCGCAGATCCAGGTCGTGGAGGTACCCGTACGTGGCGCATGTGCCGACCAGCAGCCGCTCGTCGCGCCAGTCGAGCAGCGCCCAGGCGCCGTTGTCTCCCGGCAGCTCGAGCTGCTCGCCGGCGCCCGTGCGCGGGTCGACGAAGATCAGCGTGCCGGTGCCGCCGGCGGCGAAGTTGGCCAGCACGACCTTCTCGCGGCCGTCGCGAGGATCCGTGCACCGGGTGAGGCCGAGGATCTGGAAGTTCCGGCAGGGTTGGCCGAGGAGCTCGGGTCGCATCTGGCCCTCCCTTGGCGAACAGGTGAACAGAAGCGAGGCTGCCGGGCCGCGCGGGCCGCTCGCGGCGCGGTTCTCGCGGAGGCCCAAGATAGCCGATCGGATGCCGGCGAGCTAATGCCTTGCCGAGCTGCGGCGGACCCCCTTGTTTGTCCGCGGCGTTTCCGCCTGGCACGAGGAGAGTCGCTCCATGGATCTGGATGCAGGACTCATCGGTCGCTGGCCGCTGGCAGCCGACGGTCGCGAGGCGAGCGGCGCGCAACTGACGACGACCGCGACGGGCGTCCGCTTCGGCGTTGCCGGACCGCCGGGGGTGGCGGCGGCCGCCGCACGGCTGGACGGTTGCGGGGCGCACCTGCGCGTGGCCGCGCACCCGCGCCTGCGGCTCGGCCGGGGCGATTTCACCGTGGCCGCGTGGGTGCGCGTGGACACGTCCAGCGATGTGGCGGGCGACATCGCCAGCCAGTTCGATCCGCAGGCGCGCCGCGGCTTCGATCTGGCCGTGGTCTCGCACCCGGGGGTGACCAGCTCCATGGCCAACGATCGCCACCTGCAGTTCGGCCTGGATGCCGGCACGACACCAACGCCGTGGCAGGACTGCGGCCGGCCCGGCCAGGCGGTGTTCGTGTACGCCCTGGTGGCCCACGCGGGGGATCTGTTCGCCGCCACGTGCGAACCGGCGGCGGGGCAGGCCGGACACGTGTACCGCTACGCCGGCGGCCAGGAATGGGAGGACTGCGGCAGCCCGGCGCCGTGCAACGCCGTCTCGGCCCTGGCCGCGCACGATGGGGCGCTGTACTGCGGTGTCTCCCGCTACAAGCTCGCCGGCTCCTGTCTGCCGCCGTCCCCCAACACCCAGCCGGGCGGGGCCGTGTTCCGCTGGGAAGGGGGCCAGAGCTGGCGCCAGTGCGGCCAGCTCGACGACGGCAACGGCATCCACTGCCTGTGCTCGTTCGGGGGCCGCCTGCACGCCGCCCCGATGTACGATCACCAGGTCTTCGCCTATGCAGGCGGGCAGGAGTGGGAGCCGATCGGGCCGGATGCGCGGGTGATGAGCCTGGGCTTCTGGAACGGCCACCTGTACGCGCTGACCAGCGGCGCCGACGCGGTCTACCGGTACGACGGCGGGCACGCCTGGACGAACTGCGGGAGGCCGCCGGGCACCAGCCAGCTCTACTCGTTCCTGGTCCATCGCGGGCGGCCCCATGTGGGCACGTGGCCGTACGGCGAGGTCTTCCGGTACGACGGCGAGCAGACCTGGACCCGGTGCGGCAGTCCGGGGTACTCCCGCGAGGTCATGGGCATGGCGCTGTACAACGGCAAGGCGTACGCCGGCACGCTGCCCATGGCGGACGTGTACCGATACGAAGGTGGCAGCGCCTGGGCGTACACGGGAGGGCTGGACTCGTCGCACGGGTACCCGTTGCGCCGCGCCTGGTCCATGGCCGTGCACGGCGGCCGGCTCTACTGCGGCACGCTGCCGTCCGGCCGGGTGTATGCGCTGGAGGCGGGCTGCGTGGCCACGTGGGAGCAGCGGCTGGCCGATGGCTGGCATCACGTGGCGGGCGTGCGGCGCGGCGGCTGCGCGGAATTGTGGGTGGACGGGGCGCGCGTCGCCGGCTCGCGGGCGCTGCCCGGGGCGGCGCTCGACCTGGATCAGGATCTGCCCCTGTTGATCGGCGCGGGACAGCACGACACGTGGTGCGGCGATCTGGCGGAGCTGCGGCTGTACGCCCGGGCGCTGGCCGCCGAGGAAGTGGCGCGCCTGAGCGGGCCCGGTGGCGGAACATGACCGAGGAGGTGCGCATGGCCAGGGTACTGACGTGCTTGCGGATCGCCTGCCTGGCGGCGGCGGTGGCAGCGTGCTCCGACTGGCTGACCCGGGACACGGACATGGTGTTCGAGCCGCCGGCCGACGGCGACGGCGGTCCGCCTTTGACGGCAACCTTCGGCGCGGTGCAGGCCCAGGTCATCGCGCCTGCGTGCGCCCTCAGCGGCTGTCACGCCAACGGCGCGTACCCGGATCTGCGGGCGCACGTCGCGTACGCCAACCTCGTCGGCGCCCCCAGCAGCGCCGGCTACCCGCTGATCACCGCCGGCGATCCCCAGCGGAGCTACCTGCTGCTCAAGCTGACCGGCGGCCCGGGCATGGTCGGCAGCCGCATGCCCATCGGCGCAGCGCCGCTCGACTCGAGCCGCATCGCTCTCGTCCGTGCCTGGATCGAGCGCGGCGCCCCGAACGACTGAGCCGGAGCTTTGACCATGCGCAGACTGGCGATCGCCCTCGGCGTGCTCCTCGCCTCGGCGGTGGCGGCGGCCGAATGGCACGTGGAGCGCAGCGGTGCGCGGCGCGTGCAGTTCACCTCGTCGGTCACCAACCTCTCGTTCGGGGGCGCGACCGACCAGGTGGACGGTTTCGTCTACTGGGACGGCGAGGGCCTGCTGCCCCCTGCCGCGCAGGTTCACGTCGAGGTCGATCTGAACTCGCTGGACACGGGCATCGGCAAGCGCGACCGCGACATGCGCGAGCTGCTGGACACGCGGCGGTTCCCGCGCGCGATCTTCCGCGGCAGCCTGCTGGCGCAGACGGACGTGGACAGCGTCGCCGGCGTGCTCCAGGTGCGCGTGGGCGGAACGCTGAGCCTGCGGGGCGTCGAGCGCGAGCTGGTGGCGCCGGCCACCATCCGCCTGGAGCCGGATCGCTGGCACGTGCGCACCGAGTTCTCCCTGCGCCTGTCCGACTACGGGATCAGGGCCCCGAGCCTGGCCGCCTTTGTCAAGGTCAGCGACCAGGTCCAGGTGCAGGCGACCTTCCCGATGCGGCCCGCGGTGGCCGGAGAGGAGACGAGGCGATGAAGAGCCGTCTGTGGGGCCTGCTGGCGCTGGGCTGGATCCCGTGGGCCGCTGCGGCGCAGCCGACCTGGCAGGGGACGTCGGCGGCCGTACCGCCGCCCGTGCTGTTCCGTGCGGTGACCTTCCCGGACTATCCGACGGTCGAGACGCTGGGGCGCGGCGATTTCCATTACGAGATCTCCCATCGCTTCCACCCGCCCATCGACGCCGGCCGCCGCGCCGGTTTCGGACTCGACGGACCCGCCAGCATCCGCATGGCGCTGGCCTACGGCATCACCGACCGGCTGATGCTCACCCTGGGGCGCAGCAGCCTGCTGGACAACCTGGACCTGCAGGGGAAGTGGCGGCTGTGGGACCGGACGGGGTCACCCATGCCGGCGGCCATGGCCGTCAACCTTGGCGGCGCCTGGAGCACCGACATGCCGGCGCTGGTCCGGCGCGACGGGGCGGATGCGAAGAACCTGCAGGCGTACGCCCAGCTCGTGCTCAACGCGCGCGCCTGGCGCGAGCGCCTCGGCTTGGGGGTGGTGCCCTCCTACGTGTACAACAGCGCCATCTTCGCGGTGGGGCGGCAGCACACGCTGGCGATGGGGCTGTACGCCGAATACCGGCTGAACCAGGCCCTGGCGCTGTGGTCGGAGTACGGTTCGGCGCTGGCTGGTTACCAGGGCATCCTGCTGCCCGGCGAGAGTGGCCGCTCGCACGCCAGCCTGGCCCTGGGCGTGGACCTGGACACCGGCGGCCACCACTTCTATCTGTTCGCCACCAACAACACGCGCCTCAACCCCGCCCTGCACCTGGTGGGCGCCCCCGATCGGATCGCGCCGGACCGGATGCGCCTGGCCTTCTGCATCACGCGCTACCTGTAGGCCGCCCGGCAGGAGTCGAAGGCTGTCGCGCCGGGCCGCTTGCCGGTTGCCGCCCGTCACGACCCCAGCGCGCCACGGGCCAGGGCCACCGTCTGCCGGACTTCGGCGAGGGTGCCCAGACCGAACATGCAGGCGGCCGCGCCGGCTTCGCCCAGCACGTACGCGAAGGCCTCGCGGCCCACCAGCCGGCCGCCGGCCATCGGCTTGATGGCGATGATTGGCGTGCGGCTGGCGCGCATCGCCGCCAGCGCCAGCTCGGGGGTCGGCAGCATGAAGATGCCGGCCTTGTTGAGCGGCGTGACGTACGCGTCGAAGCGGATGTCGCTGGCTTCCAGGGCGGGGATGGTCACGCCGGGATGGTGGACGCTGGTGGCCACCGCCGGGAAGCGCTGCCGCAGCAGCGTCAGGTACTCGTCGATCACGTCGAAGCGGCCGGCGGGCGCCAGCAGGTCGATCTCCGCCCCGGCGTCGGCGACGAAGGGCGCGAACCCCGCGAAGAAGCCCAGGTGCTCTTCCAGCCGGCTGCGGTCGAGGCGGATGGCCGCCAGCTCGTCGGGCGTGAACGGCGGCACCTCGTCGCAACTGGCCGGCACGTCCTCGGCGGCGCCGTGGCCGCGGCGCACGTACTGGAGGATCGGGTCGGCGGCGAAGTACCGGCGATACGCGTCGCCGCCGGCCTGCCGGTTGCGCTGGTCGAAGGTGGCGTGCGCCCGGCGCTGGTCCAGCGGCTGGCCATCCAGCGTCAACGGGATCAGCAGGAACGGGATCGTGCGGATCTCCGTGTCCGTCCGCTCCATGGCCTGCCAGACCGCCACCAGGTGCTGGCGGTCGCGATGGCCGGCGGTGTGGTCGGCCTGGACCACGGTCAGGCCGTGCTCGACGCCGCAGGCCAGCACTTCCACCATCCGCTCCGTGGCGGCGAAGTGCGCGCGCATGGCCTGGTCGCGCGCGGCGCTGACGTAGCCGTAGCCGTCCATGGGATGGATGCCCATGATCAGCCGGGGCACGAGCGCGCCGCCGATGGCGACGGTCGGCACGCCGCATCCCTCCAGGTAGGTGCGCATCCTCTCCTCCCGCGTTCAACGGTTCGACCGCCTGCGGGCCCACGGCGGCCGTCCCCGAGGCCGCGATAAGATAGACAATCCCGCGCGCGCCCACCTTGACCCGCCCGGGCGCCGGGCCTATGGTTTGCCGCCGATCGTCCGTCGCGGCGCGGCCGGGCGGCGCCTGGCTCGCCGCCGGCCGGCGGCGAGCGTCCCCACCCCCACGCGAACTCACCGGCGAGATCGTGGTCGGCACACCCACCCGTTCCAGCAGCGTTCTGCCCCTGCTGCTGTTCCTCTCGGGATTCAGCGCGCTGGTGTACCAGATGGTGTGGCTGCGCGAGTTCCGCCTGGTGTTCGGCGGGGCGACGCCGGCCGCGGCGGCCGTGCTGGCGGTGTACATGGGCGGGCTGGGCCTGGGCGGCATCTGGCTGGGACGCCGCAGCGAGCGGTCGCCGGCACTGCTGCGTCTGTACGGCATGCTCGAAGGGGCCATCGGCGTGACGGCCTTCCTCACGCCCGCCCTGCTCGTCGCGGTGCGGGGGCTGTACATCCGCACCGGGGGCGTGGTGGCCATGGGGCCGGCAGCCGCCACCCTGGTCCAGTTGCTGCTGTCGGTGGGCGTGCTGCTGGCGCCCTGCACCTTGATGGGCGGGACGCTGCCCGTGGCGGTCAGATGGGCGGAGACGGATGCCGACGTGCGGCGCGGCGCCGCGGGCCTGCTCTACGGGCTGAACACGCTGGGCGCGCTGGCCGGCACGGTGGCCAGCACGCTGTGGCTGCTCGAGCGGCTGGGCGCGCGCGGCACGTTGTGGGCGGCCAGCGCCCTGAATCTGGGCATCGCCGCCGTCGCCCTGCGGCTGGCGGCGCGCGAGGCGGCCGGCGGCGCGGCGGTCGCGCCGCCAGCGGCTGCTGCCCCCCTGGCGGCCAGGCCCGGCGCAGATGCCGGCGTGGACGCAGTGCGCCAGGCGGCCACCCATCCGCGCGCAGATGCGGGCGTGGCGGCGGAGCCGCACGCCGCCGGCGAGCTGCCGGCCGCCGGCGCGTACGGCGTCGCCTTCGTCACCGGGTTCGTGTTCTTTCTCGTCGAGATCGTGTGGTTCCGGATGCTGGCGCCGCTGCTGGGCAGCTCCACCTACAGCCTGGGCCTGATCCTCGCGCTGGTGCTGGCCGGCATCGGCCTGGGCGGCGCCGCATACCGGGCCGCCGCGGCCAGGAACTGCGGCCGCGCGGGGCCGTTCGCGCTGGGGGTGACCCTGGCGCTGCAGGCCTTCTGGCTGATGCTGCCGCTGGCGCTGGGCGATCGCTTCGCCGTCTTCGCCTTCGCGGCGGGCCGCTGGTTCGCCCCGGATTTCGCCGGGCGTCTGGCGGCCTGGACGCTGGTGGCCGGTGCGGCGGTGCTGCTGCCGAGCCTGGTCGCCGGCTTCCAGTTTCCGCTGCTGCTGGGGCTGTTGGGCCGCGGGCGCGCGGGCGTCGGGCGCCAGCTGGGCCATGCGTATGCGGCCAACACCGCCGGGGCCCTCGCCGGCTCGTTGCTCGGCGGCTTCGTGCTGGTGCCGGGGCTGGGGGCGCCGGGGTGCTGGCGGCTGGCCGGCGGCCTGTTGCTGGGGCTGGCCCTGGGGGCGCTCTGGCTGGACCGGCGCCAGGCGGCGCGCCCGCGGCGGGTCGGCGCCGGCGTGGCGCTGGCGGGGATCGCCTGGATGATCGTGGGTACCCGCGGTCCCACCGCGTTCTGGCGGCACACGCCGATCGGCTATGGGCTGGTCGAGCGACTGCCCGACTCGCCGGCCGCGCTGGAGGATCTGAGGCGCGATCGGCGGCGGCGCACGCACCGCCAGTTCGACGGCCGCGAGACCAGCGTCGGCCTGGTGGCCGGCGGCAGCTACTCGCTGTTCCTCAACGGCAAGTCGGATGGCGAGGCGCTGGGCGATGCGCCGACCCAGGTGATGCTCGGACTCGTCGGCGCGGCCCTGCATCCGCAGCCCCGTGCCGCGTGCGTGGTCGGCCTGGGCACCGGCTCCTCGGCCGGCTGGCTGGCGGATCTGCCGGGCATGGAGCGCGTCGACGTCGTGGAGATCGAGCCCGGCATCGGCGCGCTGGTGCGCGCGGCCTTCGCGCCGGTGAATCGGGACGTGCTGGCGAAGCCCAACGTGCGGCTCGTGCTCGCCGATGCGCGGGAGATGCTGCTGGTCCGGGGACCGGCCTACGACGTGATCGCCAGCGAGCCGTCCAATCCCTACCGCGCCGGCATCGCCAGCCTGTACACGCGCGAGTTCTACCGGGCCGTGGCCGGCCGCCTCAACCCCGGCGGCATCTTCTGCCAGTGGCTGCAGGGCTACCGGGTGGATCCGGCGGCGATCGCGTTGATCTGCGCCACGCTCGACGCCGTGTTCCCGCACGTGGAGATCTGGGTCACCAAACCCGGCGATCTGCTGTTCGTGTGCCACCAGGAGCCGCCGGCCTACCCGCTGGCGCGGCTGCGCCAGCGCCTCGCCGAGCCGGTGTTCGCCGAGGCGCTGCGCCGCGCCTGGCTCACCGACTCGGTGGAGGGCTTCCTGGCGCGGCACTACGCGGGGCCGGAGATGGTGCGCCGCCTGGCGGCCGGCGCGGGCGGCGTGAACACGGACGATCGGAACCTGCTGGAGTACCGGCTGGCGCGCGCCTTCCATCTGCCTGGCCAGGAGTTCACCACGGCCGGGCTGCTGCAGGAGGCGATGGCGCTGGGGGTGGATGTCCCGGCGCACCTGCGCGGGCAGATGGACGGGGAGCAGTTGCGGCGCGAACGCCTGCTGATCGCCGCCAGCCGCGTGCCGGCCGAGGGAGCGGGGGCCGGGGAGCTGTCGGCCCGGAGCGAGGTCGAGGCCGGTCCCGGCGAGAGCGACCAGCTCGCGGTGGCGGCGTACGCGCGGCGGGACTACGCCGCGGTCCTGCGGGCGTGGCCCGTCCCGCCCGCTACCCTGAAGGGCAGGCTCCTGTGGCTGGAGGCGGCGGGCCAGGCCGGCGCCGCGGCCGACGGTGGCGAGTTGCTGGCGCGCATGGAGGCAGACTGGCCGGTGGAGGCGCACCTGACCCGCGCCCGCCTGGCGTTGCGGGGCGAGGATCCGGCAGCGGCGCGCCAGCACCTGACACAGGCGCTCGCCGCCATGCGGAGCAGCCCGTGGCTGCGCGAGCGGCCCACGGTGGATGCCATGGAGCTGGCCTGCACATTGGGCGAGTCCGATGCGGCCGCAGCGGCCGCGTTCTTCGCCCTGCTCGACCGGCCGCTGCCGGTCGCGGCGTACGAGGACCGGCGCCTGTTCGCGCGGTTGCTGCTGGCGCGCCGCCTGCCGCCTGCCGACCAGGTGGCCGCGGTGGCCGCGTACGAGCCCCATCCGCCCTGGAATCGCGCCTTCCTGGAGTACCGCCAGGCCGCGTACGCGGCGGCGGGCGACCCGCGGGCGGCGGCGGCGCGCCGCGATCTGGAGCGGTTCGTGGACTAGCAGCGGAGGGGCAGCCATGCGCTGGGCCATCTGGGGCCACCTGTGGACCGACACGCAACGCGAAGGCGGTCGGCCTGCGGCCATCGTCGAGCGGTGCCGCGCCAGCGGCATCGAGCTGTACCTGCCGCACACCTACCCGATCGCGGCCAGCTCGCGCGGATACTTCTCGCCCGGGATCACCTACGCCAGCAGGCTGTTCGCGCTCCCGGTACACGACCTGCTGACGCCGCTGCTGGCAGCGGCCCACGCGGCCCGAGTGCGCGTGCAGCCCTGGCTGCTGCCCTTCGTCACCGAGCTCCAGCACGGCGAGTCCGCCGAGGAGCTGTTCCCGCGGCGCGCCTACCAGTCGGCCGAGTTCGCGCGGGCGGGCGCCGGCGCGCCGCCGGACGGCGCCGCCAAGGACGGCAAGGTGCTGTGTCCGACCTGGCCGGAGAATCGCGCCCGCGCCGTACGGGCCCTGCACGATCTGCTGGCCGCCGGCGGGCCGCACCTGACGGGCATCAACCTGGACATGGTCCGCTACCCCAACGCCGACGTGTCCTGGGATCGTCCGTGCCATTGCCAGGCCTGCCGCCGCGAATACCTGCGGCTGTTCGGCACGGACACGCTGCGGCCGGAAGACCTGCGGCAGCCGGCGGTGGCGTATCTGTTCGCGCGGATGCGCAACGCCTGCATCCGCGCGCTGGTCGAGGAGATCCGCGACATCACGCGCGGAGCGGGCCTGGAGCTGACCGTGTCGGCGCGGGCGCACTACTACGAGGCTGCCGTGCTGGAGGGCCAGGACTGGGTGGCCTGGGCCCGCGACGGCCTGGTGGACGCCGTGCTCACGATGAACTACACCGCCGACCGGGCCGCGCACGCGACTCACGTGCAGTTGCACGGCCGGCTCATGCGGCAGCAGCAACGCGCCCTGCACTACGACGGCGTGGGGCGAGGCAGCTCGATGGGCGAGAACCCGATCGAGGCCGTGCTCACGCTGGCGCGCGACAGCCTGGCCGCCGGCGCCGACGGCGTCTCGATCTTCCACTACAACGCGATGCGCGACGACGATTTCCGCAGACTCGCGGACCTGGCCTGAACGAGGTGCTGCCATGACGGCGAACGCGTCCATACCCGAGGACATGCACCAGGTCGCCATCCGCTCCACGCTGGACGGCAGCGCCGAGCCGTGTCTGGTGCACTGGCCGCCGTCCGGCGCGCCGGCGCCGCTGGTGGTGGGGCTGCACACATGGAGCTGCGATCGGTTCAACCAGATCGCCCAGATGCTGCCCCGCTGCCGCGACCGCGGCTGGGGGCTCATCCTGCCGGAGTTCCGCGGCCCGAACCGGACCACCAATCCGCGCGCGCCGCAGGCCGGGGGCAGCCGGCTGGCGCGCCAGGACATCGTCGACGCGCTGGACTGGGCCCTGAGCCACCAGCGCGTGGAGGCCAGCCAGGTCTTCCTGCTGGGCGGCAGCGGCGGCGGCCACATGGCGCTGCTCATGGCGGCCTGTGCGGCGCCTCGCTTCGCCGCCATCAGCGCCTGGGTGCCCATCACCGATCTGGCCGCCTGGCATGCCGAGAATCCGAACTACGCCGAGCACATCGCTGCCTGCTGCGGCGGGCCGCCGGGAGCCTCGCCGGCGGTGGACGCCGAATACCGCGAGCGCTCGCCCCTGTCCCACGTGGCAGCCATGCGCGACGCCAACCTGGCGGTGCACCACGGCCGGTACGATCGCTCCGTGCCCTGGACGCACACCTGGCGACTCGCGCAGGCCCTGGAGGCGATCGGCGCCACCCGCTTCTACCACGAGATCTTCGACGGGGGCCACGAGATGCACTACGACCGCGCCTTCGCCTGGTTCGAGGCGCAGGTCGCCTCCCGCGCGGCCGCGGGAACGGTCAGCGGCTAAGCTTGCGGGCGGCGACCGGCAGCCGGGCAACGGAACCGGGCACGGAACCGGGCACCGCAACCAGGCACGGCTCGAGGGCGGCGGCCTTGCGCCCGGCCAGGCCGCCCGGACGCCCGGCGGTCCGGCAAGACGAGACGGGCAGGGACCGCGGACCAGCCAACAGGAGGTTGACGCATGGATCTGCGCCATGACATGCTGACGCACGGGGTGTACATCGTCTGCGCCCAGCACGGCGAGCGCCGCGCCGGCCTGGCCGTGGCCTGGGCCACCCAGCTCGCCACCGACCGGCTCGCGATCTGCGTGGGGTCGCAGAGCGCCACGCGCGCCCTCATCCTCGACGCGCAAGCCTTCGGGTTCAGCGCGCTCGGAGCCGATCAGGTGGACATCGCCCGGCGCTTCGGACGGCAGTCCAGCCGCACGGTGGACAAGCTCGCCGGGCTGGGATGGCACACGGCCGTCACTGGCTCGCCGCTGCTGGACGACTGCCTGCTCGCGCTCGACTGCCGGGTCGAGGCCGTCCACGACGTGGGCGCCAGCAAGCTTATCGTGGGGCGCATCGTGGCCGCCGAGCGGCGGCGCGAACAGGGCGCGCCGCTGATCTACCGGGAAGAGGACTACGCCTAGGCAGCGGGTACCGCGGCAGGCGCGTGCCCACGGCTCACAGGACGAACTGCGGGATCTTCAGCAACTCGCCGTCCCGCAGGGCGGACTCGTGCGCCACGATGCCGGCCACCGTCATGTTCAGCGCCTGGGCCACGTCCACCAGCGGCGTCCGGTCCAGGAGGATGGCCTCGACGAAGTCGTTGGCCAGATACCCGTGCGACCCGCCGTGGCCGCCGGGATCGACCCCCGGAGGCAGGGGTGGCCGCGGGAGCAACGGCAGCTCCTTGCCGTCCAGCCCCACGAACGTGCCGGCGAACGACCCTTTCTCGGCGCGCAGTCGGCCCGTCTCGCCGCCCCTGCCCGGCGTATCCCAGCTCACCGCCATGCGGGCCATGCCGCCCTCGCTGGTGCGGAACAGCGCGATCTCGGTGCCGAACGGGTTGGCGTACCGGTTGTTCGCCGGCTGCAGGTGCGGGACGCGGCTGGGCATGCCCATGCACGAGACCTCGGTGAACGAGCCGCCGGTCACGCCCACGTAGTAGGCGTTCGAGTGGGTTGGATACCACTGCGGGGGCAGGCCGGTGCGCCAGGCCTCGTGGGCTTCCAGCGGCGTGCCGAAGTAGTGCCAGTACTCGCCTTCCGCGTAGATCACCCTGCCGAGGAGCCCCGCCCGGTACATCTCCCGCATGCTGTACAGGTCGGCATGGAAGTACGAGGTCTCGAACATCATGTACTTCCGGCCGGAGTCCCGGACCGCCGCGAACAGGGCCTCGGCCTCTTCCACGGACCCGAACACGGCCGGCACGGCCGAGGCCACGTGCTTGCCGGCGTTCAGCGCCGCGATGGCCAGACGAGCGTGGCTCGGCGCATCCGTGGCCACGAAGACCGCCTCCACGTTCCCGTCGCGGATCAGCTCCTCGCCCGAGGCGTACAGCGTCTCGCACCGGCAGGCCCTGGCCAGGGCGGCGCACCGGTCCGGCACGATGTCCGCGACCGCGACGACGGTCACGTTCGGGTGGTCCTGCAGATGGAACGCCGCCCCGAACTGACACACGCCGTAGCCGATGATGCCCAGCCGGATCCTGCGCTCCGAAACGGGCGTCCACTGGCGCTGACCATCGCCTTCCACAACCGCCGGCTCGAATCCCTGGATCGCCGGCACCCTTTGCGCGGCCTCCGGCGCGGACCCGCGCGCGGCATTGCGCCCCTCGGGCTTCCCTGTCATGTCTTCCATCCTCGCGTTCCTGGCCTCGTGTCGTTCATGGCCTGCGGCTGACGCGGCCCGCACGAACCGCGCAGGGCA
>CAZPXM010000069.1:0-19223 GCA_964591015.1 uncultured Gemmatimonadaceae bacterium
ACGCAGATCTCCGGGGGGCGGATGCGGGTGTTCACGCAGTTCACCAGCGGCCTGCCGAACGATGTCGTCTTCGGCGTCACGGTGGAGAACCAGAATGTGTGGGTCGCCACCACCACCGGCGAAGGCCGGTACCGCGTGGCCGACGACGCCTGGGAGGTGTACACGCCCGAGAACAGCCCTCAGCACGAGCCCTGGGGCTATTTCATCGACTACGACGCGGGGAAGGTGTTCGCGGCGCTGTGGGGCGGCGGCCTCCTGGAATTCGACGTGGCCAGCGAGGAGTGGCAGGCCTACCTGGACCCTGACGGAGAGATGGAGATCGACCTGTTCCGGGACGATGGCCTCATCCATGTGATCACCACGGGCGTCAGCTATCGCTCGGGGATCGTGTGGGTGTCGACCTACTTCGGTCTGTCCAGTTTCGACCGCGTCGTCACGCGGCGATGGCGCGGGTACATGGACCACGACACGGGACTGGCCAGCAACTTCATCAACTGGGTCAAGGCCAACGGCCGCGTGGCCTGGGTAGGCACCGACAAGGGCGTCAGCAGCGTGCATTACGACAGCAACCGGTGGGTCACGTACGCGCCGGCGAACGGTCCCATGGAGTACCAGGGGCCCTGGGAGGCGCGCGTGTACCACGAGGGCGAGCTGCTGGAGCGGGTGCCGCTGCAGCACGGACTGGCGAACAACTTCGTCTGGGGCGTCGACTTCCAGGGCGACGACGTCTGGGTGGCCACGTCCAAGGGCCTCAGTCGCGGCCGCCTGGGCGACGGCAGGACGAGTGCGCGGTGACGAGGGAGGCGCGAACGATGGTGCCCGGCAAGCTGGTCTGCATCCTGAGCATGGCGGCGATGGTCGCGCTCGCGCACGGCTTCCCCTGCCAGGCGCAGCCGTCTGCCTCGGTCCCGAAGCCGGCTGCCGACACCCTGGCCGTGTACGGCAACACGCCGGAAGAGCTGCGGCCGTTCGGCCGCTTCGTCCGCATACCCTACCGGCAGCACTTCGTGGAGCCGCTGGTCTTCACGGGCCCGGGGCGCGAGAAGCCGGAGCCGCAGGTGCAGACCGTGAAGATCGGCGTGCTGGCGCCGCTGGAGCGATCGCACGAGGCCTATCTGGGTCAGCCGATCTACTGGGGGGCCGAGCTGGCCCTGGAAGAGGCCAACGCGACCGGAGGCTATCGCGGCACCGTGCCGTACGCGCTGGTCGTGCGCAACGACACGGGGCTGTGGGGGGCCTCGGCCAACGAGATCGCCAAGTTCACCTACGAGGACAGTGTCTGGGCGGTGATCGGCACCGTGGATGGCGCCAACACCCACATCGCGATCCGCGTGGCGCTGAAGACCGAGCTGCCGATCATGAACGTGGCCGACACGGACCCGACGCTGGTGGAGACCAAGATCCCGTGGGTGTTCCGCAACATCGCCGACGACCGCCAGATGGCCTACACCCTCGTCTGGCATCTGTACCAGGAGCGCGGCTTCAACCGCGTGGCCATCCTGCGGGCGAACAACCGCTACGGCCGCTTCGGCGTGGCGGAGTTCCGGTCGGGCTCCGTGCGCCTCGGCAGACCGGCGCCCATCGAGGTGAACTACGAGGTGGCGTACCAGCACCAGAATCCGGACTTCTCGACCCAGATCGAGCGCCTGCAGCGCGTGCGCCCCGATGCGGTGGTGCTGTGGGCCGACGCCGAGGCGGCCGGCACTCTGCTCCGTCGCATGCGCGCGGCGGGCATCGCGGCGCCGGTATTCGCCTGCGACCGGGTCGTCCACCCGCGGTTCCTGGAGCTGGCCGGCGACGCGGCCGAAGGGCTGGTCGCCGCCTATCCGTACGATCCGGGTGCGGACATCCCCGAGCTGAGGCGCTTCCAGCGGCAGTACCGCGACCGCTACGGCGTCGAGCCCACGGTCTATGCGGCCCATGCCTATGACGGCATGCAGATGGTGATCAAGGCGATCGAGCAGGCAGGCCTGAACCGGTACCGGATCCGCGACGCGTTGGCGAACATGAGTCCCTATCACGGCGTCACGGGCGAGATGGTCTTCGACGATGCGTACTCGGACCGCGGGCCGGTGACCATGGCGACGGTGCGCGGCGGGCGCTTCGTCTTCAATGAACCCAAGGTGAAGGCGCGATTCTGACGACGTCCGGGGGCGCGGTGCCCCTGGCTGACAGGAGACACAGATGGCGAGCTCTGGATGGCGGACCGGCGCCCTGACGCTGCAGCGGGAGTACGGCGCGACAGAGGAAGGTCGAACGACATGGAGCCGCGTGACCGGCCGCGACGCGACCTGGCTGTGCCTCTGCGTGCGGCCGACCGGTGCGGGCGACGCCGGCGGGCAGGCGGCGGCGATCTACCGCTCGCTGGATGCCGTGCTGCAGGCGCAGGGGGTTTCGCGGCGCGATGTGATCACCGAGAAAGTGTTCCTGGCGGACGTGCGCGGGGACGTGGACGTGTTCCGCGCGGTCCGCGACCAGTACTACCTCGGGGGCAACGGCCACCCCGGCCCGCGGCCGGCCACCACCTATGTCCAGCAGCCGCCGGCGACGCCGGGGGTGCGCTGCGAGCTGCAGGCGCGCGTGATCAGCCCGATCGCGGGGGAGCCGCTGGTGGTCCGGGACGTGGCGGGCCTGGCACCTCCGGCAGCCGGGAAGGTGGTGTCGGCGCGCGGGTACGAGCACGTGTTCCTGCGCAACATCACCGGCGGTGTCGCCGGGGACGGCATGGGCTATGCCGAGCAGACGGCGGCCATGTTCGCGCAGGCGGCCGCCGCGCTGGCCCGCGAACGACTCGGACTGCGCGACATGATCCGCACGTGGATCTACGTCACCGAGATGGAGCGGGACTACGCGGCGCTGAACCGGGTGCGGACGGCCGTGTACGCGGACGCGGGCGTGAAGCGGCTGCCCGCCAGCACGGGCATCCAGGGAGGCGTGTACCCGGCGGACCGCGGCGGTGCGCTCGATGTGTATGCGCTGCGCGCCGAGCGCGAGGTGGAGATCGGCGTGATGCACGCGCCGACGCTGAACGAGGCGTGGAGTTACGGCTCGGCGTTCTCGCGCGGGCTGTGGGTGCGGCGCGATGATCGCCTCGAGCTCTATGTCTCGGGCACGGCGAGCATCGACGAACACGGCCAGGTCGTGCACGTGGGCGACGCGGCGCGCCAGACGGAGCGCATGCTCCTCAACGTGCGCGAGCTGCTTGCCGGCTCCGGTGCCGCGCCGAGCGATATCGTCCGCGCGACGACCTATCTCAAGCACCGCGCCGATCTGGACGCGTTTCGGCGGGTGTACGCCGAGCAGGGGTTTCCCGCGGCGATCCCGCACACGATCTGCGAGGCCGCGGTGTGCCGCCCTGCCTGGCTCGTGGAGATCGAGGTGGCGGCCGTGCTGCCCCTCTCCTGAGCGCCGGTCGACGCCCATGCGCCGCGTCGCGGTGTTCGCACGCGCTGCCGTCGCGCTGCTGGCGCTGGTAGGGCCGAGGGCGGCGGCAGCGCCCTACCAGGATCTCCGCCACCGTGGTGCGCGTTTTCACGGTCCGGGGGTGGAGGCCGAGCCGCCCGACACGTTGAGCGCGGTGCGGCTGGGCCTGACCGGCCCCGAGCGCAGCGACGAGGGCCGGCAGCTCCGGCAGGGCGTGGAGCTGGCGGTGCGCGAGGCCAACGCCGCCGGCGGCTATCGAGGGCTGCCCTACCGGGTCGTGTTCCGGCCCGACGACGGGGCGTGGTCGGTGGTGGCGGCGCAGGTGGTGCGCCTCGCCCACGAGGACGAGGCGTGGGCGGTGATCGCCGCGCTCGATGGCGAACGGGCGCACGCCGCCGAGCTGGTGGCGGCCAAGCTCTGGACGCCGGTCATCACTCCGGGGGCGGCCGATCTCACCATCGACTACGCCAACGTGCCGTGGGTGTTCCGCCTGATGCCCTCGGATCGGCGCCAGGCCGACTTGCTGCTGGACGCCGCGCGGCGGCGGGGCATCCGGCGGCTGGTGCTGGTCACTGCCGGGACGCGCGACGGCAGCCTGGCCAACGCCCGCCTGCACGAAGCGGCGCGCGCGGCCGGCGTCGCCGTGGCCTTGCAGGTGCAGTTCGACCCCTACGACCCGGAGCCGGTCGTCGCGCGTCTGGTTGCCGCCGCGCCAGAGGCGCTGGTGATCTGGGGCGCGGCGGCGCCGGTGGCGCTGCTCGTCCGGGCGCTGCGCGCGGCGGGCGTCGCGGCGCCGGTGTTCGTTCCCAGCCAGGCGGTGGCGGCCTCGGTGGCGGCTGGCGGCAGGGCGATGGAGCCGGTGCTGGGGGCGGCCCCCTTCGACCTGCTCTCGGACCGGCCCGAGGTGGCCCGCTTCCGCGGGTCCTTCCGGCAGGCGACCGGCCAGGAGCCGACGCACATCGCGGCCTACGGGTACGACGCGGCCCGCCTCATCGTGAGTGCGATCGAGGCGGTGGGACTCAACCGCGTGCGCATCTGCAACTGGCTGCTGGCGGCGCAGGGCCGGGGGGTCACCGGCCAGCTCGGCTTCAACAGCCTGGGCGGCAGCGAGCAGGAGCCCGTTCTCGTCAGCCTGGAGGACGGGCGCTGGGCGCCTCCGTGAGCGAACGGGGCGCAGGCCGTGTCGATGGCCGTGGATTCGCAGCCAGAGCGAGGTACCGCATGCGGCGGACAGGACTGAGCTACCACCCCGAGTACGTGGAGCACGACGCGGGCCCGGGGCACCCGGAGCGGCCAGCCAGACTCCAGGCCATCATGGACCGGCTGGAAGGGGGCAGCCTGGCCTCGCGCTGCCTGCGGCTGACCCCCGTCGAGGCACCGGTGGCGACCATCAACCTCATCCACTCCGAAGACCACCTCGAGCATCTGGCCAGGCTGTCGCGCCTGGGGCGCCTGGTCGCCGAGACGCCGGACACGCTCGTGTCCCCGGCGACCTACCGGGTCGCTCGCCTGGCCGTCGGCGGCGTGCTGGTCGCGGTCGACGCCGTGATGGCGGGTCGCATCGAGAACGCCTTCTGCGCGGTGCGTCCGCCCGGGCATCACGCCGAGTACGAGCAGGCCATGGGCTTCTGCTACCTGAACAACGTGGCGATCGCGGCGCGCCATCTGCAGACACAGCACGGGCTCGAGCGCATCGCCATCGTCGACTGGGACGTCCACCACTGCAACGGCACGCAGCACAGCTTCGAGGACGACCCCTCGGTCTTCGTCTTCAGCATCCATCAGTTCGCGCCCGGGTTCTTCCCGCGGACCGGGGCCCGCGAGGAGCGTGGGGTGGGAGCCGGGAAGGGACGGACGCTGAACGTGCCGCTGCCGCCGGGGTGCACGGACACGGACTATCTGCGGGCCATCGAGGAGCAGCTGCGGCCGGCGCTGGCGGAGTTCAGCCCCCAGTTCATCCTGATCTCGGCCGGTTTCGACTCCCACCGCGACGATCCTCTGGGAGGCATGCGGCTGACCGAGGCGGCCTACGCCGACATGACCGAGGCGGTGCTCGCGATGGCAGCCGAACACTGCCAGGGCCGTGCCGTCTCCGTGCTGGAGGGCGGCTACGACCTGAACGCTCTGGCCTCGTCGGTGGAAGCGCACGTGCGGGCGCTGCTGGGCCTGACGGGCGCGTCTTCGTAGGCCCGCCAGGGTTCCTGCCGCGGCTGGCCGCCTAGAACACGTACTGCCGCCCCACCCCGTGCACGGCGAAGCGCGCGCCGAACTCGGTGGCCAGTGCGACCTGTCCCGGCAGGCCGGTGCAGTGCCCTGCCGCCAGGCAGTTCACCTCGAACTGGGCGAGCTCGGCGACCGTGCGCCGGAGCTGCGCGGCGCCGGCGTCGACCAGGTGGGTGCCGCCGATCACCGCGGCCAGCCGCGTGCCGGCGCCCAGCTCCCGAACCCGGAACAGCGTGTTGAGGAGGCCGGCGTGCGCACAGCCCAGCAGCAGCACCGGACCGGCATCGGTCTGCACCAGCAGGGACTGATCGTCCGCCATGCAGTCGTGTTCGGCGTCCGCTTCCGGGCCGCGGCGGAAGCGGGCGTGAACCGTCTCGAAGTCGGTCACGCGGGGGATCGGCCCCGTGGCCAGCACACCCGGGACGACCTCGACCGGTCCGACCTGGAGCGCGAACTCGGCACCGCGGCGCTCCAGGGACGAGCGGCTTGCCGGCAGGCCGATGTCGCGCGCCTCGCCGTCGTCGCGCACGAACTTGGGCGCCAGCGCATCCGGGTGGGCATGGACCGGACGCCCCCCCACGTGCCCGAGCAGGTCGCTCAGGCCGCCAGTGTGGTCCAGATGCCCGTGGCTCAGCACCACGGCGCGAATGCGGGAGAGGTCGACGCCGAGTCGGGCGGCATTGGCCAGCAGCAGGGCGCTCTGTCCCGTGTCGAACAGCACGGTGGCGTCCCCCGTCTCCACCAGCATGGCGAGGCCGTGTTCGCCGCGTAGCCCGCTCGTGCCCGGCAGCACGCAGTTGTCGACGAGCACCGTGATCCGCGTGAGCACCGTCTCCCTCGCCATCCCGGCGGCCGGCGGCGGCCCGGCCGGCGCCCCGCGACCTGCGCCTGGCGGCAGCGGCCCGTGGCGCCTCGTGCCGGTCAGAACAGGCCCTGGATCAGGCCGTGCTCGTCCAGATCGACCTTGGCGAACGCCGGCTCCGAAGGCAGCCCCGGCATCGTCTGGATCTCGCCGCAGAGCGCGTAGACGAACCCGGCGCCGACCGAGACGCGGACATCGCGGACGGGCAGCCGGTACCCTGACGGCACGCCCTTGCGGTCCGGGTCGTGCGACAGGGACAGCGGCGTCTTGGCCATGTTCACCGGCAGCATGTCGAAGCCCAGCCGGGTGTACAGCGCGATCTTCTCTTCGGCCAGAGGCAGCAGGTCCACCCCGTCGGCACCGTAGATCTGCGTGGCGATCGTCTGGATCTTCTGCTCGATCGTGGCTTCCAGCGGGTACAGGAAGGTGAAGTCCGAGCCGCGCTGGCAGGCTGCCACGACCGCGTGCGCCAGCTCCTCGCCGCCTCGGCCCCCTTGGGCGTGCACATCGCTGGGCACGGCCGCGGTGGCGCCGGCGGCCAGCGCCGCCTGGCGCACCAGCTCGAACTCGGCGTCGGTATCCGCGGCGAAGCGGTTCACTGCCACCACGACCGGGATGCCGAACCGGCGGATGATGCGCACGTGGGCCGCCAGGTGCGGCAGGCCCGCCGCCAGCAGTTCGAGGTTTTCCTGGCGATAGGCCCTGTGCAGCGGCCGGCCCGGCGCCACCCGCGGCCCGCCGCCGTGCATCTTCAGCGCGCGCACCGTGGCCACCAGCACGGCGCAGTCGGGGCGCAGCCCCGAGTACCGGCACTTGATGTCGGCGAACTTCTCCAGGCCGCACTCCGAGCCGAAGCCGGCCTCGGTGACCACGTAGCCGTCGGTCAGCAGCTTGACCCCCAGGCGGTCGGCGATGATCGAGCTGTTGCCGTGAGCGATGTTGGCGAACGGCCCGGCGTGCACGAACACCGGCGAACCCTCGAGGGTCTGCATCAGATTGGGCTGCAGGGCATCGCGCATGAGCACGGCCATGGCGCCGCCGGCTCCCAGGTGATCGGCGGTGACCGGGTTGCCGTGCCGGTCCAGAGCGACCAGGATGTGGCCGAGGCGCCGCCGCATGTCCTCGGCGTCGTGGGCCAGCGCCAGGATGGCCATCACCTCCGAGGCGGCCGTGATCTCGAAGCCCGTCTCGCGCGGGCGCCCGTCCTCCTCGGTCCCCAGCCCGATGACCACGTGCCGGAGCGCCCGATCGTTGACGTCGACGACTCGTTTCCAGGTGATCGTGTAGGGATCGATGTCGAGCCGCCGCAGCCCGCGGCGCGCCAGTTGCTCGTCGCTGAGCCGCGACTCGTGCATGAGGCGGGCGTCCAGGGCCGCTGCCAGCAGGTTGTGCGCCACGCCCACGGCGTGGATGTCGCCGGTGAGATGCAGGTTGAAGTCCTCCATGGGCACGACCTGGGCGTACCCGCCGCCTGCCGCTCCTCCCTTGATGCCGAACGTCGGCCCCATCGATGGCTGGCGGATGCAGGCCACCGTGCGCTTGCCGATGTGATGCAGGGCCTGGCTCAGCCCGACGGTCGTGACGGTCTTGCCTTCGCCGAGCGGGGTCGGGTTGATCGCGGTGACGATGACGTACTTGCCGTCCTGGTGGCCGATCACTCGCTCCAGGGCGCTCAGCCGCACCTTCGCCTTGTGGCGGCCGTACAGGTCGATCTCTTCCTCCTGCAGGCCGAGTTGGGCGGCGATGGCGCCGATCGGCTGCAGGCGGGCGGCTCGGGCGATTTCCAGGTCGCTGCGCATGACGATTTCCTTGGCTACGGCGCCGGCACGCGGTCGGGGTCGATGGGGTACGTTCCCCACTGGTCGACCATCTCAGCGACCCGCTCCAGGCGATGGAGCAGCGCGCCGGGCATGATGTTGTCGGCCACACCCAGGATGAAGGCGTCGCCCGGGCTGATCGTGCGGAACAGATCGCGCATGTAGGCCTCGAAGGCCGCGTCCGGGTAGACCGGCTCGAGGAGGATGGAGGGCAGCCCTCCCCAGATGATGACGCGATCGCCCCACGCGGACCTTGCCTCCGCCAGCGTGCAGGTCACCTGGGGCGCCGTCGTGAAGGTCTCGACCATGTCGTAGCCGGCGCTCTCGATGTGCCGCAGGATCAGCCGCGAGTCGTGGTCGGCGTGCAGGCACAACGCCTTGCCGTGCGCGTGCAGCAGCGCCGACAGGTCGCGGTAGTACGGCGTGATGTAGCGCGCGAACAAGGGCGGCGGCGTCAGCTCCGAGTCGAAGTGCACTCCATGGAGGATCAGGCGCGCAGGCGAGCCCGCCAGCAGCGGCCAGACCCGCTCCCGGTCCAGCTCCTCCAGAGTCCGCAGCAGGTGCTCCACTTGCGCGGGGCAGTCGGCCAGCAGGTAGTACCCGTTCTGGTAGCCCGCCAGCTTCTGGAGGAACAGATGGAACGGGCAGTCCCCGGCGCCGACCAGCGGCAGGCCGTCGGCGCCGATCGCCGCGTCGTACTGCTCGTACTCGGCGTAGGTGGCCTGGTACTCGGTGTGCCGGTAGAGGTACTCGACCGCCGGGAAGTCGGCCGGGGACTTGATCATGTGCTCGACTTCCATGCTGCCGATTCCCACCCGCTGCAGCTCTTCGGAGTGCCGGTGGCGGGTCCGCACGGCGCCGTCCGGCGTGCGGTACTCGGTCTCGACGAGGTCGCCGCTGCGGGTGGTGCGCACCTCCACGTCGCCGCGCTGCACGCTGCGGAACACGGCGCCGTCCCGCGCCGGGGCGCCCATGCCCAGCTCCCGCTCGACCTGGCGGAGCGAGAGCCCCTGGAAGCGGGCCGGCAGCGTACCCTGGCGCACGTGGGCCGTGTGC
Source organism: uncultured Gemmatimonadaceae bacterium (assembly GCA_964591015.1). Lineage (GTDB taxonomy): Bacteria > Latescibacterota > UBA2968 > UBA8231 > UBA8231 > SLHA01. The sequence goes on from CAZPXM010000069.1 coordinate 9,382, forward strand.
CAGATCTGCAGCCTGGGGATCCACGGCACACGGTCCGGGGATCGCCCTGCGAGGATCGCCTCAAGGCGTTCGCGGTCGGTCACCTCAGCCTCCGTTCACGGCAGCGCGCCGCCCGCCTCGACCCAGCGCAGCGGCCGGGGCACGAGGTCGAGGAACTCGTTGCGCCACGATGAGGTGTGCGCCAGGGCCGGGTTCTTGGGCGGATGGATCACCTCCAGTCCAGCCAGGCTGCCGGCCGTCAGACCGCACTCGATCACCCTGGCCCAGTAGCACTGGCGCTCGGGAAAGACCTCGCACATGCCCTTCTCGTCGGCCCCGCCGCACGGCCCGTTGAGCAGCCGCTTGCCGCAGCCGCGCGTGGGCTCGGGGCACAGATAGTGCAGGTCCGGGATGCGGCAGTCGCCGCACATCTCGCAGCCCAGCGTCAGCGTCTTGGCCGCCTGTTCCCACAGCGTGACCCAGCGCAGCAGGGCCCCGTCCGGCCGCCCGGTCGAGCTCCACTTGACAATGCCGTGGCCCCAGCCGGCCGGGTCGAAGAAGGTCCGGTGCAGCCAGCGCATGCGCGGATTCTCGCGGGCGTACCCGGTGCGGTCGGCCACCTGGTAGGGCCCGTCGCGCAGGAGGCCGTCGTCGCCGGCGGGGAACAGGTAGAAGGGCTGCTCCGGGGCGAAGACGAGCGGGCGCTGGCCGTCGGCGTCCACGTACTCGGCCAGGCTGTCGCGCCAGTCGCGGGCGCGCAGCGACGCGATCAGGTCGAGCACTTCGCGCACATCCTCCGCGCTGTCGAAGCCGGCCAGATCGACGCCCTTGTAGCCCAGGCCCCGCAGGAGGATGTCGGCCAGCAGGCCGGCGCGCCGCATGGACACGGCGTGCTGGTGCTCGGCCAGTTCGACGAACCCCATGTCCCTGATGCGCTTGCGCGCTGCCGGCGCGGCGAACTTGTCGCGGTACTTGTCCTTGAGATCCTCGGAGACGTACACGCCGGCCACATGGAGGCGGCCAAGGACCTTGAGGAACTGCGGCGTGAGGAAATACACCGACCCGATGACCGGCACATCGGCCATGCCGGCATGCGCCATGTAGAGCTTCAGCTCGTGGAACTTCTTGACGTCGTAGCCCAGCTGCGTGATGAAGTAGGCGGCGCCGACCTGCCGCTTCTTCCACATCTTGAGGTACTGGCCCCACACGTGGGGCTCCAGGTACTTGAACGGCGACACGGCAGCGCCGGCGAGCAGACCCTCCAGCGGGCCGGCGGCGCGCGGCAGCAGCTCGGGGAACTCGAGGCCTCGCCGGTAGCACTCCATGGCCCACAGCAGCGTCACGGCGTCCAGATCGAAGACCCGGCGCGCGCTGGGCGCGTGGTCGCCGGTGACCGCGAACACGTTGCGCAGCCCGTGGTGGTACAGCCCGAGGACGCGCTGCAGCAGGCCGTTGCGGTCGTCGCTCTTGCAGGAGATGTTGACGATCGGCTGGCGCTGCATGAGGCGAGCGATCTCGACACCCAGCGTGTCGGGACCGGGGATGCGGTTGCCTCCGGGCGTGTCCGTGACGGTGAAGGTGACGGGGGCGTCGGCCAGGGCCTCGGCCATCGAGAAGATCTGTTCGACGTTCGCCTCGGACGGGGCCATCTCGACGATGAAGACCGTCTGCTGCGGGTCGCGCAGCGCCTCGGCGAAACGGTTGGGCAGCGGCGCCCGGCGCGCCGGCGTGTGGATCCGTGGATGGCCCTGGGCGTAGTCCACCATCAGCGTCAGGGCGTCCTCGGCCCCTCCCGCGACGACCTGGCGGATGAGCCGCAGCACCCGCGTGTCGCACAGATCGTCGCCGGAGATCTGCTGCGCATCGCAGATAGCCGCGTCCACGCCGTACTCCATGGCCACGCGCAGGTAGGCGCGGTTGATCGCCAGGCGTCGCGGCAGGCCGTCGGAGCAGTTCGACAGACCCAGGGCGATGTGCACTCCCGGCATGTCGGCATCCTGGCGGATGCTGCGGATGCCCTCGAAGGTGCGCTTGGTGTAGCCCACCATATCGGCGCCGAGGGGCCCGACCGTGGGGTCGAAGAAGATCTCGCCGTTGGCGAAGCCGGCCGTCTTCAGGTGCTGGAAGAGCACCCGGGCGGTCTCGTGGTACACCTCCGGGCCGGCGATGTCGGTGAATCCTGCGGCCTCGCTGCCCGCCCTCTCCAGCAGCATGCCGATCGCGGCGAAGGCGAACTCCCGGCGCAGCGCCAGCGGCTGGAGCCGCGACACGGACACCGAGTTGATCAGCGGCGCCGGGCCCTGCTGGCGACTCAGCTCGCGGTAGCGGCGCAGGCCCCAGATGAGCAGGCTCGGGTCGGAGCTGTCGATGCACGGGGGGGTCGCGGGCGCGTGCGCGCAGATCAGCTCGAGGATGTGCTCGAGCACCCGCCGGGCCCCCTCCGGGCCGATTCCCTCCTCGGTGAGGAAGTTGTCGACGTTCACATCGAGGTAATCCGCCCCCGCCGCCACCTGGTCGTGCACCAGCGCCACCAGGTGGCGCTCGCCCGCCAGCCTGTCGAGGCCGTCGCCGCACAGCCAGCGGCGCGCCGATCGCTGCACGGCAGGGATGTGGCAGTGCAGACTCTCGCCGATCCGGATCAACGCCATAGGGAGCCCACTCCTTGTTGCCTGGCGGCCGGTGGCCGCGTCCGGCCGGGGCGGCCGGCGCTGCCAGCACCCGGTGTCCTTCAGGAATCGAACAGCATCGCTTCGGAGAAGCGCGTCTGGAAGTCGGCGGTGTGCGCCAGCTGCAGGTGGGCGGCCTGGCGCGCCACCTCCTCGCCGCGACGCCGCAGGGAGCGGGAGACCAGCGCCAGGCGCGCCCCCACGAGCGCGCCGTTGCCGATGAAGGTCAGCTTGCGCGGGTCCAGCCGAGGCACCATGCCCAGGCGCATCGCGTTCTCCTTGTCGATGTAGCTGCCGAAGCCGCCCGCCACGACGAACTCGTCGAGTCGGTCGGCGGCGAGTCCGGCATGCTCGAGCAGCAGATCGATCCCCGAACGGATGGCGCCTTTGGCCAGCTGCAGTTCGCGCACGTCGCGCTGCGTGAGCAGGATCGGACTTCCGTCGGACCCGGAGGCGATCACGAACGCCACGCCGTCTTCGCGCTCCACCAGCGCCGCGCGGACCTCGGCGCTGAGCGAGCCGTCGAGCTCGTCAGGACCGAGCATGCGCCCCGTGGCATCCACCACGCCCAGGCGGACCAGTTCGGCGCTGATATCGATCAGACCCGACCCGCACAGCCCCAGCGGCGGCCGCCGGCCGATGGTCTGCCAGTGGATCTGCCCGTCGATCCGCACCTTCTCGATGGCGCCGGGGGCGGCGTACATACCGCACGCGATGCGCGCGCCCTCGAAAGCCGGTCCGGCGGGCGTGGAGGTGACCAGGAGGCGGTCGCCCAGGCGCAGGGCGATCTCGCAGTTCGTGCCGATGTCGGCCAGCAGGCGGATGCGGCCATCGTCCCGGTCGAGGCCCGCCGCCAGGATCGCCCCCACGGTGTCGGCGCCGACGAATCCGGCGATGTTCGGCAGCACGTAGACCCGCGCCTCCGGATGGCCGTGAAAGCCCACGTCGGCGACGGGCGCCACCACCGCGTGGCCGACGGTGGCCACGTAGGGGAGCCGCCCGAGCGAGCCGGGGGCGATGCCGAGGCACAGATGCATCATCGTGGCGTTGCCCACGAGGGTGGCGTCGTAGAGCCGCTCGGCGGGCACCCCGGCGCTCTCCAGCGCATCCTGCACGACGCGCGCGACGCTGGCGTGGGCCGCCGCCTGCAGCACCTGGAGACCGTCCTGCCGCTCGATCGTGGTATGGATCCGCGAGACGACGTCGTGACCGTACTGCGTCTGCTGGTTGACGGTGGCCGCGTGGGCCAGCTCGCGCCCGGTGCGCAGGTCCACGAGGCTGGCGACGACCGTCGTCGTGCCCAGATCGACGGCGACGCCATAGAGCTCCTCGGTGGTGTCGCCCGGTTCGACGTCGAGCAGCCGGTCGCCGCAGAGGACGGCGGTGGCCGCGCTGCCGCAGCTGTCCAGCGCCGCCGGCAGACGCTGCAGCACCCCCAGATCGGCGTGGAGACCGGCCGGCAGATCGCCGCAGCGGCGCAGGTGCTCCAGGCGCGAGTAGGGCTCGCCCAGTGTCTGCGCGGCGATCGGCACGAACTGCTTCTGCACCGCTGGCTCCAGTTCGATGGGATGCGTCGTGCCGTTCAGCACGATGCGCATCTCGGGGCGCCGGGAGATGGCCGGCACGGTGACGTGGACGTCTCCCTGCACCCGGGCCTGGCAGGCCAGACGGAAGCCGGCCGCGGCGCTCCGGGCGCCCAGCTGGTGCCGCTCGCTGTCGGTGATGGGCGAGAGCGCGCCCCGGGCCCGGACGCGGCACTTGCCGCAAGTGCCCTCGCCGCCGCACGGCGCGGTCAGGTGGATGCCCAGAGAGGTCAGCGCATCCAGCAGCGATGTCCCGTTGGCCACTTCGCCGCGGAGTTCGTCCGGACTGACGTGGACGATGCTCGTGGGCGGCTCCGCAGGTTCGGGATTGCTGCGCTCGTGGACGCTCACCGGCCCCTACCTCCTGCCATCGCCGCGGGCGCTTCGTCCGGACGCAGCGGCGCGATCTCCAGGATGCGGCCGTCGTGGCAGGGGCGCACGCGCTGGCCGGGCCGCACCCGCTGGAAGCGGTCCTCGTCCCAGTCGCCGTCCAGCAGGGCCTGCACCAGCGTCAGGTCGCCGTCGACCCGCTCGAAGGCCCAGCCGTTGGCCTGGCAGATGGCGGCGGCCTGCTGGCAGTGACCCAGATGAGCGGTGAACGGAAAGTCGACGAACACGCCGCGCGAGTAGTGCTTCGTCCAGGCGTTCATGAACTCGAGCAGATAGCGCGCATTGTCGTCGCCATAGCGGGCCACCATCTCGGCGAAGGAACGGTCGGCGCCCAGGCTGGCGGCCTGCTGGCGCGCCGGACGCTCGCCGCCGCGCTGGCGATGCTCCAGCCATCCCGAGGTGTAGTAGTAGGTGCCGGGGTTGGCCGCAAAGAGCTGCTGATAGCGCTGTCGAGAGCCGAGGAAGAAGGTGATGCAGTCGTGGGCCCGCGGGATGATCAGCGGCGTGTCGCGGGCAGCCAGGCCGCTCAGCAGGTTGTTGCACAGTCCGTACCCGAGCAGCAGGGCGTCGTACCGCTGCGCGGGCGTCCGGTCGATCCGCTCCTGCAGCCGCTGACGGCCGACCTCCGGGTTGTCGTGATAGCCCTGGCTGAGGAACTCGAGGTCCACCAGACTGGGCGTCCGGGCGGCGCAGTAGCAGAACTCGCGGAACATCACTTCGCAGGCGATCAACTTCAGCAGCACAGCACACGCACCTCTCAGGATGAGCCCGCCCTGCGGGCGGCTGGCCGCCGGACAGCGCAGCGGTTCTGCGCGGAGGGCTCCACCATGCGGGCCGCGGCGCGCGGTGCCGGGCGCGCCCACGGCAAACGCGAACGCCGCGCCTCTTTTCCCTGCACAGGCGCGGCGCCTCGCGCCCGGACGGCGGGGTCTGCCGCCGTCCGGCCTGCAGCTGCACAGTGGCTCTGCCTGCCCGGCAACCCCTCGCGAGCGACGCCCGGCAGGCAGCCCCCGAGGACTACTTCAGGGTGCCGACCAGCTCCTTGGCCTTCTCCGCGGCGCTGGCTGCGTCGGGAGCATAGCCATCGGCGCCAATCTGATCGGCATAGGCCTGGGTGACGGGAGCGCCGCCGATCATGACGCGGATGCTGTCCTTGAGGCCGGCCTCCTTGACCGCCTCGATGGTGGTCTGCATCGACGGCATGGTCGTCGTCAGCAGCGCCGACATGCAGACGATCTGGGCGCCCCTGGACTTGACGGCGTCGATGAACTTGTCGGGCGACACGTCGATGCCGAGGTCGATCACCTCGAAGCCGGCACCCTCGAGCATCATGGCGACCAGGTTCTTGCCGATGTCGTGCAGGTCGCCCTTCACCGTGCCGATGGCCGCGCGGCCCAACGGCTCCACCTTCTCCTCGACGAGCTTGGGACGGATCAGCTCCATTCCCTGCTTCATGGCGCGCGCGGCGATCAGGACCTCGGGCACGTAGAACTCGTTGTTCTTGAACTTCGTGCCGACGACGTTCATCCCCGCGATGAGACCTTCGTGGAGGATGTCGCGGACCGGGACGCGCTCGTCGAGCGCCTGTTGCACGAGCTCCCTGACCTTGGGCGCCTGGCCCTTGATGATGTTCTCGGCAATAGCCTGCAGATCCGCCATCTCAGTACTCCTTCGCCATATGGGAGTTGAGGGTTCGCCGTCCGGGATTCGGATCGCCTGCTCCAGAAACCCGGCAGAACTATGCAGGCCAGATGCCGTCAGGTCAAGGGCAGTCTGGCTGGCCGGCGCTCCGGCGCGGTGCGCGCGGCCGCTGCGCGCTTGACGGGGGGCGCGGTCGCCCCGTGTTTGGCCGCCGGCCGGACGAGCGGCGGGGCGCCTCCATCGCGGGGTCTGCGCGGGCCCCGGGATGGCCGCCGGACTGGGCGGACGAGCCGGTGCGCTGCGGCCGCGGACCATCGATCCAGAGGACGGGCGGATGCACGAGTTCGCGCTTGCCGAGGGCGTTGCCGTCACCGCGCTCGAGGGCGCCCGCACGGCCGGACTCCGCCGGATCACCCGCCTGGCCATCAGCATCGGGGAGCTGCAGCAACTCGACCGGGAGCTGTTCGCGGCCGTGCTGCGCGAGGTGATGCCGCAGATCCACGCCGAACTCGAGGCGGTCGAGGTGGAGCTGCGCACGGTCCCCGCGGTGCTGGGCTGCCGGGCCTGCGGTCGCGAGTTCGGCTGGGACGCCTGCGTGGCGTCTCTGGGCCAGACCGCGGCGGAGGCGGTCCATTTCGTTCCCGAGCTGGTCCACGCCTACGTCCGCTGTCCCCAGTGCGGCAGCCCCGACTATGCCATCGTGCGCGGGCGCGGGGTGTGGCTGGACCAGGTGGAGGGGCTGCCGTGAGTCCGGACCCCAGGCCAGCGGTGATCTCGCGGCGTCTGCAGGGCGTGCGGCGGCTGCTCGCGGTCACCGGGGGCAAGGGCGGCATCGGCAAGAGCGTGGTGTCGTCGCTGCTGGCGCTGTGCCTGGCCCGCGCTGGAGCGCGGGCAGGCCTTCTGGACCTCGACTTCACCGGGCCGTGCGACCACCTCGTGCTGGGGTTCGGCGCCGGTCTGCCCGCCGAGGAGTCCGGCCTCGTGCCGCCGCTGGAGCACGGGATCCGCTGCCTGTCGATCGCCCACTTCGTCGGCGCCACGGCGACGCCGTTGCGCGGCGAGGAGGCGTCCAGCATGCTGGTCGAGCTGCTGGCGGTCGTGCGCTGGGGAGAACTCGACTACCTGATCGTCGACCTGCCGCCGGGTCTGGGGGACATTCCGCTGGAGGCGGTGCGGCTGCTGCCGCGCGGCCAGTTCCTCGTGGTCGCCACACCGTCGGCGGTGGCGGTCGGCACGGTGCAGCGCACGCTCGAGCTACTCGGTCAGGTGCGCGCGCCCGTCATCGGCGTGCTCGAGAACATGCGGCGCCGCGCCGGCACGATGGTGGCGCGGATGGCCGCGAGAGCCGGGGTGCCATTCTGGGGCAGCCTGCCCTTCGATGCGCGGCTCGAGGAGGCCCTGGGACGGCCCGAACGCCTGGCGCAGACCAAGGCCTACGCGGCCCTCGAGGCGATCGTGCGCGCCCACCTGCTGGGCTGAGGCGGGGCCGTCCGTGCTCGAGGCGCCGCGCCCGCGCCCCGGACGCGCACCCGCGCCCCTGGCGCGGCGCGACGACCCGAGCCGCGGTGAGGGCCCCGGCCCGCCCGCGAACCGGGACCCTCGGTGCGGGCGCGACTCAGAGGGCCGCGAGGATCTCGGCCGCCACGTCGCGGAGCACCGCCAGCGGCGACTGGGCCGCGTCCACGGAGCGGATCAGGCTCTCCGGATAGCACTGCAGGACCGGGCGCGTCTCGGCGTCGTAGGCGCGGAACCGGTTGCGGATCACGCTCTCGTCGGCGTCGTCCTGCCGGCCCTCCAGCAGGGCCCGTCGCTTGAGCCGGGCCACCATCTCCTCCTCGTTGCGGGCCTCCAGGTGGAGCAGGCACAGCGGCCGGACGTGCGCCTCGATCAGCGTCGCCTGGCGCGGGTTCCGCGGCACGCCGTCCAGGATCATCACGTCCGCCTCGGGGCGGTACTTGCCTGCCGCGACGAGCTTGCGCACGTGGTCGGCCCACAGCCCGATGGTGATCTCGTCCGGCACGAGCTGGCCCTGCGAGGAGTACTGGCGGAACACGCGCCCCAGCTCGCTCTCGGCGTCCAGCGACCGGAAGACATCGCCCATGGACAGGTGCACGAAGCCGGGCAGTGTCCCGATGGCCTTGCCCTGCGTTCCCTTGCCCGAGCCCGGGGCCCCGAACAACAGGATCGCGCGGTACTTGGTTTCGTCGCTCATCGCTGTCTCCTTCCTGCAGGAGGGGTCTGCCACTGCCCGTCACACCAGCCCGGCGAACCGACGGCGGAACTCCTCGGGAGTCACCTTGGCCGCCGCCGCCAGCCTGCCAACCGTCTGCTCGTCGGCCAGGTCTGCCGGCTCGAGCCGCACCATGTAGTCCCGAGCGCTGCGATAGGCATCGCTCTCGGTATCGACCATGCGCACGCGGGCATGCTGGGTGGCCGGGTCGATGAGCTGATCGAAGGGGAGGAGCTGGATTCGCCCCTCGACCAGACACACCAGCGCACCGCCGTGGTAGGCGTCGCTGAGCAGGTAGTTGACGGCCCCCCAGCCCAGATCGCGCGTGTACTCGGCGTCGTAGGGAATGGGGGCGGCGCAGCGCAGCTCGTAGCCCAGGTCCACGGCCACCACCGTGGCCTTGTCGCCGCGGGCGGCGAAGCGCTCCTCCAGCTCCGCCTTGAGGATGCGCGCCAGCGGGATCTCGCGCAGCTCGAGGTGTCCGTGCGCGTCGTGGGACACGACCACGCCCGGCCTGTTCGCCAGATCGTTGGGAGCGATCCGCTCGGCCACGCCCTCGGCCACGACCGCGACGCCGTCCCGGCGTCCCATGACCCGCCGCTTGAGGATGGCCCCCTCCAGCACGTGGCACACCTGGGCCAGGGACAACGTCTTCTGCCTGAATTCCTCGGCGATGATGGTCAGGGTGGCGCCGGCCGTCTTGCCCATGCCGAGGGCCAGGTGTCCCGCCTTGCGCCCCATGGCGACGACGATGTACCAGCGGCCGGTGGTGCGCGCGTCCTCCACGAGGTTCTGCACCAGACGCGCGCCGATCTCGCGGGCCGTCTGGAAGCCGAACGTCGGCATGCCGCCGGGCAGCGGCAGGTCGTTGTCGATCGTCTTGGGCACATGGGCGACGCGCAGGGCGCCGCCCATCGCCACGTCGATGGCGTGCGCCGAGGACGCCGTATCGTCGCCGCCGATCGTCACCAGGTAGTCCAGGCCGAGCTGCTGCAAGGCCTTCACCGTGTTCGCCATCAGCTCCGGCTTGCGGCTCGGGTTGTCCCGCGCCGTCCGCAGGAAGGACCCTCCGTCGTACTGGATGCGGCTGGCTTCCTCGAGCGACAGCTGGCGCACGTGTCCGGCGTCTCCCTGGCAGAACCACTTGAGTCCATCGTAGATGCCGAACACCTCGAGACCGCTGTCGATGGCCTTGATCGTCGCGGCGCTGATGACGCTGTTGATGCCGGGCGCAGGCCCGCCGCCCACCAGGATGCCCAGCTTGCCCCTGCTCATGTTGCCTCCTCCTCGGTTTGTCGGTTTGCTTGTTCGAATTGCCTCTAGGCAATCGGTTGCTGCCTGGCGGCCGCCAGG
>CAZPXM010000070.1:0-12599 GCA_964591015.1 uncultured Gemmatimonadaceae bacterium
ACAGGGCAGCAGACCGTACGCGGCCCCCACGAGCGGCCCGGCGAACGTCTCTGCCTGGCCGGTGGCCCAGTACCCCCCGAAGAGGGCGGCATGGAAGTACAGGATGTGGACCAGCGCAGCAGTCCTCGGGCTGCACAGCGACCAGCGCCGGGCCAGCCAGCCGACCACCGCGGCGCCTGCCACGGCGCCAGCCCCGTCCAGGATGCGGATGGCTGCCACACCAGGGCCGAACAGCCAGAACGCGAGGGCATACAGGCAGAACAGGCCCGGCGGCTTGCTGTCCCAGACGTCGCGGTAGGGTGCCTGGCCGCGCAGCAAGCCCAGGCCCGCGCAGCCGAACAGCCCCTGGTCGAGACCCAGCGGCTCGGGAGAGCGAACTACCTGGGCCAGCAGCAGCGCGGCGCCGAGCGCCGCCCAGCCGCCGTACGCAGCGAGCCGGCGCCGGCCGCGGTCGGCGGCTCCATCCGCTCCGGGCCCGGCGCGGCGCACCGGCGCCGAATCATCGTTTGACATCGCTGTGCCGTCCCTTCTATGTTGTGCGCGTTGGCCTCCGTGCGCAGGCGACTGCGCGGAACTCGTCCGGGGAGCAGTTTTGCCTTGTCAGCCGCCGGGGCTTTTGGTTATAATACCGGCCAAATGGCATGGGGGAGGAAGCGGCCTCGGGTGGTTCCTCCGCGGCTATCCCGCAGAAAGGAGGTGGTAGGCGCCGAGTGGAGCGGTCCTCGTTGTGGTACCCAGATCGAGGCCAGCGGCTTTCCGCCGCGGCCATTTCGCCCATCCGGATCCTCCGGATGTCCACCAACGACCCAGAAGGAGACACAGGAATGAAGAAGTCCGCTATCCTTCTTCTCGCCCTGAGCCTGACCGTCGGCATCAGCGCGATGGCTCTGGCCCAGGTCTTCCCGATCTACGAGCTGCCGACCGTGGATCTGCCAGATCTGCGCGACGGCTCGCTCGCGGACTGGGAAGCCGTGCTGACCGGGACCTCGTGGACGCACGATGACTTCGAGCCGCTGGCCGTGCAAGACGGCGCCGGCATCAACCCGGCCGACCTGGCCTACAGGGCCTACATGGCCTGGAACAGCGCCAAGCAGGCGATCTACATCGGCGTGGAGCGCGTCGACGACAAGTACATCTGCACGTACCCGGGCGGCGAGCCGCAGAACATGTGGATGCACGATGGCTTCGAGCTCATGCTCGACGGCGACCACAGCGGCGGCGACTACAACGGCTTCTCGGTTGCCGAGTACGGCGAAGAGATGGCCAAGCTGCTGACCGGCTATCAGGCCCAGCAGTACACCATGGTTCCGGAAGCCCCCGATGGCAAGTGGGTCGGCTCCAACACGGCTGCCTCCGGCTGGGTCACCAACCTGCCGTGGGCCGACGGCTATGGGTCCGCCACAGGCGAGGCGCCCACCACGTCCGTGATGGAAGGCTACTTCACGCCGTGGGACGCTCTCGACTGGCACGGCCCCGAGGTCAGCGTACGCAGCACGCTGGAGGCCAACCGTGTGATCGGGTTCCAGATCTCCATGCAGGACTGGGACGTGATCGGAACCTACCATTCCTTCCACACGCTGTCCGGCCTGGCCAACACCTGGCGCATGGCCGACAACTTCGTGAAGGGCGAGTTGATCCCGTGCGACTATGCCGACTGCGGTTCCGCTGCTGCGGTGGAGGCGGAGTCGTGGGGACGGATCAAGGCTAGCGTCCAGTAGCGGTGGTCTTCCGCGACAGTGAGCTAGTCATGCGGTAGCGCGAGGGAAAGAGGAGGGATCTCATCCCTCCTCTTTCTCGCGATGGTGTTCGCCGGTACGGGGCGTGCGGCGGGCGGCACATCGCCTGAGAGGGGCGGCGGTCTCTGCAGGCAACCAGGGCAAGGGCAATATCCGGGAAAAGCGCATGGATGCGAGTGCCAGAACACGGACGCGGGGAGGATGGTCTTGGAGCCTGGCCTTGGCGGGCGCGACCGTCGCGCTGAGCTGGGTAGCACTGCTGCCGGCGGCCGCATGGGGCCAGGGCGACTGCGCGCCGGGAGTCGAGTGCTACTCGATACCGGGGTACATCTCGTGGCGGTCTCTGCAGCGGCCGCCAGATGACGCCACCGTGTACGTGCCGGTCATCTCCTTCGGGCTGCGCCAGGACGGGATCGCGCCCATCGACACGATGCTCAAAGTGCCCGTCCCGGATCTGGGCGCGGCAGGCTCGGTCGGCGACCTGAGTGCAGCGCAGGTGGCAGCGCTGGCTGCGTTCGGCCGCCACGTGGCGCGCGACAGCGTCTTCGCGGTGCGCGATGTGGTGGTCGGGGGACAGACGGTCGTGCGCGCGGGTTCGCTGCTGCTGCCCGCGTACGCGCCGCTGCCGCCGGATCTGCCCGCGGTGCAGCGGCTGCGGCTGGCCGGCGTCGACACCATCCGGGCGATGGTCAACCTGACACACATGATGTACAGGAGCCGGTTGGAGACCAATCTGGCGGCATTCGGCCAGGTGGTGCTGTCGCCGACGATCTACGAGCGGCAGATCGACTTCAACGCCAAGCGGAACCTCCTGGCCAACCTGTTCGACAACAACCCGCTCACCGGTTTCACGCGCATCGATGTGCTCAACCGGCCGGCGGAGAAGCGTGCGGTGGTGATCTCCATGGATCTGACGGCACGCTTTCCGGTGCGGCTGATACGCTTCTACCCGATTCCGCGCACTGTGCCCTACACCATGGCGGGCTTCCAGATCGAGGCGCACGACGGGATCAGCTACAGGCGTGGCCAGGAGCTGGTCGACATCAACCAGCCCCAGCTGGGAGCGGGTATCAGCGCGTCGAGCTACATCTACGCGGAAGGCGATCTGCCCGTGTGGCAGGTGCTGATGACGACCGAGAACAACCTCGAAGACACCGTGCAGGTGCTGCTCCCCAAGCCCGAGTACTACCGGCAGTTCAAGCTTCGCTCCCTCACGGGTCTGGACTTCGACATCGCCGAGTTCGAGGTCTACGGCGAGGGGTTCGTGCCGAGTGTGCAGTACCTGAGTCGGGCGATGACCGTGCGGCGGGAGGCGATCAGCACGGTGCTGGCCTACCTGAACGGCGACGTGGGCAAGCGGGCGGAGCTGAACCGGCTGCGGGGTGGCACGCTGGGACGGGTGTTCTGGGACGAGGAGAAGATCGGCGATCCGAGCAAGTCGGAAGCGATCGTGTCGATGCAGACAGGGCACACCCCCGAGCCCTTCATCCTCTATCGCGTCAACACGCATGGCGACGTCGTCCCGTGGCGGGTGAACGCCACTGTCATCGACCGGCGTCCGAACGCTGTCACCAGCGGCAAGAGCGTCAATCTGGACGACGCCAACTTCCGCGCCGTGGCTTTCGACATCTGGAATGCGCTGAGCAACGACGAGCGCAAGGAGGCGCAGACCACCACGCCGGAGTACGACGCGCTGCCGACTGCGCAGAAGCAGGACAAGCGCGGGAATCTGTTGCAGGCGGATCCCGATCCGGTCCAGTGGTCGGGGTTCCAGCCGCTGGCCAACGGGCAGGCGGTCCGCGTGCCGGGTGAGCGGCCGTTCTACCAGCTCAAGGTCGAGTTTACCAGCAAGGCTCCGGGGGCGGCGACGATCATCCGCAATCTGCGCTTCGAGCACCTGTATCCGCCCGCACTGGAGCAGGTGACCGGTGAGATCGTACCGGCGACCGGAGTCAAGAGCGGCGAGGACACCGTGTTCACCTACGCGCTGCGGCCCAGGCTGGCGGCCACCGACAAGGGGTTCGACCGCATCCGCATCGAGACGCCGGTGACCATGCGCCGGGTGGAGTCGGTGGAATTCGGCTACGGCGATCGCAGCGTGCTGGCACGTCGCGAGACGGTCGACTTCAGCGTGGTGGCCCACGAGGACACCTTCTTCGTGCTGAGCGTCCCGCGGGTCACGGCCGCGACCGCGCGCGGCGATTCCCTGGTCGTGCTGGTGCGATTCGCGGGCCGGGTGCTGTCCACCAAGACCACGTTCGCCGGGCAGGTGTTCCTGGACGATCTGGGCGCACGCGACAGCACGGACTACGGGCGGATCGTGACCTCTTTCCGGCGTGCTGGGGGCACCGGGCCGATGGAGCCGGTGGGGTGGATCCTGCCGCAGAAGGTGCTCACGGGCGACGTGCTGGCGTTCGGGGCGGCGCAGGGCGACCGGAACTCGCTGGAAGTCGTCACGCGCGTCGACGAGGCGGTGGAGGCGCTCATCATGCGCGCGCAGGTGGCGCCCAATCCGTTCACGCCGAACGGTGACGGCGTCAACGATGTTGCCCGGATCTCGTACGATCTGCTCCGCGTGGTGGCGCCCGTGCCGGTGCGCGTCGAGGTGTACGATCTGGCGGGACGACTGGTGCGCCGCTTCGTGTCGGCGCGGCGGGTCGGCGAGTACGCCGAGGAGTGGGATGGCAAGGATGGCGGCGGCCAGCTGGTTCCGCCAGGGCTGTACGTGGTGCGCGTGCACGCCGAGACAGACGCCGGCGACTGGGCGGTCCAGCGTCTGATCGCGGTCGCGTACTGATCCGGCTCCAGCTTGTGCCAACGCGTCTCAGCGAAGGAGCGGGGCTCCATGGGTGGCATCTTGCGCAGAACGCTGGTCGTGCTCGCGGCTGCGTCGGCTGTGCTCGCGCAGAATCCGGCGTACGAGTTCCGTGGCGATGAGCTCTACGTGGACAAGCCGTCGCACTGGCGCAACTGGACGTACCAGAACAACATGATCCGCGAGCTTGCCGTCCCCATCGACACCACCAGGCTGTTCGAGTTCACCGCGGCAGGCGTGAAGCCCAAGTACTTGCCCGGGCTGCAGAACTACGTGCTCTCCAGGAAGCAGTTCGTCTATCTCGAGCAGACCGTGGTGACCGAAGCGCGACTGCAGACGGGTTTTGCCACCGCGCTGTCCAACCCGAGTCTGGCGGACAACGTGGGCGATGACGACCCAGGGACCTACTGGGAGCCGGCCGCAGCCGACTTCACCACCGAGGGGATGCGGAACTGGATGCTCGAGATCAACCTCGGGCAGGCCGTGTGGGGGGACAGCGTTGTCGTGCTGTTCCCGCCAGTGGGAGAGGGGGAGGCGGTCGCCGTTCCCCAGATACCGACAGAGGTCGCCTCGCAGAGCGAACTGACGCCGGATCAGCAGTTGGCCGTGGATCGCTTCGGCCGGCGCGTCGCGCTGGAGGCCGTGGTCGCCACGCGGACGGTGCTGGGCGCCACCGGGGACACCGTGGTGGCAGAAGGCGACACGCTCATCCGTGCGGGCGCGCAACTGCCGCGAACCTTCGCCGTCCTGCGCAAGCTCAATGCTCTGGACATCAAGACGGTGCTGGCGCAGGGACCGGTGGATCCGGGCGATGTGCCCAAGCAGTTCACGCTGTTCGCCTCGATGGGCTGTCGCGCTGGGGACGTGACGAGCAAGAACTACTATTTCAAGAATATCGGCCGCGGGGCCCGCGCGGGTGAGCAGCGGCGCTTCTCCTTCGCGCTGGAGCCGCTCGACAAGGCCGACATCAACGGCGATGGTATCGCCGATGTCTCGGGAACATTCATCCAGTTGCTCCGCTTCATCATCTTCGACAGCGATCTGGACCAGCTCGAATACCTGGGCGAGGGCGAGGCGGGCCTGGCGGCCTACCAGGGCCTGTCTGCGGAGCGAAAGGGCCGGCGCGCCTATTTCCGCCGCACGGCTGGCGACTACATCAAGCAGGTCTCGCAGGAGGTGTACGCTGCGCTGCCAGAGGCGGAGAAGGGGCCGGTTCGCTACTACAAGCGGGAGCTGCCCCGCGTCGCCGAGATCCAGATCTGGGGCACGGGCCCCAACGTGGCCTACCGCCCGGATCTGCGCGCAGGGATCGCCTACGAGGACGGGAAGAGCACGGCGTTCGCGCCGCTGGCCTTTGACGGGGCATACGTGAGCCAGTCGCGCTGGCCGTCCGACCCGTACAAACCCAGCCTGTCGACCAACGGTGGCGCGGTCCCGGGCAAGGACCAGATCTACGGAACGGTGTGGGTGGACCTCGGGGCCACGTACTGGGTGAACCGGATGGTCGTCGGATCGCTCACCAGCCATGAGACTTCGGACGAGGGGGCGCCGTACGGCTACTGGCTGGACGGGTCGGATGGCACGGCCTTGCAGCCGCTCAACCTGCGCACGCCTGCTGATCTCATCCAGATCGAGTACGGTCTCGCGTGGCAGACGTTGGTCAGCGATGGGAATGTGGACAACCACGATTTCCGGACGCGCCTGATCGAGGATCGCTTCAACCTGCGCAAGGTCCGGTTCCTGCAGCTCCGGCACTACGATCCGCGCAAGCTGTACGAGGGTCAGTACGGACGCATCGGCTACTTCACCGAAGTGCAGCTCTACGGGCACGGTTACCCGGCGGAGGTCAGCTTCGACTCGCCACCGATCGTGCTCCAGCGGGACATCAGCTCGGATCAGGCCGGGCTCGCCACCAAGCGCGAGATCCTCTCCGAGATCGTCTGGGACGCCGAGGCCATCGTGCACTCCGTCGACCCCGTCACCAAGGCGCACGTGGAGACGCCGGCGCCTCTCCTCGAGTACCCCGACGTCAAGGTCAACATCCAGACGCGTACGAGCGATACCGTGGACTCGCTGGTCACCTACTACGAGGTGACGGGGCTCGGCACCAGCAGGGAGTCGCGGCGCGAGGTGACTGCGGCCGACTGGCAGGCGATCGTCGATAACTGGACCAAATACAACATCTTCGAGAGTATGCCCAACTCGCGCACGATTCGTCTCCAGACGCACCGGACGGGTCGCGATGACGACGGCGACGGCCGGATAGACGAGGACCCGGTCGACGGAGTCGACAACGATGGCGACAACATCATCGACGAGGACGGACTGACCGGGCAGGTGGGCGGGCCGACCAAGTTCAACCGGGTCACGATCACTCTGGTGAAGCACGTGCGCAACCAGGACGACGACGGCGACGGACTGGTGGACGAGGACCCCATCAACGGCGCCGACGATGATGGCGATTTCCTGATCGACGAGGATGGCATCCGCCTCAGCAAGCCGCGCACCGGCTACGACATGGTGGTGACTCCCTACTTCGCCGGATGGAGCGCGTGGAGCGAGCCCTATGCTCCATCCGGAGGCCAGCTCCGCGCGCAGATCACCTCGCCGAGCCCACGCAAGTACCTGCAGTTCCGCGTGAGCATGCGCTCCAATGACCCGAACGTCACCGGGCGCCTGCGCGCGTTGCGGGTCGGGCTGGCGCCGCCCATCAGTGAGGCGGTGGCTGGCGAGCTGGCCATCCGCACCGCGGGCGGGCGGGAGCGACCTCCGACCGATCTGATGGTCGTGGCAGAGGACTACGCCGCGCCGACGGGGATCGAGGCGCTCGTCTCCCAGCCTTACTCGTACTTCATCCGCGCCGCGGGGCCGGACCCCAACGTGCCGGAGGTGAGCGGAGGCTTCAACGAGGTGCTCTTGCTGACGCCGTTCACGGCCACGTTGACCGGGGTGCGGCAGGGTGTGGTCGAGCTCGCGGAGGTCCCGGCGGCGCTGGGCGACGAGAAGGTCAAGCGGGCCGTCCAAAGCCAGTTCGTGCGGGGGTGGACCCGCGAGCGAGACGGGGTGCTGCGCGCACCGGACGGCACGGCTCTGGACGTGCGCGCAGCGGGCGATTCGCTGCTGGTCACCTTCCCGGGTTCGCTCAACCAGGGCTTCACTTCGCTGCGCAATGCCCTGCTGGAATTCCAGTTCGAATCACAGACGCTGCGCTCGGGGGCACAGGTGCTCGCCGCCGTGCGGGCGGCCGGGCAGGCGACGTTCCAGCGAGTGGAGTCGGAGGGACAGGACGTCACCGAACTCGTCGACAGCCAGACTTCCATACCGCAGCTGCGGCAGAGCCGCCAGATCATCCAGGGCGTGACGGTCGGCAGCGTGTTCACCCCGAACGGCGATGGGGTGAACGACCGCCTGCCAGTGAGCTTCTCCGTCCTCTACCTGCGCGACGACAGACCGGTGCGGATCAGCTTCTACGATCTGGCGGGGCGGGTGGTGCGGACGGCGCAGATGCTGGCGCACAGCGGCGCGGTGCAGTTCGAGTGGGATGGGCGCAGCGATGCGGGGACGCTGGTGGCCCCAGGGATCTACGTGTGCCAGGTGACTCTTGAGGCAGACGACGAGGATATCAGGATCGTGAGGCTGGTGAGCGTGGCGTACTAGGGTGCGCGCTCGTATGGCTTTCCGAGCCATCGAAAGGGAGGGTAAGCGTGACTAGAGGAACGATTGCACTGGCGGCCGCCGCGGCGCTGTTGCTGGCCAGCGCTGGCGAGGCAGCGGAGGACTTCGGGGTCCGCCTGGGCGTGCGGCGCGGCGGCGAGCTGAACTTCGAGCCGTACGGTCCCGGGATCCTGTTCGACGCCCTCGACCCGGCAGTGAAGAAGTGGTACGTGCCTCAGGAGCTCTACAACGAGTATCGGTGGCGGCAGTGGGAGTACACCAACTACGCCCGCACCCCCTACCAGCGGTACGTGAGCACGGAGATCGAAGGCAACTACTTCTACGATCTGTATGGGGGATTCGTGACGAAGGGTTGGCTCATCTACGACATGAACGTGTCGGAGCCCGAGTCGGCCGGGAGCAAGCTGCTGAAGACAGCCCGCTTCCAGCAGTTCTTCAACAAGCTGGTGGTCTCTTCGGACGTGAAGGGGCAGTACTTCGCCAGCGTCACCGTCGGCGAGCAGATCCGCACCACGCTGACCCCGCTGACGTTCTCGAAGCCCCTGTTCGACGGGCTGCAGTTCGACCTGGCGACGGACAAGTACTCCGCGACCGTGCTCGTGTCTCGGCCCAGCGGGATGACCAGCTCGACGACGGAGCCCAACGGCCGCTCCAACGTCACCAACCTGCTGGGCGGCCGCTCGACCGTCCAGGTCGGCGATTTCGTGCGCGTCGGCGCGACCTACGTCAATGTGTTCAACGCGCGCACGCGCGGCCAGGCCTTCCAGGGCAACCCGCTGCGCGGCTCGCTGACCGAGGCCCAGAACGCCGATATCACGGAGATCAAGATCCGCCTGGGCGATGATTCGCCCGAGGACCTGGTGTACGGTGCGGCGCTGTTCCTCGAGGAGATGGTGATCTACACGGCCGACGGACGCAGGTACAGCAACCGGAGGAAGATGCGCAACGCCGATGGCTCGGAGAGCAACATCCTGGAGTACTATCCGGTCGTCGAGGGCGGCTACCAGAAGGAGGGGTATCGGTCGGCCGACGGCCGCGAGACCATCACCCTGAAGTACCAGCTCGACGGCGCGGAGTACAAGGCCGCGGCCGGGCCGGCCGCGGCGGACATCGAGAAGGTCGTGTTCCGGCTGCTGGTGGCCAATGACTATCGCATCGACGTCACGTCCAACAACCAGACCAACAACCTGAAGCAGCCCGTCTATCTCTCCGAGGGTATCGCGGAGCGCACGGTGCGCGCGCCCGGCAACGTGCAGGACGGCTCCAACCAGCGCTTCGTCGTCATCGAGTACGGGCTGCCTACTGCCAACGAGATCTATGGCTTCACCATCGATGTGCAGGACGTCGGGGGCATCGATATCCAGGGCGAGTGGGACCGCAATGTGCAGCACAAGCGGTACCCGCGATTCGCGCAGAACGATGCCACCAGGCACGCCCACGCCACCGAGCAGGCCGATGCGTGGATGGTGAACGTCTCGAAGGTGTGGTATCCCATGTTCGTCTTCGGCGAAGCCTACAAGATGGCGCCGAACTACAGCACGAGCTGCTTCATGGCCACCGAGGACTCGGACATGGGGCCCATCCGCTACGATTCGCAGATCTACTCGGTCTACGAGCTGGTGGATGACAACGACGATCAGGATCGGCTGGTGGACTGGCAGCGGCGTGGCAGCGGCGCTGCGGACACGTATGTCTTCCCTGGCTGGGATGAGAACAACGACTTCATCGCCGACTACAACCAGAATCATGTCGAGCTGATTCGCCCGAACCTGACGCCAGACTGGGAAGAGCCGTTCCTGCGCTACAGCGTCGACCGGCCGCAGTTCCTGTTCGGCATCGACATGAACAACAACGGCTACGTGGACCGGTTCGAGAACGACAACCAGCCGGACTACCCGTACAAGCGCGACCGCAAGGGCTACAACATCTACGGGGGCACCCACCTCGGGCCCTACGCCCGGCTGACTGTCGGACGCCTCGACGAACGCCAGCTGGCCGACGACCGCAGCAATGTGGCGAACTACGCGTTGCTGACGTACGAGCAGGACTTCGCGCGGCTCGGGAAGCTGCGCGTCTACGACAACTTCCGCCGCGTTCAGGACGACATCAAGGACAATTTCATCATCTGGCGGATCGCGGACGGAATAGCCGGACAGCTGTACCAGCGCGAGGACCCGTTGCCGGCCCGCAACGCCTGGGCCAACACTGCTTACCTGCAGTTCGACTTCAAACGGTTCGAGCGCCTGAGCTTTGTCAACAAGTTCAAGTACGAGTTCCTCAAGCAAGTGGACTACGACGAATGGCGGGCCACCCACACGCCGCTGGCCACGGAGGACATCCGGGAGGTAGCGTCATTCCTGGGGATCATCAACAAGGTCGACTACACCTTCCGGTTTGGCGATCTGATGGTGCAGCCGCGGTGGAAGAGCGAGTTCCAGCGGCACGTGCCGTCGTTGCGAGAGGATCCGCTGGAGACGCCCACCACCGAGCTGCGGGAGTCGGGGTTTCTGATCGTCCGCTACCCGATCATGCCGCGGACACACGCCCAGGCAGGCCTGGAGTACCTGTTCACCGAGCAGTACAGAGACCAGGCCAAGAGCACGCTGGTGGGGTCTCCTCGGAACGAGCTGGTCGGCGCCTTGCAGATCACCAACCGCACGCCGTACCAGGGGTACGAGGTGTACTCGCAGATGGGTCTTCGCGTGTCGCGCATCGATATCGATGTCCTGAACGACTCGCAGACGGAGACCTTCTTCTTCTTCACCGTGTATGCAGGATTCGGAGGGTAACCATGGCGCGAGCTAGCCTTTTCCTGGCCCTCCTCCTTGCCGCTGTGCTGAGCGGAGGGTGCGCGTACCGACCGTACGCCACCGATCTGCGGCCTCTGGCCGAGACGGAACAGGCGCAGGGGTCGAGCGTTGAGGACGACGGTACCGTGACCTTCTATCAGGGGCGTCTCGAGGTCAGCCTGCGGCCCGTGTCCGATGAGGAGCTGAACCGTCAGTTCGCCTCCTATTCGGCGGCGGGCGCGCACTCGACCAACCCCTACACCTACGGCAACAGCAAGGTGGGCTGGTTCGGCGCCACGCCGCGCCGCTTCACCGTGTTCATGTTGAGCATCAAGAACTACCAGTTTCCCAAGGTGCAACTGGGCGGAGACATCGTGCTGACGGCGCAGAACGGGCGCAAGTACTACGCGCTCACCAAGGAGCAGCTCGATGTCTACTACCGGGCCTATGCCATCGCGTACGCGGGCATCGAGTACAACGAGTACCAGAACCGCAGGGATCTGCTGAGCCGCACCACCTATCCGCGCACGGAGCCGGTGTTCAGCGGTCAGGAGGCCCAGGGCTACATCCTGTTCGAGCCGCTGGCCGACGATGTGCACGACATCACGGTCCGGATCGAGGATCTGATCACGCGGTTCGACTACAGCGGCAACCCTGTGGAGTCCGTGAGTGCCAGCTATCGCTTCCGGCGCGACATCGGCCGCATCCTGCCGGATGGCAGGGTCCAGTTGACCAGCAACTGAGGCCCGGCCGAGTGACGCAGGTGGAACTGCTACCCGCCTTCAGGCATGCGCCTGAGCGCGGGTAGCGTTTTTTTGCCCACGAGCACTCTCGTGGGAGAGCAGGCGCCGGGTGCGCCGAGGGAGGTCGACCGATGTCGAGGTGGTTTGCGGTGGCGGTGGGCATGGGTCTGGCGGTGGTTGGGTGTGGGGTGGACGACGGGGGAGATCGGCCGCTCGTCCGCGTGGGCTCGGAGACGATCGGGACGTTGGCGCTGCGCGAGTACCGGGCCGGCCTTCCCGAGTCGATGCAGCCCAAGTCCACCGGCGAGGCGGCGGTGCGCGACCTGTTGCGGAGCATGGTGGGTGCCAGGGTCCTGCTGCTGGAGGCCCGGGCACTGGGGCTGGAGCAGGACTCGCTGGTGCAGGACAGAGTGCGGCGCGCCATCGTGCGCGAGCTGATCGCGCGGGTGACCAGCGCGGAGATCAGTCCGCGGGTGCACGTCAGCGAGGAGGAGATGCGCGAACGGTTTCACGCCGACCACTGGGACCAGGTGCACCGGCCCGCTCACATCCTCAGCGCGACCGAACAGGACGCCCGCGAAGTGCTCCGGCTCCTGCGCCGCGGCGCTGACTTCGCCACCCTGGCACGGGAGCGGTCGCTGTCCAAGAACGACGCCAGGCATGGCGGCGATCTGGGGCGGTACTTCGGCCCCGCGGACGTGGTCACCGGCCTCGGCGAGGCCGTGCTGGGGCTGCAGGCCGGCCAGATCGCCGGGCCGGTGCGGACGGTCGATGGCTGGGAGGTCGTCAAGATCCTCGACGTGCGCGAGGTGCCGTTCGAGGCCGTGCAGGGAAGGCTGGC
>CAZPXM010000070.1:12699-19181 GCA_964591015.1 uncultured Gemmatimonadaceae bacterium
GGTCACCCCCGAGGAGATCCGCGCGGCGTACGAAGCGAACAGGGAGAGCTATCGGTTGGGAGCCGCTGTCGTCATCCGCGAGATCCTGGTGCACGATCAGGCAACGGCGAACGATCTGCGGGCGCGCATACTCGCCGGCGAGAACATGGCCGACCTGGCCTGGGCGCACAGCGAGCGGCCCGGCGCGCAGGCGTCCCAGGGACGCTTCACGGTGTACCCCGACGCCGAAGGCGACTGGGGGGGCTTGCGCGAGCACCTGCGGCAGGCCCCGGTCGGCGAGCTGGTGGGCCCGGTCCCGGCCGACGGTGGTTACTCGTTGTTCAGGGTGGAGGAGCGCCAGGCGGAACGGGTGCGGTCGCTGGAGGAGGTGGAGCACGCGGTGCGCCACCGCCTGCAGGGCGAGAAGGCCGACAAGGCCTTTGCGGCCTACACCAGAGATCTGATGCAGAAGTACGCGGCGCAGATCACCTGGAACGACGAGAACATCCGGCGGGTTGCCGCAACCTTCTAGCGGTTGCGCCAGCGCGACACTTCCGGAGGTTCAGGTGGGCGAGACCGCCAAGCAGCGCGCGCGGGTGCCCGGCCCCTGGGTGGCGGTGGTCGGGGTCGCGGCGGTCGTGGCGCTGCACCTGCGCTACCGCGTCGACCCCCGATTGCTCTACCAGGCCCAGCAGCCGGTCCACAGCACCGACGTCTGCTGGCGGACTGCCATCCTGGGCAGGCCCGGCGGCGGCGCCGAACTGCTGGGAGGTTGGCTGGGTCAGTTTCTCTGCCAGCCGTGGGTGGGGACCGGTGTGCTCGTCGGCATGGTCGGTCTCTGCTGGCTGGCGACCGCCGCGATCGTCCGGCTGCTCTCCGGGCGCTGGCGCTGGTGGCCGGCGGCGCTGCCGGGCATCTTCCTCATCGCTCTGCACCAGGCCGACTACGGCCAGCCTCTGGCCCCGTCGGTGGCGCTGCTGGGGGCGCTGGCGGCCCTCGCGCTCTACCTGGCTGTGCGGCGGGTGGCGGGCACGGTCGGGCGCGTCCTCGCGATGGCCCTGATCGCGTCGGCGGCTCTGGTGTGGGCAGGTGCGCCTGCGGTCGGGGTGGTCGCTTGCGGGGCATTGGTGGAGGCCCTGGCGCGGCCGCGGCGGCTGCGGGCGTCGGTCGCGCAGGCGAGTATCGGGATCGTGCTCCTCGGTGTCGCAGCGCCGCGAGCGTTCGCGGTTCCGTGGCGGCAGGTCGCCACCGCCCAGCTCGTCGCGCCGGCGCTGGCTTCCGGGAGCGTCAGCGCGTGGCTGCTGTATGCCAGCGTGGTCGGCCTCACTGCCGTTGCCGCGCGCGGTGCCACCGCGGTGGGTCGTGGTGGGATGCCGGGGCAAGAGCGCGCGCCAGCCACGGCCGCGCTCCGCGAGCGGGCCATCGCAGTGCTGGTGGCCGCAGTGCTGGCCGTCGTGCTCTGGGTGGGTCCCGATGGGCGTCGACGCGAGGTGCTGCGCGTGTCCTGGCTGAGCGAGGCGCGCCGCTGGGACGAGGTGCTGGCGCAGGTCCCCAGACTGCAGGCCTACGCACCGGCCACGGTGTATCAGGTGCAGCGCGCGCTGTACCACCGCGGCGAGCTGCTGGAACGGATGTTCGCGTACCCGCTGTTGCCCGGCGAGGGGATCTTCGACGCCTCGCCCGACCATCTCGACCGGCTGACAGCCCTGGCCGACGTGTTCCTCGACCTGGGACTGGTGAACGGCGCCGAGCAGATGGCGCACGAGGCCCTCGAGGTATACGGCGATCGCCCATCGCTCCTGCAGCGGCTCGTCCGCATCAACCTGGCCAAGGGACGGCCGGCTGCCGCCCAGGTCTTTCTCGGCCGGCTCGAACGCGGCATGGTGCTGCGCGAGTGGGCGGCTGCCTGCCGGCAGGCGCTGGCGCGCGATGCGACACTGGCCCAGGATTCCACGGTGGCCCGGGCGCGCGCCTGGGCCCCGGCCGCCGACCGTGTCGACTACGTCTTCTCGCCCGAGGGAGCGCTGCGGGAGCTGCTGGCGCACGAGCCCCGCAATCGCATGGCATACGAATACCTGATGGCGCACTACCTGTTGACCGGGCAGGTGGCCAAGGCAGCCGGCCACCTGCAGCGCCTCGACGATTTCGCCTCGGTCTATCCCCGCCCCCTCATTCCCCGGCACTGCGAGGAGGCGCTCCTGCTGCTTCTGGCTGCGACGCCTGGCCAGCAGGACCGCACCGCGGAACTGGTGCCCTCGGGACGCGAGATTCGCCCGCAGACGCTGGCCGCGTTCGACCGTTTCTGCGCCATCACGACGGCGCACCAGAACGATCGAGCCCGCCTGCTGGCTGCCCTGGAGCACGATCTGCGCGATACGTACTGGCGCTACTTCGTGGCCCACGCGCCTGCGGCCCGGCAGCAGGAGTCCGCGATCCCATGAGACGGCATGCCCTGCGGTGGCTCCTGCGGATCGCCCTGGGCGCAGGCCTGCTGGCTGCGTGCCGAGGTGCGCAGCCCATGGTTAGCCATGGCGTGGAGCGCGCTCCCCGCATCGACCCGGACTACGCGGGCGTCACCATCCCGCCCAACATCGCGCCGCTGAACTTCGCGGTGCGGGAGCCCGGGATGGCGTACCAGATCCAGATCGAGGGGCCTGCGGGCGGCGGGTTCACGGTGCGCAGCGAGCAGCCCCGGATCCGGCTGCCGCGCCGGCGCTGGCGGGAGCTGCTGGCCCGTGCGCGCGGGGACAGCATGCGCTGGCGAGTCGCCGCGCAACAGGCGGACGGCACCTGGCGCGAGTACGCGCCGGTGTTCGTTCGCGTGGCGCCGGAGCCGATCGACCCGGTGCTGGTGTACCGGCGCCTCAGACCGCTCTACAGCAAGTACGTCGAGATGGGCATCTATCAGCGCGATCTGGAGAGCTACCAGGAGCGGTGCATCCTGCACAGCAGGAACATCGGCGGCGCGTGCCTCAATTGCCACGCGTTCAGGGAGCGGGATCCGGTCAGGTTCGCCCTGCACACCCGCGGCAGCCACGGTCCGACCATGCTGCTCGCCGCCGATGGTCGGGTGCGCAGTGTGGACACGCGCACGGCCTTCAACGCGGCACCGGCGGCGTATACGGCCTGGCATCCCGGGGGCCAGTGGCTGGCCTTCTCGGTGAACAAGCTGGCGCTGTTCTACCACATGCGCGGCGAGACGCGGGACGTGTTCGATTCGGCTTCGGATCTGGTCCTCTACCGCGTCGCCACCGACGAGCTGGCCGCCGACCCGGCCATCGCCCGGCCCGACTCTCTGGAGAACTGGCCTGCGTGGGATCCGGCCGGTCGCTACCTCTACTTCAGTCGCGCTCCCGCGTCGCCCATCGCCGAGTACGCGGCGGTGCGCTACGACCTGATGCGCGTCGGTTTCGACCCGGACAGCGGCCGCCTCGGCGAGCCGGAGACGGTGCTGGCGGCGTCCGCGGCAGGGTTCAGCGTGACCCAGCCCAGGGTGTCGCCGGACGGCCGGTGGCTGGTGGTCACGGGAGCGGCGTACGGCAACTTCCCCGTGTATCGCCGCGAGGCCGACCTGTACATGGTGGACCTGGACACCGGCGAATGGCGACCCCTCGAGAGCAACGACGAGGAGTGCGATTCCTGGCACTCCTGGTCCAGCAACGGTCGCTGGCTGGTCTTCAGCAGCAAGAGACGGGACGGTCTGTTCGCGCGTCCGCACATCGCCTACATCGACTCCGCCGGCCATGCTGCCAGGCCGTTCGTGCTGCCCCAGGATGACGCGGCCTACTACGGGGCCTGCATCGAGACGTTCAACGTGCCGGAACTGGCGCGCGCGCCGCTGCCGTGGGGAACGTACGAACTGGCGGTCGCAACGTGGGACGCCAAGGCCACGATCGCGGCCGGGCTGGATGCGCGCGTGGCGCCGGCGGCGGGCCCGTCGCCGCAGCAGGCGGCGCCGGAGCCGTACTCGTCTGGCGCGCGCTGAACCGCCTCGCGGCCAGCGTGGCCGGCGGCGAGGCACGGACACGGACAGGAGGGCGGTGACGCGGCGCGCCAGCTTGCAGCGCCGCTGCCACACCGCTGGTGGGAGAGGCCGTCGTTGGCTGGTGAACTCCAACGCCCGCTGCGCCTGTGGCTCCTGAGGGCCATCTCGGTGCTCGTGGGACTGGCGGCAGTGGGCGGGTGCGAGTTGCTGCTGCGGGCGGTGCCGGGCCTGCGCCCGCCGCCGCTGGCGGTCACCCTGGCACAGCGCGATGGGCGCACCTTGAAGGCCATCGAGCCTCGGTACGCGCAGCGTTTCTTTGCCGAGCGGTATGGTGGGGCGCTGGTCGCCAGCGGCAGGATGGCTTCCACTCCCTTCGTGGAGATCGCCGGCGGTCGGCAGCAGCGGCCGCGCCGGGTGGTCGTCGCGGGCGCCTCGACAGTGCAGGGCTATCCGCACGCCAGACGGCTGGCCGCCGCCTCGTTTCTGGAGGCGATGATGAACGACGCCAGCCCTGGGCGGCCGGTGCAGGTGCTCAATCTGGGCATCACGTCGATCGCCAGCTACGCGGTGGCCCGGCTCGTCGAGGACGCGCTGGCGCTGGAGCCCGATCTGATGGTGGTGTACTCGGGCCACAACGAGTTCTACGGGCTGTACGGCGGCGGCACCGAGCTGGCGCCGTCGCTGCAGGCGCTGCGCTACCGTCTGGGTCTATTGCGGCTGGGCGTGCTCGCGGAACGCCTCGTCGGCCTGGTGCAGGGCGACTCGGTGCTGCCCCAGAGCCTGCTGGAGACCATGGCAGCACGGGGCCGCGTGGCGCCGGCGGATCCACGGCGCACACGCGCCGCTGCCGCGCTGGCCGCGAACCTGGCCAGCGCTGCCGCGGCCTGCCGGCGCCGCGGCGTGCCGCTGATCGTCTGCACGGTGGCGGCCAACGACTCCGGCTTCGCTCCGGCGGCGACGCTGCCGCCCGCCACGGCGCTGCTGGGCGCGCGGCGGGACGAGCTGTTCGGGCGGGTGATCGCCGGGCTGGACAGCGCGGCGGCCAGCGCCGTGTTGGCGGACGCCGAGGCGCTGCTGCAGGAGATGCCCGAGGATGCCCTGCTGCACTACGTGGCCGGGTGCGCGGCCGCTGCGGCAGGGCGGCGAGAGCGTGCCCTGGCGGGTTTCCGGCAGGCACGCGACCTGGACCCGATGCCGTGGCGGGCTCCCACCGCCCACAACGAGGCGATCCGCGCGCTGGCGGCCCGGTCCGAGGGTGCCATCCTGGCCGACGTGGAGCGCGCGTTCGCGGCGGCGGCTGGCGGCCAGGGAGTCGGGTGGGCGCTGATGGCCGATCACGTGCACCCCACCGTCCAGGGGCAGATCGTGCTGGCGCGGTGCGTGCTGGCCGCGGCCGCAGCGGCGCTGCCCGCCTGGGAGTGGGATCTGGGTCGCGTGCGCGACGATGGATACTATCGCGAGCTGCTGGGCGATGTGCCGGTGGAGCGCGTGGGGGTCGAGGAGGCGATGGCCGAATTGCTCGGCTCGCCGCCCATGGCCGAGTTCAATGCCCACAACGCGGCACGCCTGCGGCGGCAGGCGCAGGCTGGCTGGGCGGCGCTGACGCCGGCCGAGCGCCGCGGGGCGAGGCGGTGGCAGTCGCACCGCGAGCTGGCGCCGCTGGCGCTGGAGGTGGCTGACGAGCTCTTCCAGGCGGGCGATCTGTGCCGGGCGCGGTGGCACTACAGTGCGGCCCAGCGCGAGGCCCCGTACACCGCGCGGGGCGATCTGTGGGCGGCCATGCACTGGGGCTGGGCCGTGCAGCTGGCGAACGGGGCGCTCACCGCCGCGGAACGCGACACGCTGGCCTCGGCGCTCGAGCGGACGGCGTTCGTGGCGCTGGCGCCGGCCATGGATGGGGATTACATCGCCATGGTTCGCGGCGTCCTCCTGCATCTGCTCCAGCGGCACGACGAGGCCCTGCCCGAGCTCGAGCGGGCGTTTGCCTCCAGGACAGTGCGTGGGCAGTTTGTCTATTCGTTCTTTCCGGCGCTGGCATCCGAGCTGGTGGCTGCTGGTCGCGTGCAGGACGCCCGCACGCGCGCCCAGCAGGCCGCAGCCGACGGCAACCCGTATTTCGCGGATCTGGTGGAGACCCTGGCCGCGGGCGGCCGCGTCGGACCTCCCACCGCATCCCGCTCCCACCCAGCCCAGGGGACAGACCCATGCAGGGCAGACACAAGGCGCTGATCTACGCGGTCTTCTTCCTGTCGGGCAGCTGCGGTCTGGTCTACCAGATCACCTGGCTGCGGCTGTTCCGGCTGGTGATGGGCAACACCGTGTACACCTCGGCGACCGTCCTCACCGTGTTCATGGCTGGTCTGGCCCTGGGCAGCTTCCTGTGCGGGCGTCTGGTCGACCGCGTGCGCCGGCCCCTGCGCGCGTATGCGGGTCTCGAGGCGGCCATCGGCGCCAGCGGCCTGCTCGTGCCGGTCGCCTTCGCCGTGGTGGAGCCGGTGTACGCCGGCCTGTACCGCTT
>CAZPXM010000071.1:0-19063 GCA_964591015.1 uncultured Gemmatimonadaceae bacterium
CGGCGGACCGGACTGGACGAGGCGCGCGGCCGAAGTGGCGGTCCGCCGTCATCGCCAGTCTAGCGGCGGTCCTGGGGCGCGTCAACGGCGATCCAGGGCGTGGTGGAAGCTGGATGCTCGGCGCGCGTGCGGCCTCTTGCGTGCCTGTCTCGAGGCGGGGCACCGGCGGGAGTCGGTGCCTTCGCTGCACCCGGAGCCACTGAGGAACGGATGGACAGCCAAACGTTGATCGCGCGGTTGCGCAGTCTGCTGCGGGATGAGCAGGTGCTCACCGAGCCCGAGGATCTGACGGTCTACGCCTTCGACGGCACCGCGCTGCTCAACCAGCTGCCGGCCTGCGTCGTCCTGCCCGAATCGACCGAGCAGGTGGCGGCGGTGATGTCGCTGGCGCACGAGCAGGGCGTGCCGGTGGTGCCGCGAGGCGCGGGCAGCGGCCTGGCGGGAGGGTCGGTGCCCGTTGCCGGGAGCCTCGTCCTGTGTCTGGTCCGCATGAACCGCATTCTCGAGGTCGATGCGCGCAACCTCACGCTCACGGCCGAGGCAGGCGCGCTGACCCAGGCGATCGCGGACGCAGCGGCGGCCGCCGGCCTGTTCTACCCGCCGGACCCGGGCTCGATCAAGATCTCGACCATCGGCGGCAACGTGGCCAACAACTCGGGGGGGCTGCGCGGCCTCAAGTACGGGGTCACGCGCGACTACGTCATGGCGCTGGAGGTCGTGCTGGCCGATGGCCAGGTGCTGGAGACCGGCTCCAAGTGCGTCAAGGACGTCGCCGGGTTCGGCCTGAAGGACCTGTTCATCGGTTCCGAGGGGGCCCTGGGGGTGATCACGCGCGTCACCCTCAAGCTGATCCCGCCCCCGGCCGCCAAGCGGACGCTGCTGGCGCTGTTCGACCGGATGACGGACGCGGCGGAGACCATCTCGCAGATCATCGCGCTCAAGATCATCCCGTGCACGCTGGAGTTCCTCGATCGGGCCACCATCGGCTGCGTGGAGGACTACGCGCACATCGGCCTGCCGCGCGACTGCGAGGCCGTGGTGCTGATGGAGGCGGACGGCCACCCGGCCGAGGTGGAGGAGCAGGCGACCGCGATGGCGAAGGTCGCCCGCGAGCAGGGCGCGCGCGAGGTGCGCACCGCGGCGTCGGAGGAGCAGGCCACGCAGCTGGCCACGGCGCGCCGCACCGCCTTCAGCGCCCTGGCGCGCCTGGCGCCGACCGTCCTGCTGGAGGACATCACCGTGCCCCGCAGCGAGCTGGCGCGCATGGTGGCCTTCATCCAGGAGGCCGGCCAGCGGCACCGGGTGCGGGTCGGGACGTTCGGGCACATGGGGGACGGCAACCTGCATCCGACCTTCCTCACCAACGAGCGCCAGCCCGAGGAACTGCAGCGCGCCGAGGCGGCGCTGCGCGAGGTCTTCGCACGCGCCATCGCCCTGGGCGGCACGATCACCGGCGAGCACGGCGTGGGCGTCGCCAAGAAGCCCTTCCTGCCGCAGCAGCTCGGGCCCGTCGGCATGGAGATCAGCCGCCGGCTGAAGGCCAGTCTCGACCCGCGGGGAATCCTGAACCCTGGGAAGGTGCTCGATTGACCGCCACTGCCATCGCCACCGGACCGCGCCCGGCTGCGGACGGCAGCCTGCTCGCGGGCCTGGACTACGCCGTGCTGCAGCAGTGCATGCACTGCGGCATGTGCCTGGCCGTGTGCCCGACCTACGAGGAGACGCTCCGCGAGCGCTCGTCGCCGCGCGGGCGGATC
Organism: uncultured Gemmatimonadaceae bacterium; assembly: GCA_964591015.1. Lineage (GTDB taxonomy): Bacteria > Latescibacterota > UBA2968 > UBA8231 > UBA8231 > SLHA01. The sequence goes on from CAZPXM010000071.1 coordinate 1,758, forward strand.
GCCCTGATGCGGGCCATCGCCGACGGCCGCCTGGCCATCCGCCGCGCGTTCGCCGAGGAGCTCTACTTCTGCCTGGGCTGCCTGGCCTGCACCTCGGCCTGCCCGGCGGGCGTGGACTACGCGACGCTGTTCGAGCGCGCCCGCGCGGAAGTCGAGCGACGCGGGCTGCTGGACAGCCCCAAGCGCCGCGCCATCCGCGGCCTGGTGGTGAAGCGCCTGTTCATGTCGCGCCGGTGGCTGCGGCGGCTGGGAGCCGCGATGCGTCTGTACCAGCAGAGCGGCTGCCAGTGGCTGGTGCGGCATGCGGGCCTGAAGTACCTGCTGCCGCCCTCGCTGCGGCGGCTCGAGCCGCTCGCGCCGCGGATCAGCCGGCGGTTCACCGAGGCGTTGTTCCGCCGTCTGTACGCCCGGCGCAATCCCGCCCGGCCGCGCTACCGCGTGGGCCTGCTGCTCGGCTGCGTGCAGGATCTGGCCTTCGCGGACACCAATGCGGACACGATCTACGTGCTGCAGGAGAACGGCTGCGAGGTCGTGCTGCCGGCGCAGCAGGAATGCTGCGGCTCCCTGCATGCGCACAACGGCGAGCTGGAGTGCGCGCGCGCGCTGGCGCGGCGCAACATCGACGCGTTCGCGCCGGAAACGCTCGACGCGATCATCAGCAATGCGGGCGGGTGCGGGCCGCACATGAAGCACTACGGTCACCTGCTCGCCGACGACCCGGAGTACGCCGAGCGGGCCCGCGTCTGGAGCGCGAAGGTCAAGGACATCCACGAGTTTCTCGTCGAGATCGGCTTCCGGCCGCCCCGCGGACCCCAGCGGCCGCAGCGCGTCACCTACCACGAGTCCTGCCACCTCAACCACGGACAGCACGTCTCCGCCCAGCCGCGGCAGATCCTGCGGGCGATCCCGGGTCTGGAGCTGGTGGAGATGGCCGAGGCGGACTGGTGCTGCGGGAGCGCGGGCATCTACAACATCACCCAGCCCGAGATGGCGATGAAGCTGCTGGACCGCAAGATGGAGCATGTCCGCCGCACCGGTGCCGAGGTCATCGCCAGCGCCAACACCGGCTGCAACATCCAGCTCGAATGCGGCCGCGAGCGGGCCGGGCTGGCGGTCACCGTCAAGCATCCGATCACGCTGCTCGCCGAAGCGTACCGGGCCGAGCCGCCCGCCTGAGAGCGCCCATCGCCGCGGCCGTCCGCGGCCCCTTGCCACGCCGCCAGCCAAGGAGATTCCGGCCTTGATCCACGCGAACGCTGCGCCCAAGCCTACTCGTCTCCCCGCCAACCCGTGCTTCTCCTCCGGACCCTGCGCCAAGCGCCCGGGGTGGACGGTGCGCGTGCTCGAACCGGCTCTCGTCGGGCGTTCGCATCGGTCCAGCGCGGGGCGCGCGCGCCTGCAGGAGGTGATCGACCGGACCCGCGCCCTGCTGGCGCTGCCGGCCGACTACCGCGTCGCCGTCGTCCCGGCCTCGGACACCGGGGCCGTGGAGATGGCGCTGTGGTCGCTGCTCGGCGCGCGCGGCGTGGACGTGCTGGCCTGGGAGAGCTTCGGCAAGGGCTGGGTCACCGACATCGCCAAGCAGCTGCGCCTGGCGGACCTGCGGGTATTCGAGGCCGACTACGGCGATCTGCCCGATCTGCGCCAGGTGGACCAGGATCGCGACGTGGTGTTCACCTGGAACGGCACCACGTCCGGGGTGTGCGTGCCGGACGGCGACTGGCTGCGCGCCGACCGGGCGGGCCTGGCCATCTGCGACGCCACGTCCGCGGTGTTCGCCATGGAGGTGCCGTTCGCCAAGCTGGACGTGGTCACCTACTCGTGGCAGAAGGTGATGGGCGGAGAGGCCGCGCACGGCATGCTGATCCTCTCCCCGCGCGCGGTCGAGCGGCTGGAGTCCTACACGCCGCCGTGGCCGCTGCCCAAGCTGTTCCGCCTGACCAAGCAGGGCAAGCTCACCGAGGCGCTGTTCCGGGGCGACACCATCAACACGCCGTCCATGCTGTGCGTGGAGGACGCGCTGGACTCCCTTCGCTGGCTGGAGGAGATCGGCGGCGTGCCCGCGGCCGTGGCGCGCTCGCGAGCCAATCTGGCGGTGCTCGACGACTGGGTGGGCCGCACGCCGTGGATCGACTTCCTGGCCCGCCGGCCCGCCTGGCGCAGCAGCACGTCGATCTGCTTCCGCTTCGTGGACCCGCGGTGCGCGGCGCTGCCGGCCGAAGGCCAGCAGGCGCTGGCCAAGAAGATGGTGGGGATGCTGGAGAAAGCCGGCGCGGCCTACGACATCAACGCCTATCGCGAGGCGCCCCCCGGCCTGCGCATCTGGGGCGGGGCCACGGTCGAGCGAGCCGATCTGGAGTTGCTCACGCCCTGGCTGGACTGGGCGTTCGCCGAGACCTGTCGCCAGACCTTCTAGCCCCAGCGGCGACGGGCGGGACGACAGGGGTCGGCCCGCCCGCCCGCTCTTGCCCGCGGTGTTCGCTGCGTCCGGCGTGCCGGGCCTCGGGAGGCCGCCGGACGCAGCGGGCCGCCGGGCCCGCGCCTACTTCTTTCGGGTCCTGCCGCCCTCGGGCTTCTTCCCCGCCTGCAGCCGGTTGGCCGCCCCCACCGAGCCGATATGCAGCGTCTCGTACGCCTGCTGCGAGCTCTCGAACGAGCCCTCGTGGCTGGTGCCGTGCCAGTTGAGGTTGGTGAACATCGGGTTGGGACGGCCGGTGTTCTTCTCGCGGCGGGCGATCCATGCCTCCAGCCGCTGCCGCAGGGTGGCGACGATGGCGGGCTCCCTGGCCGCCACGTTGTCCAGCTCGAGGGGATCCTTGGTCAGGTTGTACAACTCGACCTCGGGCTTGAAGTGGAAGTCCGGCTCCAGGGCCACGATGAGCTTCCATTCCGGCGTCCGCCAGCCGTGCTTGCGCATCCACGTGCACTCGGTGATGTAGAAGTCCGAGTAGTTCGCGGCGCGCTCGCCGGCGATCAGCGGCAGCAGCGAACGACCGTCGAACGGGATCTTCGCGCGGATGCCCAGCAGTTGCAGGATCGTGGGCATGAGGTCCTGGTGGAGCGCGTAGCCGGGGACGCGCCGGCCGGCCGGCAGCACGCCGGGCAGCCGCATGATCAGCGGCACGTGCAGCGTGTTCTCGTATGTCCCGTGGTGGTCGAACCAACACTCGTGCTCGTACAGGGTCTCGCCGTGGTCGCTGTTGACCACCACCAGCGTGTTCTCGGCCAGCCCGAGTTCCTCCAGTCGGGTGAGCAGCCGCTGGATGGAGGCGTCCATGTACGCCACGGCGCCGTCGTACTGCGCCTCCACGTACCGGTAGTCGGTGACGCCCGGAGGCATCCACTCCGCGAAGAAGTCGCGGAAGGGCTTGAAGGCGAACACCGGCTCCATCGATTTGTTGTGCGGGTCCAGTTCGTTGCCGCTGTAGAACATCCGCTCGAACGGCGCCGGCGGCAGGTACGGGGCGTGCGGGTCCATGTGGCGCAGGAACAGGAAGAACGGCTGCCCGGCAGCGGCCAGCCGGTCCAGCTCCGGGACGGCGACCTGGTTGAGGTTCTCCGCCTTGGGGCTGCGTCCCTCCGCCCACGAGCCCCAGCCGGAATAGTCGAGGTACTGGTCGAAGCCTCGCGAGGCGCAGTTGCCCGTGAAGCCGACGCACGAGGTGCTGTAGCCATGGGCGCGCAGCACCTCGGGGAGCGTCTGCAGGTCCTCGGGCAGGCCCGTCCGATGGCGCAGCGCCACGACGGTGGTGGAGAAGCAGTCCATGCCCGTCAGCATCGACGTGTAGGCCGACGTCGTGGGTATGTGGGGGGAGTAGTAGCGCTCGAACAGCACGCCCTGCGCGGCCAGCCGGTCCAGGTGCGGGGTGGTCAGGCGGTGGTATCCGTAGCAGCTCATGCGGTCGGCCCGCAGGCTGTCGATGCCGAGGAAGAGCAGATTGAGCTTCTTGCGGGGCATGGCAGACCTCTCGCTCATGGGGTTGGGGGGCGTCGTAGCGCGTGTCGCTGGCTCTGGGTCGTTGCGTGCCGAACGCGTCGATCTATAGAACCCGGCGCCGGTCCCGTCAAGGGTGCGGCCCGCCTGGACGCGGCCGCTCAGCAGGCGCGGCAAGCGGCGGTCGGGTCGCCCGGCTTGACCGGGCCGCCGCCGCCGGTATATTGCCGCCGGTCCGGCGCCATCGCTTCGGCGTGCTGCCGGCGGCCGCTTCCCAGACCGGCGCCCGCTCGCCCGCAGCGCGGCCGCGCAGGGCGTCACCCCCGCTCGAGGCGGCAGAGATGAGACCCGGGATCCTGGGCGTAGCGATGCTGCTGGTCTGCTCGCCGACGGGCGGCCACGCCTGGTGGTGCGGCGGGCACGAGCTGATGACGCGCGCGGCGGTGCGCGCGCTGCCCGCCGAGCTGCCGTCGTTTCTGCGCACCGGGGAGGCCGCGGTCGTGCGGAGCGTGGCGGACCCCGATCTGTTCAAGAACCGCGACACGCCGCACCTGCGAGACGCCGAGCAGCCCGAGCACTACTGGGACGCGGAGCTGCTGCGGCCCGGGTCCGCGCCCGACACGCGCGCGGCGTTCTTCGACACCTGCGTCGCGCAGGGACTCAGCCCGTTCCGCGTCGGCCTGCTGCCCTACGCGATCGCGGAGTGGACCGAGCGGCTGGCGGTGGCGCTGGCCGAGCACCGGCGGTGGCCGGAGGACGAGCGCATCCAGCACAAGTGCCTGGTGTACGCGGGCGTGCTGGCCCACTACGCTCAGGATGCCTGCCAGCCGCTGCACGTCACCCGCGACTACGATGGCCGCCCGGCGGCGGACGGCGCGGTGGTCGGGCGCGGCATCCACGATCGCCTGGACAGCCTGCCGGAACGGCTGCGGCTGCAGCCGGAGCGGCTGGCCGCAGCGGTATCGTTGCCGCGGATCAAGGCGCTGATGCCGGCGATCTGGGCGCAGATCGAGGCGAGCAGAGCCCGGCTCGACGCGGTGTACGCGCTGGCCTCCGCCCTGGCGACCGCCTCTAGCGGCGAGGCCCTCGGGGCCCTGGGTGAAGAACGAGCCGTGGCGGCCGCGGCGTTCACCGCAGCCCTGTACTGGTACGCCTGGGAGGCGTCGGCACAGATCGCCATACCCGCCTGGCACAGCCGGTGACCGGGGCCGCCCGAGACAGAGGCGAACGGCGGGCGCGCGGCAGGCCGCGGGCGCGCTGCCGGCGGGCCGAGGCGCCGGCGCGGGGCGGACGACGATGCGCCCGGGGAGTGGAGCGATGCCAGGGCACGAGCACAGCAGACCCGACTGGCCGGAGTACTACATGCGCATCGCCATGGCGGTGCGCGCGCGCGCCAACTGCACCGGCAACCGCGTCGGCGCCATCCTGGTGCGCGACCGGCGCATCATCGCGACCGGGTACAACGGCACCCCGCACGGCCTGCCGAACTGCCTGGACGGCGGCTGCAACCGGTGCGCCGACCGACAGCGGTACGCCGCGGGCAAGGACTACGACCTGTGCATCTGCGTGCACGCCGAGCAGAACACGGTGCTGCAGGCGGCCCGCTTCGGCATCGCGACGGAAGGCGCCGAGCTGTATTCGACCATGCGCCCCTGCTTCGGCTGCACCAAGGAGCTGCTGCAGGCTGGGATCGTGCGGGTCCACTACCTGCACGAGTGGCGCTACCCCGACCCCGACAAGCAGCGCGAGTACGAGCACCTGCAGGGCTGCTTCGGCGGGGGCGTGATCCGGGTGGAGCTGGACGATCCGGACGCTCGCTGGGCGGTGTCGAGCCGACGCGGCGAGCGGCGCGACGGCTAGCCGCCACCGTCTCCGCGGCGAGGGTGCCGCGGGCTGGGCGCGACTTCCCTCGGCCAGACCGGCGCCGGCGAGCCGGCCGCGCCCGCAGCCACCCGCCACCGCCCGCCGGCCGTCGCTGGCGGGCGTTCGCCTGCGGCTCCCGCGGCTTCCTGGTCGTCACGGGGGACGCATATTCATTCTTGCTTTGTCATAGATTCCACGTACATTCGGCCGGCACTCACGGGAGGCGAACGGTGCCACAGGTGAATGCCGGTGTCCCGCGGCAGCAGGATCGAGCCGTCCGCGGTGGTCCTTCGTGCCAGGTTCCTGCGGCCGCGGCGCCCAGGCCGCGACTGCCCCTGATCCGCGCCCTGGAGGCGCACACCGCCGCGGCGTGGCCCGGACTCGAGGAGGCGCGCATCGGCACCTGGGTGCTGCGCTTCGGCGGGGGGTACACGCGTCGCGCCAACTGCGTGCTGCCGTTCGGCGGCGGCGCCGCGGAACTGCCCGACAAGGTGCGATTCTGCGAGATGGAGTACGCCGCGCGCGGTCTCGAGCCGATGTTCAAGATGGTCCCCGAGGTGACGCCGGTGGGCCTGGCCGGGGTACTCGGCGAGCGGGGTTACGAACGGGTGGCGCCGACGCGGGTGATGACCTGCGCGCTGGGGCGCCCGCCCGACGCGCCGGCCGCGGCTGCCAGGGTGCGCCCGGTGGGGCGGTCGGCCTGGGTGGAGGTGTACGCGCGGTGCGCCGAGCTGACGGCGCGCCAGCGCTGCCTGCTGGCCCGGATGCTGGCCCGCATCGATGCTCCGACCCTCCATGGCGTGCTCGATCAGGATGGGTCGCCGGTCGCCTGCGGCATGGCGGTGCAGGGGCAGCAGTGGGTCGGGATCTTCTGCGTGGCCACCCTGGCGGCGGCGCGGCGTCAGGGGAGGGGACGCCAGCTCGTGCGGGGACTGCTCGACTGGGCCGCAGGGCAGGGAGCCGAGCAGGCCTACCTGCAGGTCGGGCGCGGCAATGTGCCAGCCCTGCGGTTGTACGGCGGGTTCGGATTCCGCACGGTCTACGAGTACGAGTACTGCGTCCAGCCGCGCCCGGGCCGCACCGGCGCCTAGCCGGCGTTCGACCTGCGCCGACGTGCTGGCGTTGCTCGCGCCTTGGTCGGCGCGGGCGGCTGGCGTATACTTCGGCCGCTTCTGTCGCGGCCGTCCCTCGGGGCGCGGGCAGCACCGCCGGAGCGGCGGCAGCCGGGCCAGCCAGCGGCGCCGCATCCCCGGGCATGGCCGCGGGCCGCGCCGACCGCGAGGGATTGCCGATGCGCCGGTGGCCCGGCACGATTCTGGGCGAGTGGGGTGCGAGCCTGCTGCGGGCCGCCGGGGTCCCGGCGCCGGTGGCCGTGCGCGTCGCGGCGGTGCTGGTGGACGCCGACATGGCCGGCTATCCGCGCTGCGGGATCGTGCGGATCGCGACCTACCTGAGCGCCATCCAGCGGGGCGAGCTGCAGGCGAGCGCGCAGCCGCAGGTGGCTGGTACCCAGCCGGCGGCGGTGATCGTGCGCGGCGGGGGTGGCTTCGGCGAAGAGGCGCTCGCGGCAGCAGTGGGCGAGCTGGCGGTGCGCGCGGGCAGGCTCGGCGTGGCTGCCGCGGCTGTGCGCGACGCCTACCCGGTGGGCCGCCTGGCTCCGTTCGTCGCGCGCCTGGCGCGGCGCGGCCGGCTGGCCTGGGCATGGACGAACGGCGACAGCGCGCGGCCGCGCGTGGCGGCCGTGCCGGGAGGGGGAGCCTGTCTGAGCGGCGGGGCCCTGGCGGGGGCCGTGCCGCGCGGCGACGGGCGCCTGCTGCTGCTGGACATGTGTCTGGCCGCGCGGCCGGCGAGCGCGGGTGGGCCGGATGGGCGACGGCCAGCGGCCGCTTGGCGGCCGCGGCGGGAGCAAGGGAGCGGCTCTGTGCGTGGCGACCGAGCTGCTGGCGGGCGCGCTGACCGGGGCGGGCTGCGCGGGTGAAGCCGGCAGCTCGGGAGCGGGCATCTTCCTGCTGGCCGTGGACGTGGCACGCCTGGGCCCCGCGGCGTGCCGTCAGGTCGAGCGCCTGTGCGGCTTCGTGCGCGGCGCCGGGGCGCCGGCAGGCGGGGTGTGGGTGCCCGGCGAACTGGCGGCGCGCCGCCGCGCTCGACAGGCGCGCGACGGGGTCGCGCTGGCGCCGGCGGCGTGCCGGCTGCTGGCCCGCTGGTCGGCGCGTCTGGGGCAGCGCGTGCCGCCCTGCAGCGCGGCGCCGGCGGAGGGGCTGGGTCCCGGTGCTGCGGCAGTCGGTGGGAGCCGGTGAGCCGCTCGGGTCGCGAGCAGGCCCGCGGGCGCGGCCGGGCCGAAAAGCCGCCAGTCGGGCGCTGCGGCAGCACCACCGCTGAGGCAGCACTGAGACCGCGGCCGGGAGCGCGGGCACCATGCCAGGACGAGTGATCGTGGTCGGCGGCGACGCCGCCGGGATGAGCGCGGCCAGCCAGGTGCGCCGCGCCAATCCGGATCTGGAGGTCGTCGTGTTCGAGCGCGGCCCGTACGCGTCGTACGGAGCCTGCGGGATCCCGTACCTGATCAGCGGTCAGGTGGCCGGCGCCGACAGCCTGCTGGCCTTGCGCGCGGACGACTTCGCGCGGCGCGGCCTGGACGTGCGCCTGCGCCACGCGGTGACCGCGGTGAGGCCGGGGGCGCGGCTGGTGGAGTACGTGGACTCGGGCGGACAGCCCCGCAGTCTGCGCTACGACTACCTGGTGCTGGCCACGGGCAGCGAACCCGTGGTTCCCGAATGGGCGGCGGCGCCCCGGCGCAACGTGTTCGCGCTGCGCGGGCTTCCCGAGGCAGTCGCTCTGCGCGAGCTGCTGGACGAGCCCCGGGTGCGGCGCGCCGCCGTCGTCGGCGGCGGCTTCCTCGGGCTGGAGATGGCCGCGGCGCTGCTGGAACGCGGCCTGGAGGTGACGCTCATCGAACGGTCGCAGCGGCTGCTCGGCGGCCTCGATGCGGCGTTCCTGCAGCCCGTGCTCGCGGCGCTGGAGAGCCGCGGGCTGCGGTTGCTGGTGGGCCAACAGGTGCGCGGCCTGGAGGAAGACGGGCACGCTGCCGCGGGCGTGCGGCTGGCCGACCAGACCATCCCCGCCCACGTGATCGTCGTGGCGACGGGTGCCCGCCCGGCCGCGGCGCTGGCGGCGGCGGCCGGCGTGGCGCTGGGCGCGACGGGCGGCATCGCGGTGTCCGATCGCATGCGCACCTCGGCCCCGGGGGTGTTCGCCGCCGGCGACTGCGTCGAAGTGGCCCACGTGGTGACCGGGGCTCGCGTGTGGTCGCCACTGGCCCTCACGGCCAACCGCACCGGGCGAATTGCCGGGGACAATGCGGCTGCCGACAGCCTGGGGCGGCTGTCGCCGCAGCGATTCCGGGGCACCGCGGGGACGATGATCGCCAAGGTGCTCGACTTCGCGGTGGCGCGGACCGGGCTGACGCTGGACGAAGCCCGCGCCGCCGGCTTCGCGGCCGTGGAGTTCGCGCGCGCCGGCCGGACGCGCGCGGCCTACTACCCGGGCGGGCAGTCCCTGCACACGCGGATCGTCGTGGATCGCCAGACCCAGCGCCTGCTGGGAGCGCAGATGCTCGGGGTGGAGGGCGTGGCCGGCCGCATCGATCTGTTCGCGGCCGCGCTGTGCCGCCGTCTCACGGTGCAGGAGGTGTACGATCTCGATCTGGCCTACGCTCCGCCGTTCGGGCCGGTGTACGACCCGGTGCTCGAGATCTGCGGCCGTGCCGCGGTGGAGCTGGGAGCCCTGTGAACCCGCCGGTGCTCGCGGCGGCGGCGCGGCGCAGGCCAGGCGCTGCCGGGGCGCGCGCCGGCTGTGGACCGGCACGGTGGCCGCCGGGGGCCCAGCGGCATCCTGCTGCCGTCCCGCGCCGCGCCGATCGTCTGCGGGGCGATCGCGCCGCGGTGGATCGGCCGGCTGCCCCTGGCCAGCCGACGCGCGCCCGGGCGCTTGACAGGCGGCCTCGGGCGCCGTTATTCTCGCGCTGTCATTCACTCCAGCAGGAGCGATACGGCGATGTCTGCTCTGCATCCGGCCGCGCCGTCCAGCCGGCGCGAGGTGGCGATTCGGGCAGGGACGACGTCTGCACCGTCGACCGCCGCGGCGGCCTGCTCGCGTTCTGACAGGGAGTGGATGCCGGTGTAGCCCCACCGGTCGAAGCCGCGGAATCGGCTCCGTTCTGCCCACTGTCAGCGCGTGACAGTGGGCTTTTTCGTGAGCTCGGCACGGCCGCCAGCACCAGCTTTGGGCGCTGTTCTCGTGTCGTCTTCGGGAGGACGGGAGATGCGGATCAGAGTACCGGCTGCGCAGGATATCCAGCACGAAGGGGCAGGGTCGCTCAAGGAGGTCCTCGCCGCCCACGACCGGAAGCTGCTGCAGCGCTTCGCCGCCGCGCGGTACCAGGGCGCCGTCGTCGACTTCCACACGCCGCTGCCGGCGGACGCGGAGGTGGAACTGGTCGGTTGGGACACCGAGGACGGGCTGGCCGTGCTGCGCCACAGCGCCGCCCACGTGATGGCGCAGGCTGTCCGCCGGCTGTTCCCGGCGGCCCAGCTGGCCATCGGCCCGGCCATCGCCGAAGGCTTCTACTACGACTTCGACACGCCGGAGCCCTTCGCCGCCGAGGACCTGCGGCGCATCGAGCAGGAGATGGAGCGGATCGTCAAGGAGAACCAGCCGTTCGCCCGCCTGGAGGTCGGGCGCGAGGAGGCCCGGACATGGGTCGCGGGAGCGCCCTACAAGGCCGAGCTGCTGGCCGAGCTGGAGGCAGAGGCGACGCTGTCCTTCTATCGCCAGGGCGACTTCGTCGACCTGTGCCGCGGGCCGCACGTGTTGAGCACCGGGCAGGTGCGCTTCTTCCGGTTGCTCGGCCTCGCCAGCGCGTACTGGCGCGGCGACGAGCGCCGCAAGATGCTGCAGCGGATCTATGGCACGGCCTTCGCCACCAAGGAGGCGCTCGACAGCCATCTGCACCGCCTGGAGGAGGCGCGCCGGCGCGACCACCGGGTGCTGGGGCGGCAGCTGCAGCTGTTCCATCTGGACGAGGCGGTGGGTCCGGGGCTGGTGCTGTGGACGCCGAAGGGCACGGTGATCCGCCAGGAGCTGCAGAGCTTCATCATGGCCGAGCTGACCAAGCAGGGCTATCAGCAGGTCGTGACGCCGCACATCGGCAAGCTGGCTCTGTTCCGCATCAGCGGGCACTTCCCCTATTACCAGGACAGCCAGTACCCGCCGATCGTCGAGCGGGAGCAGCTGCAGGAGCTGGCCGGGGCCGCCGTCACCTGCGCCGACCTGGTGCACAGGCTGGAGAAGGGCGAGGTGGACGGCTTCCTGTTGAAGCCGATGAACTGCCCGTTCCACGTGCAGATCTTCGCCTCGCAGCCGCACTCGTACCGCGATCTGCCGGTGCGGCTGGCGGAGTTCGGGGCGGTCTACCGCTGGGAGCAGTCCGGCGAGATCGGCGGCCTGACGCGCGTGCGCGGCTTCACCCAGGACGACGCGCACATCTTCTGCACCGAAGAGCAGTTGCCGGCGGAGCTGGACGGCTGTCTGAGCCTGATCAACACGATTCTGTCGACGCTGCAGATGTCCGACTACCGGGTGCGCGTCGGTTTGCGCGACCCGGACAGCAGCAAGTACGTCGGCGCGCCGGCAGCCTGGGAGCGCGCCGAGGCCATCCTGCGGCGGGCGGCGGAGTCCCTGGGAGTGCCGTTCACCGCCGAACCGGGCGAGGCCGCGTTCTACGGCCCCAAGATCGACTTCGTGGTCCGCGACGTGGTCGGCCGCGAGTGGCAGCTCGGCACGGTCCAGGTCGACTACAACCTGCCCGAGCGTTTCGACCTGAAATACACCGGGAAGGACGGCGAGGCGCATCGCCCGGTGATGGTCCATCGCGCCCCGTTCGGGTCGCTGGAGCGGTTCGTGGGCCTGCTCATCGAGCACTTCGGCGGCGCCTTCCCGCCCTGGCTGGCGCCCGTGCAGGCGGTGGTGCTGCCCATCGCCGACCGTCACGGCGAGTACGCGGCAGGCGTCTTCCAGCAGCTCCGCGGCGCCGGCATCCGGGCGGAGCTGGACGATGACAACCAGACCCTGAACTACCGGCTGCGGCAGGCGCAGACCCAGCGCGTGCCCTACCTGCTCGTGGTCGGCGACCGCGAGGCCGCCGAGGGCCTGGTGTCGGTCCGCCGGCGCGGCAGCAGCGCGCAGGAGCAGATGGCCGTCGCGGCGGCCGTGGCGATGATCCGCGAGCGGATAGACAGCAAGGCGATGGGATGAGCGGCCGGGCGCCGGCCGGCCCGCAGGGCGCGGTTGAGCCCGCGCGGCCCCGGCCCTATGTTTGCCGCCCCGACCGGCAGCCAGACCAGGGAGACAGCGCCGCATGCGCATGAGTCAGCTCTTCTGCCAGACCCTCCGCGAAGCTCCGGCGGACGCCGACGTGACCAGCCACCGGCTGCTGCTGCGGGCCGGCTACATCCGCCAGCTGGCAGCCGGCATCTTCTGCTACCTGCCGCTGGCGCGCCGTTCGCTCGACCGCGTCGAGGCGATCATCCGCGAGGAGATGGAGGCCATCGGCGGCCAGGAGCTCACCATGCCGGTGGTGCACCCGGCGGACATCTGGAAGCAGACGGGTCGCTGGTACGAGATCGGCGCGGAGATGGGCCGCTTCAAGGACAAGGCCGCGCGGGACATGGTGCTGGCCATGACCCACGAGGAGGTGGCCGCCTTTCTGGTGAGCCGCGAGATCAAGTCCTACCGGCAGCTTCCCCAGCTCGTCTACCACATTCAGACGAAGTGGCGTGACGACCCGCGGCCGCGCTCGGGGCTGATCCGGGTGCGCGAGTTCACCATGAAGGACAGCTACAGCCTGGACGCGGACTGGGAGGGCCTGGAGCGGCAGTACCGGGCGCACTACCAGGCCTACTTCAACATCTTCCACCGCTGCGGTCTCGACACCATCGCCGTCAAGTCGGATGTCGGCATGATGGGCGGGCGCGTGGCTCACGAGTTCATGTACCTGAACCCGATCGGCGAGGACACGCTCATCCTGTGCGACGGGTGCGGGTACGCGGCCAACCGCCAGGTGGCGGCCTTCCGCAAGCCACCCGCCGCCGCGGAGGCGCCGGCGCCGCTGGAGCGCGTGGCCACGCCCGGGGCGAGCACGATCGCGGCGCTGGCGGCGTTCCTGCAGGTGCCGGCCAGCCGCACCGCCAAGGCGGTGTTCATGGTGGCCCGGGTCGAGCAGGACGGCGGCGAGGCCGATCGCTTCGTGCTGGCCGTGGTGCGGGGCGACATGGAGGTGAACGAGACCAAGCTGGCCAATGCGGTCCAGGCGCGGGCGCTGCGGCCAGCCCGGGACGAAGAGATCCGTGCCGCGGGAGTCGAGCCCGGGTACGGTTCGCCGGTCGGCGTGCGGGACGCGCTGGTCGTGGTCGACGAGGCCGTCGCCGCCTCGCCGAACCTGGTCGCCGGCGCGAACGAGCCCGGGTTCCATCTGCGCAACGTCAACTATGGGCGCGACTACCAGGCAGCCGCCGTCGCCGACATCGCCGCCGCCCAGGAAGGCGACGCCTGCCCGCGCTGCGGCACCGCGCTGCGCACCGCGCGGGGCATCGAGGTGGGCAACATCTTCCAGCTGGGAACCAAGTACACGGAAGCGCTCGGCGGCGTGTTCCTGGATGCGGACGGCAAGACGCGCCCCGTCATCATGGGTTCGTACGGCATCGGCGTGGGCCGGCTGCTCGCCTGCGTGGCCGAAGCCCACCACGACGAGCATGGACTGGTGTGGCCGGTGAGCGTGGCACCCTTCGACGTGCACGTGGTGGCGGTGGCCAAGGGCCCGGGGCCGGCGCTGGCAGCGGCCGCGGAGCTGTACCAGCAGCTACGGGACGCTGGCCTGGAAGTGCTCCTCGACGACCGCGCGGAGACGCCCGGCGTCAAGTTCAACGATGCCGACCTGATCGGCGTGCCCGTGCGGCTGACCGTGGGCGAGCGCTCCGTCCGCCAGGGGGTGGTGGAGTGCAAGCTGCGGCGCGCGGCGGCGCGCGCCGAGGTGCCGCGCGAGCGGGCGGTGGCGCACGCGGTGGAGACGGTGGCGGCGCTGCGCGCCGAGCTGCGCGCCCGCGTGCGGCCGATGGCCTACGCCGACTGAGCACCGGCAGAACCAGCGTCCGCGTCGCGGGCGCGGCAGCCCGGAGATACCAGCGATGCAGCCGTTGACCGCGCAGGCGGTGACCGCCGGACCCGCGTGCCATCACTTCGGGTACTACGACAAGTTCCCCTGGAATCGCAGCGGGCGCTACCTGCTGGGCCTGGAGACCCGCTTCATGGAGCGGCCGCCGACCGCCAGCGACGTGGCGGCGGTGGGGCTGATCGACACCCGCGCGGGGCATTCCTGGGAGCCGGTCAGCCAGACGCGAGCGTGGAACTGGCAGCAGGGGTGCATGCTCCAGTGGCTCGGGAGCGATCCGGAGCGCACGATCGTCCACAATGTCTGCGCCGGCGACCACTTCGAGGCGGCGGTCATCGACGTGGAGACGGGTGCCCGGCGGCAGCTCCCGCTGCCGGTGTACGCGCTGAGCAGCGACGGCCGGCAGGCGGCCAGCGTCAACTTCGCGCGCATCGCCCAGACCCGTCCCGGGTACGGGTATGCGGGCCCGCCGGATCCCTGGGCGGACGAGCTGGCGCCGGCCGCCGACGGCGTGTTCTGGATGGACATGGCCACGGGCGAGCACCGGCTGATCGTGTCGCTGGCCGAGGTGGTCGGGGTGCGCCACACCGACAGCATGGACGGCGCCAAGCACTGGTTCAACCACCTGCAGTTCAACCCGAGCGGCTCGCGCTTCCTGTTCCTGCACCGCTGGGTGGACGCGCGCAGCGGGCGGCGCCAGACCCGCCTGTTCACCGCCGACCCGGACGGTTCGCGCCTGGCCTGCGTTGCCGATCACGAGCTGGTGTCGCACTTCGACTGGCGCGACGACGCGCACATCCTGGCCTGGGCGCGCCAGCACGGGATCGGCGACCGCTACTTCGTCTTCACCGATCCCACGGGCGAGGCGGAGGTCCTCGCCGACGGGGTGCTCACCGAGGACGGGCACTGCTCCTACAGCCCGGACCGCCGCTGGCTGCTCACGGACACCTATCCGGGGAAGGACGGCAAGCGGGCGCTGATCCTCTACGATCTGGCGGCGGAAAGGCGCATCGACGTGGGGCGCTTCTACGCCATGCCCGACGTGGTCGCCGGCGAGATCCGCTGCGACCTGCACCCGCGCTGGAGCCGGGACGGCCGCCAGCTCTGCTTCGATTCGGTCCACGAGGGCACGCGCCAGATCTACGTTCTGGACGTGAGCTGCATCGTGGCCGGTTGAGGGGGCGGCTGGCGCGGCGGACCCGCCGTCACTGCTCCCACTGGTCCTCGGGCACGAAGGCGTAGTCCTGCGGCCAGTAGCCGATGGCCTGCCGGCCGTGCTCCAGATCGTACAGGGGCCAGTTGCTGCCGGAGACGCCGAAGACCACCGCGAAGCGGACGTCCGGGTGGGTCAGGGCCTGCTCGAACACCCGCACGCAGTCGCCGTGGCTGAGGTGGTGCGGGTGGGTGGGCTGGTCGCGCTCGAGCGAGAAATTCCCGATGCGCACGCACACGAAGCCCATGTCGAACTGGTGGGCGTAGGAGTAGGCGAGGGCCTCGCCGAAGACCTTGCTGACCGTGTAGTGGCCCACGGGCGTGGGCACCATGTCGGCGCGCCGGGTGAGGCTGCGGGGGTACCGGCTCAGCACGCCTGCCCGGCTGGCGTAGGCCACGCGCCGCACCCCGTTGCGGCGGCACGCCTCGAAGACGTGGTAGGTGCCGACGATGTTGCTGTCGTGGATCGGCTGCCACTCGTTGCCGCCCGGCAGGCCGCCGATGTGGGCGACCGCGTCCATGCCCTCGGTGGCGCGCAGCACAGCGTCGAAGTCGGTCAGGTCGCTCACCACGGTATCGGTCAGGAAGGGCATGGGCACGCGATCGTGGCCGCGGACCTCGTGGCGCGGCGCGAGTCCGCGTGCCACCGTGGATCCGACCCTCCCTGCGGCTCCCGTCACCAGGATCTTCACGGCGAACCTCCCGCGTTGCCGGTTGGCGCCAGCCGCCGGCTGGGCCGCGCGCCGCGCGCCGCGCGGCGCGCCTGGCGGGCAGCCGCGGCCGCTAGCCGGCCGGCGGGTCGCCCCAGTCGGGGACCTCGAGCCACTCGCCGTCGCGCTCGGCCGAGCGCTGGGCAGTGCAGCCGACGGCCATGTACCGGCATGCGTCCCAGACGCTGATCGCCGGCCGCCGGCCGGTGGCGATCGCGTCGACGAACTCGTGCACCAGGTACGCGTGCGAGCCGCCGTGCCCACCGTACGCGACCGAGGTGCCGTCCTCGCTCCGCCACGCCGCGGCCACCTCGGCGGGCAGCGGGTCGCGCATCTGCGCCGGCGACAGCTTCCGGCAGCCGTCGCGCACCATCCAGGTGTTCTCGCGGAAGGTCCCCTTGGTGCCGAAGATGCGGAACGTCTCGTGCTCGAAGCCCGCGCCGGCTGGGTAGGCGGCCTCGCGGAACTCGCAGATGCGCATGCTGCTGCCGTTGCTCATCCGGCAGAAGGCGGTGACGTTGCTGAAGCGCGAGCCGGAGAAGTACGGGTCGTCGCTGGCCGGTGCGGTGCCGTGCGCCGCGACCCGGAGGGCGTGCGCGCGCATGATCCACATGGGACCGGCTACGGAGTGCGTCGGATAGGTCATCGGGCTGCCGAGGATGCCGCGCTCCCGGTAGCGGCGGCTGATCTCGGCCCACGCGCGCCCGGCCGGGCTGGCGGCCCGGCGCGCCGCCACCTCCCGCAGGTCGCAACTGGGCAGGTCGAAGGGATGCAGGTACTCGCCCTCGGCGTAGACGAAGGAGCCGAACGCGCCGGCCTCGGCCTGGCGGCGGCAGAACATGCACTCGGGCCGGTACACGGTGGTCTCGCCGAGCATGTAGTGCATGCCGGTGCGCCTGCAGGCGGCCACGAGGCGATCGCACCAGTCGAGGATCTCGTCGACGCTGGGCAGGGAGATGACCGGGACAGCGGAGTACACGTGCTTGCCGTGTTCCATGGCCTGGATGGCCTGCGGCGCGTGCAGCCAGGGCTGCGTGATCAGC
Source organism: uncultured Gemmatimonadaceae bacterium (assembly GCA_964591015.1). GTDB lineage: Bacteria > Latescibacterota > UBA2968 > UBA8231 > UBA8231 > SLHA01. The sequence continues at coordinate 18,744 of CAZPXM010000071.1, forward strand.
ACGAGCGCGTCCAGATCGGCCCGGCAGATGGCCTCCAGGGAGTCGTACGCGTCGCCGGGAGCGAACGTGTCGCGGAAATCGGGGTGGTTGGCGACGGCGGCCACCCGGCCGGGATCCTGGTCGCACAGGGCGACCCGGTCCACCAGCGGATGCCTCCTGAACAGCGGCGCGAACGCCGAGCCGAAACTGCCCAGCCCGACCAGTCCCAGGCGAATACCCACGGCGGCATCCTCTCTGCCCCGAGCCGGCGGTGCGGTGCCGAAACTAGCGTGGGGCGCACCCATCGCGTCAAGGCCGGGGCGAGCGCCATCACCCAGGCG
>CAZPXM010000072.1:0-18584 GCA_964591015.1 uncultured Gemmatimonadaceae bacterium
GTGGTGATCCCGCAGGAGGAACCCGCCCCCGGGGCGAACCGCACACCGATCGCCGTGGTGGCAGGCGTGGATGCCGTGCGGCTGGGCGACACCGCCCGGCTCGACGGCAGCGCCAGCTGGGATCCGGATGGCGATCTGCTCAGCTTCCGCTGGACCCAGACAGCTGGTCCGGCCGTCAGCCTCACCGACGCAGCGACAGCCCGGCCGCACTTCGTGCCCGCGGAAGCGGGCGAGTACGGGTTCGCGCTCGAAGTCAGCGACGGGAGCGCGGCAAGCGAGGCGGCCACTGTCTGCGTGCGGGTGCTCCCGGCGAACCGGCCGCCGGTGGCCAGCGCCACCGCACCCACCGAGGTCCTCGTCGGCACGCCGTTCGTGCTGGATGGCAGTGCCAGCTCCGACCCGGACGGCGACGCGCTGCGCTTCTCGTGGACCCAGCTGGCCGGTCCTGCGGCGCTCGAGCTGGCCGCCGGGGAGGCCACGGCGCGCGTCACCGCCGGCCAGGCAGGCGGCTACACCTTCGCGCTGACCGTCACCGACAGCCAGGGCGCGGCGGCTGTGGCCTGGGTGATGGTCCGCGTGCTCGCTGCCGCGAGCGGTCCGCCCGCAGGTGCGCGCATCGTCTTCTCGGCCACGTTCGCCGGCGGGCCCGCGCTGTATGTCGCCCCGCTGGCCGGCGGAGGCGCCATCCCGCTCACCAGCCCCGCGGACGGCGGCGACCTCGACCCCGACTGCGCTCCCGACGGCAGGGTCGCCTTCGCCTCGTTCCGCGCCGGCCGCGTCGACCCCTTCCGGGGCGCGCCGGCTGCCGAGATCTACGTGATGGCTGCGGATGGCTCGAACGTGGCGCGCCTGACCGACAACTTCTGGCCCGAGCGCAGCCCGAGCTGGGCCCCCGACGGCCAGCGGCTCGCATTTGCCCGCGGGCGTTCGGTCGATGCCTGGGGCGATCTGGTCATGGACATCTGCGTCGTGTTCGCCAATGGCTCCGGCCTGCTCGAGCTCACCGCCGATACCGAGGCGTCCTCGTTCGCGCCCGACTGGTCTCCCGACGGCACGCGCCTGGTCTACTGCGCCCTCGCCGGCCTGGACGAGCGCGGCGGCCGCCAAAGCGTGGTCATGCGCATGGATGCCGACGGCAGCCACCGGGTGCGACTGACGGAAGCCTACCGGCGCGATGTCGACCCGGCGTGGTCGCCCACCGGCGAACGGATCGCCTTCGCCTCCGACCGGGAAGGCACCTACGACGTGTTCGTGATGAACCCCGACGGCACGGGGGTCGTGAATGTCACCGCCAGCCCGGCCAGCAACGATCGCGAGCCGAGCTGGGGCCCCGACGGCCAGTGGCTCGCATTCGTCTCCGACCGCACGGGCGTCGACGAGATCTTCGTCATGGCCCAGCCGGGCGATGTGCCGCAGCGTCTGCTGGAGGCGTTCGGGGGCGCCAGCGGCCCGGTCTGGATGCCGCTGGCGCGCGCCCCGGCACGACTGCAAGCACCCTCGCGCTGACCGGCCGAGCCGCGGGGGCGGGCGGCGGCGATCAGCGGAGTGGCGGTTGAGAGAAGGCGACTGCGGCCCTACTGTTGTGTCGCGGGTCTGGGCTCGATCGGCAGTGTTTCCCGAGCGAACCGCCCAGGCAGATGGGGCAGAAGCGAGGACTCAGGCGTGGCACACCGTGCGTTCCGTTCCATGGCCGTCTCGGGAGCGACCGCGCTGGTCATCGCGTACGGAGCGGCGCTGGTCGTCTGGGGTGTCGGGCTGTTCGGCGTCGTGCAGCACGCTGAACGGGCCACTCTGGACGCCCGCTACCGCTGGCGCGGGCCAGCCCCCGGGGGATCCAGTGACGTGGCGCTCGTGCTCGTCGCTGACGACGCCGCGCTGGCGTGCCGCGATCCCGTGCCCGCCGGGCACCTGGCTGCCGTGGTCGACGCCCTGCGGCAGGCCGGCGCGCGGCTCATCGGGCTGGACGCGCGCCTGGCGGAGCCGTCCGTCGATCCCGCCGGCGCGGCGGCCCTGCGCGAGGCCATCGCGGCGGCCGGCAACGTCGTGCTGGCCTCGCGTCTGAGAGGAACGCCGGAAGGCCAGACCGAGGCGCTGCCGCCGGCCTGGTTCGGCACGGCGGCGCTGGATCACGGGTTTGCGGATGTCCTGCCGGGAGAGGGGCTGGCCGCGGGACGCTCGGCGGGAATCGCCGTCCAGAGCGAGGGGCGCCAGGCGTTGTCGCTGGCGCTGACGCTGGCGGCCCGAGCCCTCGGCCTCGACACCGAGCGGATCCGCACGTCGCCGTGGGGAGAACCGCTCCCGGGACTGCCCGGAGACCTTGCCGACCGCGTCCGCCTGCTCGACTACCCGGGTCCTCCTCTTGCCGCGCTGGCCGCGGGCGACGGCCGCGGACTGCCGGGTCTGCCTGCCTGCACCAGCCGCCACGTGCTGGGTGCCGCCGCACAGGAACTGGCGGACCTGTTCCTGGGCCGCATCGTGGTGGTTGGCTCGGCGCTGACGGCTGACGAGGCACCGCTTACCAGCCCCTTCGGCCCGGCGCCCGACGGCCGCGTCTGGATGTCGAACCCCGAGGTGCAGGCCTGTCTCGTGCGCACCCTCCTGGCCAGCGCGCCGCCGCGCCGCCTGGGCTCTTTCGCGGCCGCCTGCCTGGTGGTGGGTGCAGCCTTCGTGGCCGCGCTGGCCGCGCTGCGGTGGGGCCTGCGCGGCGCCGCCAGCGGCGCTGGCGCTCTGGTCTGTGCAGTCTGGGTGGGGGCGTTCCACGCCTTCACGGCCTACGGTCTGGTGTGGCCGCTGTGTCGTCCCACCGCCGGCGCGCTGCTGGGAGCGATCACCGGAGTGCTCTACCTCCAGGCGATCGAGGGGCGCCGCCGCCGCGTCGCCCGCGAATGCTTCCGCGGGCTGCTGAGCGGCAGCAGTCTCCGCGCCGCGCTCCAGCAGCCCGAAGCATGGTCGCTCGAAGGCGAGCAGCGGGAAGTCACAGTCGTCGTCTGCCGCTTCACCCGCCGCAGCGCCAGCAGCCCCACCGCCCGCCAGCTGGTCGGCGTGTACCGGGAAGTCTGGTCGGCCCTGTCGCCTTGCGTCTTCCGCCATGGCGGGGCGGTGCTCGGCTTCGCGGACGACAGCCTGGAAGCGGTGTTCGGCGCGCCGGTGCCGGCGCGCGACCATGCGCTGCGAGGCGTCGATGCGGCCATCGACATGGCGGAGACCTGGATCGAGGCAGGCTGGGCCGACCGGGCCGGGGCCGTCTGCATCGGCGTGGCGCACGGGCAGGCTGTGCTCGGCGACCTGGCCGGCTCGGCGCGACCCAGCTACCGCGCCGTGGGCGATGCGGTGGAGTCGGCGCGGGGCCTGGCGGCCCGCACCGGCGAGCCGGACGGCACCGTGCTGATCACGGCGTCGCTGCTCGAGGCGGTGGAGGACAGCGTCGAAGCGGCGCCGGTGGACGCCTCGGCGAGCGTTCAGCGCGTCATCGGCCGGCGAGGCGCGCGGCCCCTGGGCACCGCGGCGCGCGCGAACCTGCCCTTCTGGAAGTACCGACGCCTCCGTCGCGGCGGGCTGGAAGGCATGTCGGAGACGCTGCTCGGTCAGCTGCCGCTGTTCAGCGAGTTCAATCGCCGTGAACTCCGCCAGCTCTCGCAGCTCTTCTGCCGGCGCACCTACCGCTCTCAGGAGCAGGTGTTCGGCCAGGACGAAGTCGGCAGCGCCATGTACATCATCGAGAGCGGTGGGGTCGACATCCTGCAGCGCACGGAAGCAGGCGGCGAGCCGCTGCTCCTGCAGCGGCTGCGCGCCGGTGACTTCTTCGGCGAGCTGGCCCTGCTGTGCGACGTGACGCGCTCCGCCGCGGCCGTGGCCTACGGCCCCACCGAGCTGCTCGTCCTGTTCCAGTCCGATCTGTACGACCTGGTCGAACGCGAGCCCGAGCTGGGCGTGCGGCTCCTGCGCGCGCTGTCGCGAGTCATCGGCGAACGCCTCATCCGCACGAACCAGGCGCTCGTGCAGCGCCTGACGCGCCCACCCGAGGGCCAGCCATGAAGGCCGCCGCGCCACTGCTCCCCGTGCTGCTGATCCTCGGCGTGCTCGGCCTGACGGGCGCCGCGGGCTGGATGGTGGTGCACGCCGCCACGGTCCTGCGGGCGCTCGGCATCGCGGCGGTTGGCGCGTACCTGGTCAATCCGCTGGTGCGCCGCCTGCAGAACCGCGGCATGCCGCGCGATCTGGCCATCGCCGCCGTGTTCGTCGGCTTCCTCTCCGTGCTGGCCGTCGCGGCGTTCCTCGTCGCTCCGGTGCTGCAGCAGCAGGCGGAGTCGGTCAGCGCGCAGGTCGAGCAGTTCCTGGCCGCCAGCGGCGGACACGTGGAGCGCGTCCAGGCCTGGCTCGGCAGGCGCCTCCCGGCAGGGCTGCTCGCGGAGCGGAATCTCAAGCAGGAGTTCGACGCACGCGTGCACGCGGCCGCGCAGCAATCGGTGCGCCTCGTCACGGCCTTCGCCATCGGCGCCGCCTCGCAGGCCGTGTACCTGATCCTGCTGCCCATGATGGTCTTCTTCCTGCTGAGGGACGGGCCGACATTCCTCGTCCAGCTCCTCAGGGCGGTGCCCAATCGCTACCTCGAGTCCGCGCAGCGGCTGCTCCACCGCACCGACGAACAGCTCGGCGGGTACATCCGCGGCGTGCTGGTGGTCAGCCTGTGCGTCGGGATCGTCGACACGATCGGGCTGTGGCTGTGCGACCTGCGCTATTTCTTCGTGGTCGGCCCCCTGATGGGCTTGCTCAACATCGTGCCGATCTTCGGCTCGATAGCGGGGATCGTGCTGGCGGCGCTGGCCATGGTCCTGCAGACCGCGCAACCCAGCTCCGTGCTCGGACCCATCGTGGTGGGACTGACGGCGCAGGCGCTGGAAAACGCGTTCTTCACGCCCATCGCGGTATCGCGCTCGGTGTCGCTGCACCCGCTGGCAGTGCTCGTCGCGACGCTGGCGGGAGGCGAGCTGTTCGGTCTGGTCGGGCTGCTGCTGGCGGTTCCCTGCCTGGCCACCGTCAAGGTCGTCTGGCAGGTGGTGCAGGAGATCCGCCAGCGGCCGCAGGCAGACATGGGCTAGCGGGCAGCCTGCCGGACGCCGAAAGGAGAAGGAAGGGTGCTCCAGGTCAGCGATGTGCGGGTCCGCGAGATGCGGCCGCTGGTGCCGCCGGGCGAGTTGAAGCGCGCTCTGCCCTTGCCGGCGGCCGTGGCCAGGGCCGTGATCGAGGCGCGCCAGACCGTGGAGCGGATCCTCGCTGGCGAGGATCCCCGCCTGCTCGTGGTCGTCGGGCCGTGCTCGATCCACGACGAGGCCGCGGCCACCGAGTACGCGCACCGCCTGCAGCGCCTGCGGCTCGAGCTGGGCGACGCGCTCTTCCTGCTCATGCGCGTCTACTTCGAGAAGCCGCGGACGACGACGGGCTGGAAGGGGCTGATCTACGACCCCGGCCTCGACGGCTCGGAGGATCTCGCCTGCGGGCTCCAGGTCGCGCGCCGTCTCCTGCTGCAGATCGCCGCGCTCGGCGTGCCGGCCGGCACCGAGATGCTCGACCCGATCACGCCCCAGTACCTGGCAGACCTGATCGCCTGGGCCTCCATCGGCGCGCGCACCACCGAGTCGCAGACGCATCGGGAGATGGCCAGCGGCCTGTCCATGCCCGTGGGGTTCAAGAACAGCACGGACGGCAACCTGCAGGTGGCACTCGATGCGCTGATCTCGGCGCGGCATCCGCACAGCTTCCTGGGCATCGACCAGGAGGGGCGGACCTGCGTCGTGCGCACCAGCGGCAATCCTTGGGGGCACCTCGTGCTGCGCGGCGGCACCAGCGGGCCGAACTACTACCCCGAGTGCGTCGAGGACGCTGCCGCGCGGCTGCGCGACGCGGGGCTGCGGGCCGCCATCCTGGTGGACTGCAGCCACGCCAACTCCGGCAAGCGCCCGGCGCGCCAGGAGCGCGTGCTGCAGTCGGTCGTCGGGCAGCGGCTGGCCGGCGAGGAGTCGCTCATCGGCGTCATGCTCGAGAGCAACCTGGAAGAGGGGAGCCAGCCGCTGGCCGGACGGGGTCCCGGCCCGCTGCGCTACGGTGTCTCCATCACCGATGCCTGCATCGGCTGGGAGACCACCGAGCGGCTCCTCCGCTGGACGCACGGCCAGCTCACCGCGGCATGAGGAGCGAGAGCTCGCCATCGCCCGCCGCGCGCCACCCCGGCGCCCGGCTGCGCCGCAGCCGCGACGCGCCGGCGCGCCCGGGCCTCAGCGCGACGCGATGATCTCGTCCAGTTCGCGCAGCAGCCGCGGCACGATCTCGTCGTAGGAGAACTGCCCCAGCGCTTTCCTGCCCCGCTTGAGGTGCACGTGCGCGGGGCCGCACCACAGGCCCAGATCCGCGTCGTCGGTCTCGCCGGGCCCGTTCACCCGGCATCCCATGACGGCGATCGTCAAGGGATGCCGGCGGGCGTACGCCGTGGCGGCGCGCACGCGCTGTGCCAGCTCGACGAATGCCTCGTTCTCGACCCGCGAGCACGACGGACACGAGACGATGGTCAGCCCGCCCGCTGGCGGGCACGGCTCGGAGAGAAAGCGTCCGGCGGCGACGTCGGCGAGGATCTGGCGACCGACCGCCACCTCCTGGCCCTTCTCAGCAGCCGGAACGGTAAGAGACACGCGCAGGGTGTCGCCGAGGCCCGCGGCCAGCAGGGGCTCGAGCGCGCTGCGCGTCCTGAAGATGCCTTCGGGCGGCATCCCTGCCTCGGTGACCCCCAGGTGGAGGGGCACGTCGGGTCTCTGCCGGGCGAAGCGCCGGTTGGCCTCGACCACCAGCCTCGGATCCGAGTCCTTGAGCGAGACGCAGTACCGGCTGAAGCCGAGCCGATCGAGCAGCTCGCAGTGCTCCAGCGCCGAAGCGAGCATCGGGCCGACGCGGTCGCCGGGTGCGAAGCGGGCACGCACGCCTGGATCCACCGAGCCGCAGTTGACGCCGATGCGCACGGCGCAGTCATGCTCGGCCGCCGCGGCGGCGATGAAGGCGACCTTGTCCGCTGCACTCCGGTGCCGCTCGTGATGGTGGAGATGGCCCGGGTTGTAGCGCACCTTCTGGACGTGGGGCGCGACGCGGACCACGAGCTGGTAGTTCTCCTGCAGGTCCACGCTCAAGGGCACGCCTGCCTGCGGGCCGATCTCGGCCAGCGCGGCCACGTCTTGGGCGCTGTCCACGGCCACGCGCACGATGTCGGCCCCCGCCGCCGCCAGCAGCCGGAGCTGGGCGAGCGTCGCTGCCACGTCGCGCGTGCGCGTGGCAGCCATGCTCTGCACGGCCACCGGATGTCCACCGCCGAGCAGGATCCGGCCGACGCGGATCGCCCGCGTGCGCCGGCGCGGCGGACTGCCGCCCACCTCAGCCATCTTCGGCCCCCCGCCCGGTCTGGGGCGCGGCGAACCACTCCTGGATCTTCCTGCAGATCGCCTGTGCCTGGGCGGCGCTGGAGATCTCGAACTTGCTGCGCTGCAGGTAGGTGCCCTCTCGCTTCTGGTAGCGACGGATCGAGATCCGCAGGGGACCGTACTCGCCGGTCCGGCGGTCGAGGTCCTGGTAGAGAAACATGAGCGTCGCCCACGAGCCCCGGCTGAGAATCTCCTTGGCCAGCTCGCGCCGCAGGACCTTGCCCCCCTCCTCGTACTGTATCGTCACCGTGTCGATCGAGTCTGCCATGGCCCGTCTCATCCCGGCGTGGGTGTTCCGGCGCGAAGCCCTGCGAGGAAGGGGCCGCCGTCGGCGCATCGCGAGTGGTGCCGACGATAACCAAATCCCGCATGGCTGGCAAACACCCGGTCGGAGGTCGGGTGGGCACCGGAGCTTGGCGCTGCACGGCCTGCCGCCGCCGCCGGGGCTCCGTGAGCCCGAGTCCGGCAGTGGAAAGATTGACAGCACCCCAGGGGTTTCCCTAATCTTGCCGCAACAGCGGTGCCGGTCCTGGACAGCGCCGTCCGTCGGCTGACTTCGCCCGAGGGAAGATGCCATGGTCAACGTGGGAATAGTGGGCATCGGCTTCATGGGTATGACCCACTTCAAGGCTTTGCGGAAGGTCAGGGGCGGCAGGGCCTATGCCATCGTCTCGCGCGATCCGAAGAAGCGCGCCGGGGACTGGCGCGGCATACGGGGCAATTTCGGTGGCAGCGGCGGCCGCCAGGACCTGTCCCGGGTCGTGTGCTACGCAGCGCTGGACGAGCTGCTGGCCGACCCGCGCGTCGACCTGGTGGACATCTGCCTGCCCACCGACATGCACGTGGCAGCGGGCCTGCAGGCCCTGGCGGCGGGCAAGCACGTGATCGTGGAGAAGTCGATCTCGGTCGATCTGCCGGGCGCCGACCGGCTGGTGCGGGCCGCAGCCGATGCTGGCCGCCTGCTCATGGTGGCGCACGTCCTGCGGTTCTTTCCCGAGTTCGCTCTGGTCCAGCGCCTCAAGGACGAGGGCGAGCTGGGCGCGATCCGCGCCGCGCACTTCCGGCGGCTCATCGCCAGACCGGCCTGGAGCAGGGGGTACGACCGCACGCGATTGAGCGGTCTGACCGTGGACCTGCACATACACGACGTGGACTTCATCCAGCAGTTGTTCGGCATTCCCTGCGCCGTGACCGCGGTCGGCTGCCTGGGAGAAGGCGGGGTGATCGAGCACGTCGACACGCACTACGACTTCGGTCCGGGCGGACCGATGGTCACGGCCGAAGCCGGCTGGATGGTCCAGCAGGGCTGTCCGTTCGAGCACGGCTACGACGTGTACTTCGAGCGCGCCACCCTGAAGTTCAACTCGTCCTGGGCCGCCTCGCCCCAGTTGCTGACCGAGGATGGCCGGGTCCGGCGCCCGCGCCTCCGCCGCTGCGACCCCTTCGTCGCCGAGCTCCAGGAAGCCGTCGACACGGTGCGCCGCGGCGAGCCCTCGGGGCTGATCGACGGGCGCCTCGGGCGCAACTCGCTGGCCATCTGCCTGCGCGAGCTCGACTCGGTGCGGCGCGGGCGGGCGGTGAAGCTGGCCCGCTGACCGGCGCCGTGCCCCGCCGCCAGCGCTGTCCGCCCCAGGCGCGACTGGGGGCCACCGTTCCCATCGCCCGCTGGCGCGGCGGCCCCGGGCCGGTCCGCAGCGATGGCGGCGCGAGTCGCGCGACCCGTCATGCGGACGGCGACGAGGCCAGGGCCGGGTACCGCGCCGTCCAGGCCTCCTGGGGCTCCACCTCGGCGAACTGGCCGTCCTCGGCCCACAGCACCGTGCGCGCCAGCGGCTTGATGAAGCGCTGGGCGAGGGTCTGCACGTACGCGCCCTGATGGGGGAGGAGGAGCACGTCGCCGACCGCGGGGCTGCCCCCGTAGCACGAGTAGCCCCACAGATCGTGAGGCGTGCAGAGCGAGCCGTACACGCGACACCGGCACTGCTGCAGCCCGGGCCGGCTGAGGTTGATCAGCGGCACGTGCTCCAGCTCGAGCCGTTCCCAGCCGAGCAGGTGAGTGCCGCCATCGGTGATCGCGATGTCCGCCCCCTTGCGGTCCCGCACGGCCAGGAGGATGTGCACCGCCGGGTTGGCCAGGAACCTGCCGGGCTCGAGCCACAGCTCCACGGGGCCGAGCGGTCTCGTGATGTGCTCCTCGAAGGCGGCCAGCAGATCGGCAGCCATGGACTCGATCGGCTGCACCTGGTGCACCAGGTAGCGCAGATCCCAGTCGGCGGGAGGCAGGCTGTCGCGCTCGCCGCGCAGCACCGCCAGAGCCCGTGCCCGCGGCGTCAGCCAGGGGTAGATCGCCTCGTCGCCCTCGGGGTAGAACCCGCCGCCGACGTCCACGAAGCGCCAGCCTTCGGGCGGCGCCGCGGCGCGCAGCACGGGCCCCAGCCGCCGGAGTGTATCGACGTAAGGCTGCGCGCTGCGGTTCCAGCTCAGGTGGAACTGCACGCCCGCCAGCCGCACCCGGTCCAGTCGCGCGGCCCGGGCCACGAAGGCGGGCAGGTCGGGCAGCGGCACGCCGAACTTGGTCCACAGGCCGTGCTCGTCCAGGCTCACGCGCACGCCGGCCTGCGCGGTGCGGCCGGCCGCCGCCGCCGCCTCCTGGAGCCGCTCGAGCTCGGCGAAGCTGTCCAGGTGCACCGTCACCCGGTCGCTGCGAGCCGCCGCCAACGCCAGCTCCTCGGGCAGCTTGGCCGGGCCACTGCAGACGATGCGCGTGAACCCGACGCGCAAGGCCAGCTCCAGCTCCATCCCGGAGGAGGCATCCGCGGCCAACCCGGCGTCGTGGATGAGTTTCACCAGCGGCAGCGTCGGATTGGCCTTGAGTGCGTAGTGCACGCGGGCCACCTGGCCGGCGCGCGCAAAGGCGCCGCAGAAGCGGGCGATCTGCCGCCGCAACGCCTCTGCGTGCAGGAGGTACTGCGGCGTCCCGAACCGCTCAGCCGCCTGCAGGAACCCATGGCGCCGATCCAGCATGCGTGCCACCAGTTCGGTCAGCTCGCCGGGGCTGGTGCCAGCCGGCTCCTCGGCGCGCCCTGCGTCCGTCTGTAGGTCGTGGCTCACGTTTCACCTGCACTCTCTTCCGGCGGCTCGAACTCGACGTCGATGCACTGCGCCAGTTGCCGGCTCAGTTGCGGCAGTTCGTCCGGGTCATCGCACTGCACCAGAACCGCGGCGAGGATGCGGTCGTCGTAGCTGCCCGCCCACAGGCGCACCTCGTCCCCAGGAGCGTGGTACACCTCGATCAACTTCACCACGCGCGGGTCGGCGACCAGCCGGCTGCAGTCGATGCGCCGGATGACCCCGGCATGCTCCGACAGCAGGTGAAGCGCGGCGATGGACCGACCCGTCCGGGGTGGAGCCAGATCCGGCGCCAGTCCCAGAGCCAGGCGGCAGGCCGTGCGCACGGGGTCGTACCCGGTGGCGTGGATGCACAGGTCTGGCAGGCAATCGCCGCCTGGCCGCAGCGCCACCTCCAGCATGAGCGGGCCCTCCCGCGCGAGCATCACGTCGGCCATCGCGACGCCCCAGGTGACGCCCAGCGCGCGCACCGCCGCGGCCAGCGTCTCGCCGAGCTGCCTCTGCTCGCTGTCCGACAGTCGCGGGAAGTAGTACGCCTCGACGATCCCGGCCAGTGCGCGATCCCGCCGCAGCCGCTTCTCGGTCAGGCGGGCGATGCGCACCTCGCCGCCGCTCACCAGCAGGTCGGCGCCGAACTCGCGCCCCTCGACGAAGCGCTGCACCAGGTGCGCCACGGCTGCAGGGGCGACGCCGCGGCCAGCGGCTAGCCCGGCAACCAGTTGCTCGTGCGCTGCGCGCAGCTGCGCCGGAGTTTCCGCGCGCATCGCCCACTCACTGCCCGAGCCATCCAGGGGCTTGACGATCCAGGGCGGCGCGTAGTCGGCGGCGAACGCGAGCAGATCGTCCAGGCCGCGCACGACGGCCGTGGGCGGCGTCGGGACGCCATGGGCCTGCCAGATCGCTGCGCAGCGCCCCTTGGAGCGGGTTGCCTGCACGAGGTCGACGCTGTGATACGGCAGCCCCAGCGCTGCGGCCAGCCGAGCCGTCACGAGCAGATGCTCGCACACGAAACAGGTGATGCCACCGGGGTCGCCTCCCATCCGGCGCAGCCGCAGGCGCAGCGCCTGCAGCGCCGCGGCCGGATTCGTCAGGTCGGCAGGCACGGCGTCGAATCCCTCGAGCTGCGCGCACCGTTCCGGCGAGGCGAGCAGCAGCGCGCCGGGGACGTGCGCGCGGACGCGCCGCGCATAGTCCGCGCTCGGCTGCACCACGACGAGCGGGCGCGCGCTCACGTCGGCGTCGTTCGCGCTGCCGCCGCGGCCGGACGCACGCGGAAGCGCAGCCGGGGATGCAGCTCCTCGAGCGTGGCCTCGGCCGCTGCCAGGGTGGGCCCCCAGACGCTGAGGTAACCGAAGAACTCGAACCCGGCCGGAGGCGTGACCACCGCGTCCCCTGGCTCGAACTCGATATCGATCTCGCTGACGCGCGGATCGGCGCGCAGCGCCTCGACGCCCTCGACCCCCTCGTACACGCCGTCCTCCTGGGGGACGTAGTAGCGCATCTTCATGGCCCCGCGCGCGCCCCGCGGCGGGTGGTGGCGATGCTCGCCGATGGCCAGTCGGGCTCCTTCTTCGTAGATGTCGACCCCCTGCAGGCGGGCCAGGAAGTCGGCGATGTTGTCCGCGCCGCGCCGCGCCGCCAGTTCCAGCACCACCGGTTCGCCGTCGCCGACCTTGAGCTCGCAGTGGAAGCACGAGCGCGTGAGTCCGAGTGCACGCACCGCGCGCGCGGCCATCTGCATGATCTGGCGTTCCCGCGCCTCGCCCAGCCGGGTCGGCATCCACTCCTCGTACTCCACGAAGTGCGTGACACCAGGCATCCGCTCCACCTGGATCACCCCGAAACAGCTCACCGAATCGCCGCTGACGATCCCGTCGACGCTGACCTGCACCCCGGAAAGGAAGCCTTCCAGCAGCAGCACCCGTTCGGGATCGTAGACGTCCTCCGGCACTATGCCGAACTCCGCGGCCGGCAGCCAGAACTCGAACGGGTACTGGGGGTTCCTGGCGCGATAGGTGCGGATGTAGTCGCGCACCCCGTCCAGGTGCGCGGCGACCTGCTCGCGGCCGAGACCCGGCTCGAGGCGCACCACACCGTAGCTGGACGAACCGCTGATCGGCTTGAGCACCATCGGTCCGCCGTGCCGCTCCAGATGCGCGGCGATCTCCTCAGCGTCGTCTACCAGGTGAAAGGGAGGACAGGGCAGACCTGCGGCGCGCAGTCGCGACCGCATGAGGAACTTGTTCCTGGCGGCCAGGACCGCCCTGGGGTGATTGCCAGGGAGTCCCAGCGCCGCGGCGATCATGCTGGCCGGGATCACGCCGCTTTCGGAGAAGCTCAGCACTCCGTGCAGGGGCTGGGCTGCCGCGATCCGCGCCGCGGACTCGACCACGGCCGCCATCGACTCCTGGTAGTCGAGATCGACCACCAGGTCGAAGGCCTCGCGGTCCGCAGCACTCGGCTGCTTCTTGATCAACGAGCAACGGAAGCCCTGCCGGCGCAGGCGCCCCACATAGGGACGGGGATCCCCTGCCGTGTGGACGAAGAGCAGATGAGGCATGCGCGCTCTCGTCAGGCGACCGCCGTGGTGCGATGGCCCACATCATGTTGCGGGATCGGCTCCACGCGCAGACCCGAGCCCAGCCGCGCCGTGCGCTGCTCGAGGCGGCGCTGCGCCTCCGCGTGGGTGCGACCCCAGACGCTGATCCAGGCCAGATTGTCGTACCCGTCCGGCGGCACCGCGACCAGATCGCCATTCTGCTTGGTCAGCACGACCTCGATCAGATGCGGACTACGGCGCAGCGGCAGGCGGGGCTCCACATGGACTCGCCCGGGCTGCTCCGGGACCAGCGTCGTCGACAGCGCGCACCCGCGCGGCGCCGCGGCCGCCGATGCCGGCTGGCCCAGGGCCACGCGAATGCTTTCGGCCGCCAGATCCGTACCATAGACGCGCAGCACCAAGGCGTGGATGCAGTCGCCACCCATGCGCGCCCCGATCTCGACGATGCGCGGCCCCTCGGGCGTGACCTTGACCTCGGCATGGATGCCCGAATTGGTCAAGCCCAGGGCCTTGACGCCATCGACCACCATCTGACGGATCGCGGTCTGCGTCTGCTCAGGCAGGCGAGAGGGCGTGCGCTCGCCGCGCTCGATGAAGCTGCTCTGATCCATGGCCGCCTTGTCGATGATGGCGTAGATCGTGACGCGGCCCTGCTGGACGACACCCTCGACGCTGACCTCCGGACCGGTCAGCAGACCCTCCATGACGAAACGCCGGCCCCGATAGGGGTAGATGCAGTCCTGGACGCGCACGCGGCGGCGCACTTCGGCGTGCACCGCGGCGGCATGCTCCAGCGAGTCGACGCGGGCGACCCATTCGCTGTCCGAGCCCCACTCGGGCTTGATGATGGCTGGAAAACCGCTGACGGCGGCGGCCTGAGGCAATGACTCCGGGCCGTCCACGATGCTGAAAGGCGGCACCGGCACGCCCGCGCGCTGGAGCGCCAGGCGCATCCGGTACTTGCTGCGCGCGTTGAAGGCTGCTGTGAGGCGGTTGCCGGGCAGATGCAGGCGGCTGGCTAGCAGGGCGGTCGTCGGCACATCCTCTTCCCAGAAAGTGACCACGCCATCGAGGTGCACCTCCTCGTGCAGCTCCTGCACAGCCGCAACGGTGCGCGCCAGAGACAGGCCCTTGGTGTACAGGGTTCGCTCGGCGTACTCAGCTGCCCAGTTCGGAGTGGGGTTGAGGAGGAAGATGCGGACGCCCATGCGGGCCGCGGCCTCGAATGTCAGCCGCTTCTTGATGGAGCCACTGTGGACGAACAGGAGACGTGGCGAGCGGCCGGCCGGCAGTGCGGGAGTCTGGCATATGCTCATCGCGTCAGAGCCCTCCGAACGAGAGGAAACGCAGCTGATCGACACCTGCACGGTGGATGCGACACGAGCGGTAGCGGGACATGGCGACACGCTCCTGTGGGAGGTTGGGGCGGGCGCATCTCGCCACGCGCGGAAGAGCCGCGGAGCCGCCGTGCCTCGACGGACTGACGCAGCCTGGTGGCGTCGCGATGACGAAGGGAATCCACGCTGGCCTGGGGGCTTGGTCCTGGCCGGTGCGGCGGTCCTCTGCTGAGGGCGCAGTCTCCAACTGAGGAGGCATTCCTTCGCGACTTGCGCTCGCGCATAGCCTGAGAGAACAGGCTCCGAACGGAGCGAAAAATAGGCCGCGCGCGAGCAGTGTCAAGCCCTTTGTGCACAGGCCCGCCGTGGCGCGGCACGGCGTCAGCATTGCGTCGCTCAACGCATTGAAAAGCCAAGGTGTTAGAAGTGCGCGACCGCTGCGCAATGCGAGCGCCAGCCAGGGCTTGGTGGCAACCGTGCGCCCGTGTTCGCGCCACCGTCCGTCCAGACCGATCTTGCGCGTGCTCGGCGACTGCCGTTATTCGGAGATGAATTGGCTCCGTGCCAGGCTGGTGTCGGTGCACGTGGCTGCGGCCAACGGGAGGCGAGATGCGACTGACATTTCTCGGCGCCACCGGACAGGTCACCGGGTCGCGCTACCTGGTGGAGGCGGCAGGCCGGAGGATCATGATCGACTGCGGGCTGTTCCAGGAACGCGAGTATCTGGCCCGCAACTGGGAACCGCCGCCGGTCGCCATCGACCAGCTCGACCACGTGCTGCTCACCCACGCGCACCTGGACCACTGCGGGCTAGTGCCGCGCCTGGTGGCGCAGGGCTATCGGGGTCCTCTCCTGGCTACGCGTGCCTCGGTGGAGCTGGCCGGCATCGTGCTGCGCGACAGCGGCCATCTGCAAGAGGAGGATGCCGCCTTCAAGCGGCACCGGCACCAGCGCGAAGGCCGGCGCGGGAGGTTCCCGGAAGTGCCCCTGTACACCGCGCGCGACGCGGAAGTGGCGCTGGAACGGTTCCAGGGGGTTGGCTACGACCAGCCGGTCGCTCTGGGTGAGCACGTGACCGCCTGGTTCCATGACGCCGGGCACATCCTGGGGTCGGCGGTGCTCGAACTGCACGTGCGGGAAGACGGGCGCGAGCGTCGCCTGGTGTTCTCTGGCGACATCGGGCAGTGGAACCGGCCCCTGGTCCGCGATCCAGCGATCGTCGCGAGCGCCGACTACGTGGTCGTCGAATCGACCTACGGCGACCGCCGGCATCTGGAGGAAGGCGAACCCGAAGACATCCTCTGCGACATCGTGAACGACACGGAGGCACGCGGCGGCAACCTGCTCATCCCGACCTTCGCCATCGAGCGCGCGCAGGAAGTGCTGTACTACCTTAGCAGGCTGGTCTGGCAGGACCGCATACCGCACCTCCTCGTGTTCCTCGACAGCCCCATGGCGGTGAACGCGACCGAAGTGTTCCTGCGCCACGCCGAGTGCCTGGACGACGAGACGCAGCAACTGCTGCGCAGCGCTCAGCATCCGTTCGCCTTCCCGGGTCTGCGCCTCGTGCGCACGGTGGAGGAGTCCAAGGCCATCAATCGGATCAGGGGTTCCTGCGTGATCATGGCCGGCTCAGGCATGTGCACCGGGGGCCGGATCAAGCATCATCTGGAGCACCAGATCGGGCGCCCCCAGACAACGGTTCTCTTCGTCGGATACCAGGCGCGCGGAACGCTGGGGCGCCAGATCGCGGACGGCGCGAGCGAGGTCCGCATCCACGGGCAGACGCACCGGGTGCGGGCGCGCGTCGTCCAGATCCACGGCCTGTCCGCCCACGCCGACCAGGATGAGCTATGCCGATGGGTGCACGGCTTCGCGCGAGCGCCGCGTCGTATCTTCGTGACGCACGGTGAACCGGAGTCCAGCCAGGCGCTGGCCGACTTGCTGACCGCGCAGGGAAGCCAGCGGGTGCAGATTCCGGAGTACCAGCAGACGGTCGTGCTGGAATGACTGAGACGGCGCGGTTGCGGGCACCGATCGCGTGCACGCCCGCAGAGGCTGCCGACGGTGCAAGGCAATACGGCCGTGAAGCGCCTGAGAACGTCTTGGGGGAAGGGCGGAAGCGGCCCATCACGAGCGGGGCCCGCGCCGCTCCGAAGACGCCTCGCGCGTCAGGATGGGGCAGGGCTGCTCGCTGCAGCTCGGTGAGGCGCGGAGCGCCGCGACCATCGCCGAGCAGGAGATAGGGTTGGATGGCAAGATCGCAGTCGAGACCGAGTAGTGGCGTCGTCGGGTTTCTGTTGGGTCTGGTCAGCGGGCTGCTGCTGGGCACCGCGCTCGGCATGCTCTTCGCGCCCCATCGCGGCGACGTGACTCGGCGCAAGCTGCAGCGCCGGGCCGCCGAGCTCCGCGATCAGGTGGGCGAAGCGGCCGACAGCGTGGCCGGCTGAGGCGGAGCGCTCTGGGCGATGCCCGAGATGCTCTCCAGGCAGGTGCGTGCCTCTGCGCAGATGGCGGCCCGCTGGCGGGCCCGCGCCCACCGGCTGGACGTGCTGCTGACCACCGCCGCCATAGTCTGGCTGCTCGTACGATTCGTCGTGTACGTGCTGCGCCGGTCCTGCTGAGAGGCGATCAGCGCTTTCTGGGCTCGGCCTCATGCTCGGGTTGCGGCCGGGCAGGCCGAGTCAGCGTGCCTGGCGGCAGGCACTCGGGTCCTGGCCACTCCCGGCACTCCCGGTGTGATCGCGCGGCTCGCGGCCTGTGGGTCGCAGAACGGGGGGCTTCAGGCGGGTGGCGGGTCCACGCTCTGCCGCCACTGCATGTCACGGTGGCATCGGGGAGGATCTCCTGTTATTCTGGCAGATTGGAGCTGCACGTTTGGCAGCCTATCCTTGGCCGATGAGACCCTGTGGGTGTGTGAACATCCGTCGCTGCGGGCCTTCATGGCTGCGGCACTGATTTTGCGTAGCGTGGCGCATGACTAGTCCCTGCCCCTGAAGCCCGTAGGGCAGGATGCCGGCCGTGCGGGAATCCGAGCGCGTTGTTGCGCGCAACCGTCTCCCGCGCCTTCGGCGTTCCGTAAACCCCTCTCATCAGAGGATCGAAAGGTATGGCAGCCAAGCAGTTGTCGTTCGGAATAGACGCGCGTGAGAAGGTCCTGCGCGGGGTCAACAAGCTGGCAGACGCCGTCAAGGTCACGCTGGGGCCGCAGGGCAGGAATGTTGTGCTGGACAAGAGCTTCGGGTCGCCCACCGTAACCAAGGACGGGGTGACGGTGGCCAAGGAGATCGAGCTGAAGGACAAGTTCGAGAACATGGGCGCCCAGATGGTCAAGGAGGTCGCCTCGAAGACCTCCGATGTGGCAGGCGACGGCACCACCACCGCGACCGTGTTCGCGCAGACGATCTTCCAGGAAGGCCTGAAGAACGTCACCTCGGGCGCAAACCCCATGGATCTGAAACGCGGCATAGATCGGGCCGTCGCCGTGGTCTCCGACGAGATCCGCAAGATGGCGACCGAGGTAAAGGATCGCGCGGAGATCGCCCAGGTCGGGACCATCTCGGCCAACAACGACTCCACGACCGGCGACCTGATCGCGGACGCGATGGAGAAGGTCGGCAAGGACGGGGTGATCACGGTCGAAGAGGCGAAGGCGACCACCACGGCCCTGGAGGTGGTCGAGGGCATGCAGTTCGACCGCGGCTATCTGTCGCCCTATTTCGTCACCGACCAGGAGACGATGGAAGCGGTGCTCGAGGACGCGTACGTCCTGATTCACGACAAGAAGATCTCGAGCATGCGCGACCTGCTGCCGATCCTCGAGAAGGTGGCCCAGCTGGGCAAGCCGTTGCTCATCATCGCCGAGGACATGGAAGGCGAGGCGCTGGCAACGCTCGTGGTGAACAAGATCCGCGGCACGCTGCGTGCGGCGGCAGCGAAGGCCCCCGGCTTCGGCGATCGCCGCAAGGCGATGCTGCAGGACATCGCGACGCTTACCGGTGGGCGCGTGATCTCCGAGGAGGCCGGCCTGAAGCTGGAGAACGTCACCCTGGAAGACCTGGGTCGCGCCAAGCGCATCGTGCTCGACAAGGACAACAC